>JANNJV010000196.1:0-7447 GCA_031395945.1 Gemmatimonadota bacterium | reverse complement strand
GACCAGCAAGCTGGAACAGCCGTACGATTTCGGCGGTGTCCCGCCCTCGGCCGAAGTGAATGCCGTGCTGGCGCGGCAGACTCTTGTCGGGGGGCGACCTAACCTTTCGGTGGCGACCGCTGCAGCAGGGACTGTATCGGTCCTTCATCGCGAACGTCGAAGTACTCCAGCAATTCAACGCGCGGAGTACAGACCCGGCGTATGGTGGACCCTCACGAGATTTCGCAGGGGCATACGGGTTCGCACGATGGCAGTTGACGCGGCGGCTCCACGTCGGCGGACGCTACGATTGGTTGGAGGATCCAGACCTCGGTGGCGGGACCCTGACCGCCGGCTCAGGGTATTTAGAATGGTTCCCGAGCGAGTTCTCGAAATTCAATCTGGCTTTGGAGCGTACCATGCCACGGGGGCTCGAGGCAACGAACCGCGTCCTGCTTCAGGCGACGTTTGCCGTCGGGCCGCATCGGCCGCATCCGTTCTGACATCAGCGACGCACTGGCGTCGAGGAGTTCTAGAATGCTTCGTAACATCATCGTGGCCGCAGTGTTTGCCTTCGCGGCGATCACTCCTGCTTATGCCCAGCTGAAGGTAGTCACGAGCACCAGCGATCTTGCGGACATCGCGAAGTCGGTTGGCGGCTCGCAGATCACGGTAACTCACGTGAGCGAGGGATATCAGGATCCGCATTTCGCTGAAGCGAAGCCGAGCTTCCTGTTGCGAATGCGCAACGCTGACGTGTTCGCGTTTGTGGGGCTCGACCTGGAAGTCGGTTGGATGTCGCTGCTCGTAGATGGGGCGCGCAATTCAAAGATTCGCCCCGGCGGGTCCGGGAATTTGGACGTTTCCCAGGCGATCGAGGTGCTGGACCGCGCGCAAGGAAACGTGGACCGCAGCCAAGGCGATGTTCATCCGCTGGGGAATCCACACTACTGGCTTGACCCGGAGAACGGCCGCCGCATCGCGCGCCTGTTCGAGCGCAAGTTCACTCAGCTCGATCCGTCGAACGCGGCCGCGTACGCGGCAAACACGAAGGCATTCGAGGCGCGCCTTAATCTGGCGGAGCGCAATTGGCAGAAGGAGTTGGTGGAGATCAAAGGCAAGCCGGTCGTCGCGTACCACACGAGCTGGAAGTATCTCGCCGAGTACACCGGGATGAACATCGTGGGCTTCATGGAACCAAAGCCCGGAGTTCCACCGTCGCCGTCGCATCTTGCTGGGCTCATCCTTCAGATGAAGCGCACGGGCGCGAGAGTGATCATCATGGAGCCGTGGTACAATCGCAGAGATGCGGACTTTGTCGCCGGCAAGACGGGCGCGAAGGTTCTCATTGTCCCGCCCTCCGTTGGGGGACTGCGCGACAAGAAACTGAATAGCTATGTAGACTTGATGCACTACAACATCGATTTGATCGCTAACGCCGTGAAATGATCTCCACTCCGCTCGTTCGGTTCGACCGCGCGACGCTCGGGTACGGGCGTCGCGTCGTGCTTTCGGATCTCACGTTCGAGATCCCCGAAGGCGACTTCCTGGGCCTGGTTGGACCGAACGGCGCAGGGAAAACCACCATCCTTCGAGCAATTCTGGGCTCCCTGAAGCCCCTCAGTGGATCGGTCACGGTGAAGCAGGGGCTTCGCTTCGGGTACGTACCGCAACGCGATTCCGTAGACTACGGATTCCCGCTGAAGGTGGTGGACGTTGTGTTGATGGGCCGCTACGACCGCATCGGTCTCGGCCGGCGCCCCAAGCACACCGACCATGAGCATGCCATGAACGCGCTCGCGCACGTCGGAATCGGTCACCTGGCGCAGCAGCAACTGGGTGCGCTCTCGGGCGGCCAGAAGCAACGAACGTTGATCGCGCGGGCGCTTGTGGGAGAGCCATCCATCCTCGTCCTTGACGAACCCACCAACGGCATGGATCTCGTTTCGACCACCCAGATCCTGTCGCTCGTCCGCGAGCTGCACGAACGCCACGGCATCACGGTACTGATGGTCAGTCACGCGCTGAACGAGGTGGCCAACTACGTCAGCCGTATCGCGCTCACCATGGAAGGAGCATTCCGCATCGGCACCGTGGACGAGATTGTCGAAGAGAAGACGCTCACCAGCATGTATGGTATTCCGGTGGAGGTGGATGAAGTCCATGGCCACCGCATCGTCGTCGCGCGACGGCAAGCCACTGGGGATCTGCCTGGCGCCAATGGCGGTGGCGGCACAGTGGGGACCGACGGCCGTGTCTGACACGCTCTCGACGATCTTCCTCTTCAAGGAGGCGCTCTACGGCGCCATGGTCATCGCGCTCGCGTGCTCGGTGCTTGGTGTCTATGTCGTTCTCCGTCGGATCGTGTTTGTTGGCGCCGCGCTCGCGCAGCTGTCGTCGGCCGGTATCGCGCTCGGGATGTTCCTGTACGGACTCGGTCTCGGTGGCGAGCTCACCCACCATCCAGTGGCGATGGCGCTAATTGTCACCATCGCCGGCGCCATTTTCTTTGGCATCGGCGGCGGGGGCCGCGCTGGCGTGCCGCCGGACGCAGTGATCGGTGTGACCTACGCCGTGGCCGCGGCGGCGGGCATACTCTTGATCGCCAAGGCAAAGACCGGCGAAGCGCACGACATCTTTCTGCAAGGCAACATCCTTGGCATCACGCGCGTGGACACGATTGTGCTGCTTGCCGTCGCCATACCCGTGCTGATTGTCCATGTGATCTTCTACAAGGAATTCCTGTTCGTTTCATTCGACCGGGAGACGGCGCGCACGCTCGGATACAACGTCAAGTTCTGGAATCTCTTGTTGTATCTGACGTTGGGTGCGGTAATCGCGTACGCCATGCAGTTCGGCGGCGTGATGCTGGTGTTCAACTTCCTCGTTTTGCCCGCGGTGACCGGCCTGCTCCTCGCGCAAAGCATGCGTGGAATTTTTACAGTGGGGGTGGGCTCGGCGCTGTTGGCCGCCCTGCTGGGGTTCTCGCTCTCGGTGCCATTCGACTTGCCCAGCGGCCCCACCATCATCGCGGTTTCCGGAGCGCTGGCGCTCATCGCGTGGGGACTACGTCGCCTGCGGCGATAGACGGACGCCTCAGGCGAACCGCTTCAATGAACGCTCGCGAGCTTTCTGGGCCTCGATCTCGCGATTGCGTGGCGGCGCGTTGGTGGAAAGCGACTGGATGAGGCGCTGCGCCGCCGCCGTCACATCGTCAACGGCGGTATTGAAGGCTGCCTCATTGGCGCGCGAGGGCCGGGTGGCACCGCTCAGTTTTCGCACGAACTGAAGCGCTGACGCCCGAATCTCATCGTCGCTGGCAGGTGGTTCGAAATTGGCCAGTGTCTTGATATTGCGGCACATGATCCTCTCCTATCCCAAAGACTGAGCGTTCGCCCGCCGCGCAATCTGTCGCGCGTGCACCGCCGCCGAAACCCCGACGATGATTCCCAGGGCCGCCAAGGCGAGCCCGGCGATGGAGAGCCGGTGCAGCCTGATGTATTGCGTCAGGCTGGAGAATGCTTCGGTATTACCGCGAACGAATTCCGTGTGAGGGCGATTGCGTAGGTCGCGCATGCCGACGTAGGCAGCCACGTACAGCGCGCCCCCCGCAAGAATCAGAATGAGGCTGGCCAGATCGATCATGCGACTCGCGGTGCCGACCCGGCGCGATGTCACGGAGTGATCGAGTCCTGCCGCGCTTGGCGCGCCTTCGCCGAGTCCGCCGCCCGCAGTGCCTTCGTGACGCCCTGAGCGCCTGGCAGGCCGGATTGCCCCAGCACGCTGTCCTTCTGGCGTTGGGTCATTGTATCGCGCCGGTTGGCTTGCGGGTCGTCAGCGACACAGCCGGCCAGCAGGGTCGCGGGAACGAGAATTCTTGCAAGATGCCGCAGCGTCATCGGGTCTCCGTTGATCGTGAAATTCGCGATCCGGACGGCACGCGTCCGGTCGCCGCCAGGAAAATGCGAACCAGCATGAACGCCAGCAGCACCGCGATCACGAGTCCAGCGATTACGTCTGACGCGGCGCTGACACTCACTTGATCCCCGCCGGGAAGCTGACACCGCCGGATGGCGGCGTCGTAATGGCCGCCTTCGCCAGCACACCTGTTCTGCCGAAGCACCACTATGACAACCGAACCCGCCAGCGCGGCGATTGTGCCGATCAGCAGCAGGATGATGGGACGCCGTTTCATGCCGTGCGAAGTTAACGCGATTCATGCCCTTCGTCCGTGGCGCCAGCGAAGACGCCGCGCGGGAGCGGGCCCAGCGTACATCCCGCAAACCGCTGTCGCGCGCTACCTTAACGGTCTATGTCCAAGCGGGACGAAGCGCTCGAGTACCATCGAAAAGGACGTCCGGGCAAAATCGCGGTCGTCCCCACCAAGCCGCTCAACAACCAGCGGGACTTAGCACTTGCCTACTCTCCGGGGGTTGCCGAGCCCTGCCTCGAGATCAAGCGCGATCCGGAGGAGGCTTACACGTATACGGCGAAGGGGAACCTCGTCGCCGTCGTCACCAATGGCACCGCGGTGCTGGGCCTTGGCAACATCGGGGCGCTCGCCGGAAAGCCGGTGATGGAAGGCAAAGGGAATCTCTTCAAGCAGTTCGCGGATCTCGACGTGTTCGATCTTGAAGTGGGGTCCGAAGATCCCCAGGACGTCATTCGCTTCTGCCAACTCCTGGAGCCCACGGTCGGCGGTATCAACCTCGAGGACATCCGCGCGCCTGACTGTTTCCTCATCGAGGAGACCCTCAGAAAGACGCTGACCATTCCGGTATTCCATGACGATCAGCACGGCACCGCGATCATTTCGGGGGCCGCGCTCCTGAACGCCGTGGAAATCGTCGGAAAGGAGCTGGACAAGATCGTTGTCGTTTTTTCAGGCGCTGGCTCCGCCGCCATCGCGACCGCTGAGCATTACGTCCGCCTCGGAGTGAAACGCGAGAACATCGTGCTCTGTGACCGCCAGGGTGTCGTGCGCGCGGATCGTGACGCCAAGAATATGGATCCGTACAAGGCGCGATTCGCCACCCAGCGCGACCTGAGCGACGTTGCCGATGCGCTGCGGGGCGCCGACGTGTTCGTGGGTCTGTCCGTCGCGGGTGCCGTCACCCCAGCCATGGTAAAGATGATGGCGGAGCGCCCCATCATTTTCGCGCTCGCCAACCCGGTGCCGGAGATCCTCCCGGACGAAGTTCGGTCGGTTCGTGACGACGCCATCGTTGCGACGGGACGCAGCGACTTCCCCAATCAGGTCAACAATGTCCTTGGGTTCCCGTTCATTTTTCGGGGAGCGCTGGACGTTCGCGCGACCGAGATCAACGAAGAGATGAAGATGGCGGCCACGCGCTCGCTGGCGCTGCTGGCCAAGGAGGACGTGCCCGATTCGGTGGCGGCCCTCTACGGACTTCGCGGCGTCCGCTTCGGTCCGGATTACCTCATCCCATTCCCGTTCGATCCGCGTGTCCTGCTCTGGGTCGCTCCCGCCGTGGCGTGGGCGGCGGTCGCCAGCGGCGTCGCGCGGGAATTCTGCGAGATGGACGAGTATCGCGAGCAGCTCGAGGCGCGGCTGGGGCGCGCCCGCGGGTTGATGCGCGGGATCATCAATCGCGCCTGCCGCTCTCCCAAGCGCATCGTTCTCCCGGAGGGCGAAGAACCCAAAGTCGTGCGCGCAGCGGCGCAAATGGTGGACGACGGGATCGCCGCTCCCGTGCTCCTGGGCAATCACAACAAGATTACCGGCATCGCGGACGACGCCAACATCGACCTCGACGGCATCGAGATCGAGGATCCCGCCACCTCGACGAAACGCGAGGCGTACGCCCGCTTCCTGTGGGAGAAACGGCAGCGCAAAGGCATGAGCCTGGACGAAGCGCGACGACGGATCTACAACGGCAACTACTTCGGTTCGCTCATGGTGGCCAATGGCGACGCCGACGCGCTCGTGTCCGGCGTCAACCTGCACTATCCCGAAACCATACGGCCGGCGCTCGAAGTCATCGGCGCGCACCCGAAAGCCGGCATTGTCAGCGGGCTGTACATGCTGGTGTTCGAACAGCACGTGGTCATCTGCGGCGATACCACGGTGAACATCGATCCCACCGCGGAGCAACTCGCCCAGATTGCGTATGCGGCGGCGCGCATCACGCGCACGCTGGGTATCGAGCCCCGCATTGCCATGCTGTCCTTCTCGAACTTCGGGTCCGTTCGCCATCCCGAGACCGACAAGGTGGCGCGCGCCGTAGCGCTCCTCAGGGAGCGCGATCCGTCGCTGGTGGTTGACGGTGAGATGCAGGCCGACACGGCGGTGGAGCCCCACATCCTGCGACGCGATTACCCGTTCAGCGCTCTCAAGGAACGCGCGAACGTGCTAATTTTCCCGAACCTGAGTGCGGGCAACATCGCGTACAAGTTGTTGAACCACCTTGGCGGCGCGACCGCGATCGGTCCCATTCTCGTGGGAATGCGCAAGCCCGTGCACGTGCTGGAGCGCGGTGCCGACGTTCAGGACATCGTCAACATGGCGGCGGTGGCGGTCGTCGATGCGCAGGAACGCGAGCGCGGCCGCGGGGCGTGGCCAGCCACCGCAGAACCCCAACACGTTTTGTCGAGGCTATAGCACGATGGCAATACAGGCGCGGCCGACCCAGTCGGCACACCGCGAGGGACGTCAAACGCTCGACGCGCAAGGCCTGGCTCCCAAGGGTAAGGTGCACTGGAACCAGGTGCAGACCGTGTTGCTGGAAGCGGCCATCCGTCGCAAAGAAGGCGACATCGCCGACGCGGGTCCGTTCGTCGCCGTCACGGCGCCGCACACCGGCCGCTCTCCCAACGACAAGTTCGTCGTGAAGGAACCGTCCACTGAGAACGACGTGGACTGGGGCAAAGTCAACCAGCCGCTTGCGCCCGACAAGTTCGAGTTGCTGCTCAACGAGGTCAGGACGTATCTCGACGAGCGCGGCGACCTGTTCGTGCAGGACCTCTATTGCGGCGCCGACCCGACATATCGCCTCGCGGTGCGCTACGTCTCCCCGAGCGCGTGGCACATGGCATTCGTGCGCAACATGTTCATCCGGCCGGACATCGCGGACCTCGCGGGCTTCGACCCCACTTTTACAGTGCTGCACGCGCCCGAGTTCGAGGCCGATCCCGCCCGTCATGGCACGCGGACATCCACGTTCATCGTCCTGAATCTCGCCCAACGCATGATTCTCATCGGCGGCACCAGGTACGCTGGTGAGCTCAAGAAGGCCATGTTCACGGTGATGAACTATTACCTGCCGAAGCAGAACGTCCTCTCCATGCACTGCTCGGCGAACACCGGCAAGAGCGGCGATACGGCGCTGTTTTTTGGCCTCTCCGGCACGGGGAAGACCACGCTGTCCGCGGATCCCGAGCGCCACCTCGTTGGCGACGACGAGCATGGATGGTCGCAGGACGGCACGTTCAACTTCGAGGGCGGATG
>JANNJV010000118.1:0-4873 GCA_031395945.1 Gemmatimonadota bacterium | reverse complement strand
GTCCACCTGCTCGACGACGGTATCCCAGATCGGTTCGATCTTCTTGTTGTCGAACACGCGGCGCTGGAGAATTTTCGACGCCCGCAACTCATCGCGCCGATGGATGAGGTAGACCTTCTGCGCGTACCGCGTGAGAAAATCCGCTTCCTCGGCTGCCGCGTCGCCGCCGCCGACGACCGCAATGGTCTGGTTGCGGAAGAACGCGCCGTCACAGATGGCGCAGTACGAGACGCCTTTCCCTGCGTATTCGAGTTCGCCCGGCACACCGAGCTTCACCGGCGTTCCTCCGGCGGTAATGATGGCGGTTGGCGAGAGATAGGTGTCGCCGTCGTCGGTCTCGCACTCGAAGAGTCCGTCGTCGCGTTTCCGCAGCGTCCGCACGGTGACGCCGAGCTTGAACCGAGCCCCGAATTTCGCGGCATGCTCGTGGAATTTGGTCGCGAGCTCGTGGCCAAGCACATGCTCGAAACCGGGATAATCCTCGATGATCTCCGTATTCAGGAGTTCGCCCCCCGGCGCGCCGCGTTCCAGGACGACGGCATTCATCATGGCGCGCCCGGCGTACATGGCGGCGCACATTCCCGCCGGCCCGGCGCCGATAATCACGACCTCGTGCTCAAACGTATTGCCCATGAGACTTAAATCTCGCATGTGACGGAAGGGGGTGGAATGCGTGCGGGGCGCTCCACGGGCCACGACAGTCACTTTCGAATGTGACGACCTCCGTCAACAATGATGGTCTCGCCCGTCACGTAGTCCGCTTCCAACAGAAAGACCATGGCGTGCGCGACATCGTCGGGGGAGCCCTCGCGCTTGAGGGGGGTTGTTTCGTTGAGATGGGCGGCGCCCTTCGCGTCCCAATCGTCCGGCAAGAGCACGGTGCCCGGAGCAATTGCGTTGACGCGAACGTCCGGCGCCAGCACCCGCGCGAGCCCCTTGGTCATGTGTACGATACCGGACTTGGTGAGGCCGTGGGGGAGGTACCCTGGCCATGTCTCGAAGGCCGCGAGGTCGGCAATGTTGATGATCGCGCCTTTGGCGGCTCGCAAATGTGGCGCTGCCGCCTGGGCGAGAAGAAACGGCGCCCGCAGATTGAGCGCGAAAATTTCGTCCCATTGCTCGGGAGTTGTCTCGCCGAACGGCGTGCGGACCATGATCGCGGCCGAGTTGACCAGCACGTCGAATGAACGAAATTCGTCCACGACCTGACGAACCAGGCTTTGCGGCGCGCGCGGGTCGGTCAGGTCTGCGGAAATGGCGCGTGCACGGCCACCAAGCTGCGCGATCTCCTCAACGACGCCGCGCGCACCATCGCCGCTTTCGTTGAAATGCACGGCGACGGCCGCCCCCCGCTTCGCGAGGGCGAGCGCCAGCACGCGCCCTACGCGGCGCCCACCCCCAGTGACCAGCGCGACCTTGCCGTGGAGGTCCATGCCGCGATCACGCGACGCGCCGCGATCCAAGGGTCGCGACGCGGGTCTCCTGGTCGGACAGCCACTGCGAAGGGACGCGCATCATGCCTAGCGACCGTGCGCCGTCGGGCGCGCCGTGCCAATCCGACCCGCCGCTCCGCACCAGATTGAACTCCGTGGCCATTGCATCGAGGCGGCGTGAATCCTCCCAGCTGTGGCTGGGGTGGAGAATCTCCAGTCCATCGAGCCCGGCACTGGCGAGCATGGCCACTCGGTCGCGAGTGCACGACGAACCTGGATGGGCCAGGATCGCCAACCCGCCGGCGCGATGAATCACGCCAATGGCGTCCGCAAGGGACAGTTTATCCTTGGCGACGAAGGCCACTTTGCCGTTGCCGAGGTATCGCTCGAATGCCTCGCGAAAGTCCACGGCCCAGCCGCCGGCAATGAGCGCGCGCGCTACGTGGGGCCGCCCGATCGCGCCGCCCGCCGCCTCCGCGAGCACCGCGTCGAAGGTGACGGGGATGCCCAACGTGTTGAGACGCTCCACGATGCGCTGCGCCCGATTCACGCGCATTTCGCGAACCTCGATCAAGCGATGCTCGAGCTCCGACAGCTCGGTGACATGGAGACCGAGGATGTGGGTTTCAGCGTCCGCTTCCACCGCGCTCAACTCGACGCCGTTGATGACGCGCAAGCCCATCTGCAGCCCGGCGGCGCGGGCGTCCGGCAAGCCAGCCAGCGTGTCGTGGTCGGTGAGGGCCACCGCCATGAGGCCGGCGGCCTTGGCCACACGCGCCACGTCCGCGGGTGCGCGCGATCCATCGGACGCCGTCGAGTGTGTGTGCAGGTCGACGAACTGATGCGCCGCGCCGCCCGCTGGCACTCCAGCCGCGGGTCCCGTCACGACCGGTAGTCGGCCTCCGGCGACGTCTCGCTCGGCTGGGAATACTCGAACAGCCGGGCCAACTCGGTGTCGGACATCTCCGCCAGGGAATTCTCCCGTGAGCGGGCGCCCACCGGCGAGTACCGCGTTACGCGCACCTCGCGCTGGTCAGGCGGCTCCGAGACGAACAGCAGCGCGAACTCGTCGCGATCGTACTGGGTCACCCGTCCCGACGGGAACACGCGCCAGGACTTCCCGCCGATACGCACGGTGCGTGTAGGCATGATCAGGTCAACTCCACTTCGACGTACATGCGCGCCGAGTCTCGGATGGGATCGGGCGCGCCGCGATGCGCGCGTACCAGCGCCTCACGGTCGTCGGCCTCGAAGAATTCGACGTAGGCGCCAGGGAGCGACGCCTCCTCGAACAGCCAGTACTGGCAACCCTGCGCCGCATAGTGCGCGCGCGACAAACGGGCCCGCTCGCGGAACCCCTTCTTGTCGCCGAGCGGCACCACCGTGTGCCGAAACGAGATTGCGCGCGGCACGTCAGGCGCCCGCGTCAGGATAGGCTTCGAGCTGCCGTTTCACCGTCGCCAGGAATTTGTCGGCGTCGGAGCCATCGACGATGCGATGATCGAACGACAGCGAGAAATACGCACACGTGCGAATGGCGATGACGTCTTCGCCATCCGGTCCTGCCATCACCTTGGGCCGCTTCTCGATGGCGCCGAGGCCGAGAATCGCCGACGTTCCCGCCGGGATGATCGGTGTTCCCATGAGCGAACCGAAAACGCCCGGGTTCGTGATGGTGAACGTGGCACCCTGCACTTCGTCCGGCTTGAGTCGCTTGCCGCGGGCACGATCGGCGAGATCATTGAGCGACTTCGTCAGCCCCGACAGCGAGAGGTCGTCGGCATGCTTGATCACGGGCACGATGAGGCCCCAATCGAGCGCGACGGCGATACCGACATTGTATTGCTTGCGAAAGACGATGCTGCGGCCGTTGTGCGCGGCATTGAGGACGGGATGCAGCTTGAGCGCGTCCACGACGACCTTGATGATGAACGGCAGGAACGTGAGCTTCTGGCCGGTTTGCTGTTCGAACTCTCCGCGCATCTTCTGCCGCAGCCGGGCGACGCGCGTGAGATCGATCTCGAAGAACGAGGTGACGTGGGCGGCGTGCTTGCGCGCCATCACCATGTGATCGCTGGTGAGCTGTCGAATCTTGGACATCGGCTCGACCACATCGCCCGCCCACGGCTCGACGACCGGGCCATGCACCTCGACGCCCCCGGGCGCATGCATCGAGGGGCGCGGCGCCCCCGCGGCGCCGGAGTCGAGGTACTGCATGATGTCGCGCTTGGTCACGCGTCCGGCAATGCCGGTGCCCTGCATCCCCGAGATCTCCAGTCCATGTTCCGCGGCAATTCGCCGGACCAGAGGCGACGATTTGGTGCGGAGCCGCTCCTCGAACGAGTTGCCGTTGCCGGTGGCTCGGTGTTCTGCACTCTGGCCTTTCGGCGGCGCGCCGGCCCCGGACTTGGGCGTCGTGCCGAGCGTAGCTGACGCGTGGGCCGGCTCGGCCCTGGCCGGTTCGGCCTTGGCCGGCGCAGCTACGGGAGTGGCTGCCCCGACGTCGGTCTCGAGACGTGCCACCACCGTCGAGACTGGCACCGTCTGGCCTTCGGTCACGAGGATCTCGGCGAGGATGCCACTGGCCGACGCCGGAATCTCGGCGTCAACCTTGTCAGTAGAGATCTCGAAGATCGGCTCGTCACGCTTGATCGTGTCGCCGACCTTCTTGAGCCACCGGGAGAGCGTCCCTTCCGCGATGGATTCGCCCATCTGCGGCATGACCACGTCAACGCGCGCCACCGCCCCTCCTTACCCGTTATTCGTCGAACCGCCCGTCGCCTTTCGGCCCCGGCGCAGGCGGTAAAGTGCCAGCGTTGGCAATCCGACGAGCCCAATGAGCGCGCCGGGCCACAGGAACTCAAACGTATGACACGCCGGAAGCCCTTCCGGCGGCGGACAGTTGCGCGCCGCGCCGACAATCTTGGCGACGAGCACCGCGATCATGCCGCCGCCGAAGAACCCGATCGGCGCCGTGAGACAACCGACTCCAATATAGGGCCACGGGCCGACCCGCGTCTGCGGTCCCTCCGCGTTCGGCGTCAAGTGCTTGAGGGATGCAGTCGAACGGCGAACGCGTTAGTACGATGCAAGTTTGCGCGCCACGTGGACGATGTCCGCGACCTGGGGAAGAACGAAGTCCTCCAACGGTGGCGCGTACGGGAGCGGGATATCGTGCGCGGTCACTCGCAGCACCGGTGCGTCGAGCCATTCGAAGCACGTCTCGTTGATGCGCGCGGTGATCTCGCCCGCGATGCCGCCGGTCCGCGTGTCTTCGTGCACGATGAGCACGCGGTTGGTCTTCTTGACTGTCGTGACGATGGCATCGTCGTCCAACGGGCTGAGGGTGCGGAGATCGATGACCTCGACAGAGAGCCCGTCTTCCTTTTGCAATTGCTCGGCGGCGTCCAGCGCCTTCCAAACCGTGGCGGCGTAGGTGA
>JANNJV010000168.1:0-1792 GCA_031395945.1 Gemmatimonadota bacterium | reverse complement strand
GGACCAGGTCCAGGCCGGTTTCGGGCATTCCCTGTTCTACGAGTTCATGGGCTACCTTCACTGCGTCCCCCGGCTGGTCGCCGGTTTCGCATCCTGGTTCCCTGTCGTGTACGGACCGTTCCTCTACAATCTCTTCGCCATCGAATACGGGGACCCCGGCGCCAACTACCAGCGACAGAACACAATTCCGCAGGATGGCCGGAGCTTTCGTGTCAAGACGACGCTGCACTACTAGAGCAGCTCTGCTGTTGGCCATGCTGTTGACCGGCGCGCCGGCGCGCGAGGCACGCGCGCAAGCGCCACCCGACGAAGCCCGGATCAAGGCGGCCTTCGTCTTCAACTTCGTCAAGTTCGTGGAATGGCCCGCCGGCGCATTTCAAACTCCGAGTGCGCCGATCGTGTTCGCCATCGTCGGCGACGGAGCCACCGCCACCGCCACGAAGCTGTTCCTCACGGACAAGCAGGTGGGCGAACGTCCCGTAGTGGTGCGCCACCTGAAATGGGACGAGCCACTGTCGGGGGTGCACGCGGTGTTCGTAAGCGATGGCGACGCGAACCGGCTGCGCACCGTATTCTCGGCGGCCGCGGCATCTGCCACGCTGTCCATCGGTGAAGGTGTAGCCTTCGCAGAACGCGGTGGCGTGATCGCGCTGCTCGTGGAGAAACGCAAGGTGCGCTTCGACGTCAACACCGACGCGGCGCACGCGGCCGGACTGGTCATCAGCTCCAGGCTGCTGGCACTCACCCGCGCCATCCATTCATCCAGCGCCTCCGGAGTGCGTCCATGAGTCAGCTGGTGTTCTGGACCCTTCGCCGGAAGCTCATCGCCATCGTCATGACGATTTCGGCGCTGGCCGTGGCGCTCGCGTCCGGCGCCACCATCCTGTACGACGCGCATCGCATGCGCGACGTGGTGCACGGAGACCTCTCGTCGCTGGCCGACATCGCGGGGGCCAACAGCGTTGCGGCCATGACCTTCGGCGACGTGACCGCCTCACGGGAGATCCTGGGCGCGCTGGGCTTGAAGCGGGGGCTCGTGGCCGCGGCGCTGTACGACAGGAGTGGAAAGCTGTTCGCATCTTTCGGCGCAACAGCGCGCCAGACGAACGGCTTCCCCGCGTGGCAAACGTTGAGGTGAGTCAGTACACGTCAAGCCGCATCACAGTGGTACGCGCGATACGGCTTGCGGACGATGTCGTCGGCTTCATCTACGTCGCGTCGGACCTGGCGGAGATCAAGGCGCGACAGGTCCGCAAGGCCCAGGTGTACGGCTTCATCCTGCTGGGAACGATGGGCCTGCTCTTCTTCGTGACTCTCAGGCTCCAGGGCGTCATCTCCGCGCCCATCAAGGCCCTGGCCACCACCGCCAGCGATGTGGCGCTCACCAAGAACTACGCGCTGCGCGCAAGGACGTCCGGTCGCCGAGACGAGATTGGCGTGCTGGTGACGCACTTCAACGGCATGCTGTACCAGATGCAGGAGCACGAGCGCCGGCTGCTGGGGCACGGCGAGGAGCTGGAGCGCAAGGTGACCGAGCGCACGTCCCAACTGGTCGCCGAGAAGGAGCGCGCCGAGATCGCCAATCAGACGAAGGGTGAATTCCTGGCGAACATGAGCCACGAAATCCGCACGCCCATGAACGGCGTGCTCGGCATGACAGACCTTGTCCTGGCGACCGAGCTCACGCCGGAACAACGCGGACATCTCGAGATCGTGAAGAGCTCGGCGGATTCGCTGTTGAACGTGATCAACGACATCCTTGACTTCTCCAAGATCGAAGCCCGAAAGCTGG
>JANNJV010000498.1:0-4372 GCA_031395945.1 Gemmatimonadota bacterium | reverse complement strand
GACCTTTCCCGTCCCATCGATGACCGTGACGTCGCGTGGGACTCGTGTCGTGGCAGCGGGGCCCACCTGACGGACGATCCCTCCTTCGACAACGACGGTCTGGCGCCGGAGCAACCGATCGCTATCCATCGGCAACACGTCAACGTTCGTGAACGCGACGGCGCGGGGTTGGGCGGCCAGGGCGGGCGCGATACCGGCCAGCAGCATGACAGCCAGTCGTAACGAATTCCTTGGCTTCATATAGACAATCTATATGAACCAGCCATCTACGGAAGACTGCGACGTGACGTTAGCGCCCTTGTCAACGCGGCGCGATACGAGTCTGCATCAACATCACCGCTTCCGGCGGCACAGCTGCGCGTGGAATCGGAATCTCCGCGTCGGAACGGTAGACGAGCACCCAGAAGTTCGGCAGCGATCGCAGCTCTTTCACCTCTGACCAGGCTGCCACGGAGCTCGCCGTTGCGGTGTTGACTCTTAGGTCGGCGTCGGTCAGCTCGATGACGACGCGCCTGTCGGCGAGATGGGCGACCCTGGCCTTCACCGCGCGCGGCGCCCACCAGAGCAGCGCGAGCCAGCCGGTCACCAGCGCGACGAACAGGCCCACGACCGTGCTGCACGCCCACAGAAAGAGCCAGTGGCCGCCGTCGCGCAGGGTGAAGTAGAGCATCACCGCAGAGAACAGGACCAGGACGAACACCAGCGGGGTGAACAACTTTCGCCGCTGTGCGAGGATGCTTTCCCGCGAGGCGCGCACCGCAATTTCATCGGTGAACTCGTACTCGATCGTCAGGTTGGCCTCCCGGCAAAGAGATCGTGGGTCCAAAGTACATTCAGATTGAGCCAACGGGAGCTAGCGATGAACGCAGCAATCAGGGCGGCTATACTGACAGGAACGGTGCTGCTCGCGAGGGCGCCGCAGCTCGCAGCGCAATCGGATCGTCCGCGCGCGCGCGACTTGGGTGTTGCGCCGGGCATTTTTCAAACAGGACCCCGAAATGCAATCACCGACGTTCGCGGTGTTGCAGTCGGGCAGGCCACCGTTATTGAAGGTGATTCCGTTCGAACTGGAGTGACGGCGATCCTGCCACACTCGGGTAATCTGTTTCGCGATCGAGTGCCCGCGGCGCTGCACGTGGGCAACGGATTCGGAAAGCTGCTCGGTGTCACCCAGCTTCGTGAGTTGGGAGAGCTGGAAACGCCCATTCTGCTCACGTGCACGCTGTGCGTGTGGAAGGCCGCGGACGGTCTGGTCCAGTGGCTCCTGGCGAAACCTGACATGTCCGACGTTCGCTCGATCAATCCAGTCGTCGGCGAAACGAATGACGGTTTCCTGAATGCCATCCGATCGCGGCCAATTAACGCAATTCACGTCGCACAGGCGCTGGAGAGCGCCGGGGCCGAGGTGGCTGAAGGAAGCGTCGGCGCGGGAGCCGGCACCGTTGCGTTCGGATGGAAGGGAGGAATCGGGACGTCGTCGCGCCTGCTGCCCGTTTCGCTGGGTGGGTGGACGGTGGGCGTCCTGGTGCAGTCGAACTTCGGTGGGATTCTCCAGATACTCGGCGCGCCCGTTGGCAAGGAACTAGGCCGGTATTCGTTTCGCAACGCCGTCTCGGAACGAGGGGACGGATCGATCATGATCGTGATCGCCACGGATGCGCCGCTTCTCGACCGGAATCTCGAGAGACTTGCCTCGCGCGCGATGCTCGGGCTATCGCGCACCGGCTCCTCCGCATCCAACGGCTCAGGCGACTACGCGATTGCCTTCTCGACGCATGCGTCGGTGAGACGACCCTTCGATGCCAAACGCCTGACGATCGAGGAACTGGCCAACGACGAAACGAGCGGGCTGTTTCAGGCCGTCGTGGAAGCGACGGAAGAAGCGATATACAACTCGCTGTTCCGCGCGACGTCGGTTACGTCGAGCGGGCGGACGGTGAACGCCCTTCCGATCGACAGCGTTCGGCAGATTCTGCGACGGTACAACGTGGGCCGCTCCCCTTGACAGTCGATGGGAGTGGCGTCATGATATCTCCCATCGACACTCGATGGGACAGATGCCCCGCTCGCCGAATCTCGACCTGCTTCAGGGAACGCTCGACCTCCTGGTCCTCAAGACCCTCTCCTGGGGGCCGGCGCACGGCTACTCGGTGGCGCGCTGGATCCAGCAGCTCACCGAAGACGTCCTCCAGGTGGGAGAAGGGTCGCTGTACCCTGCCCTGCACCGGCTGGAGGAGCGTGGCTGGGTGGAGAGCGAGTGGCGCCGCAGCGAGAACAACCGCAAGGCGAAGTTCTACAAGCTGACACCTGCCGGTCGCGCGCAGCTGCGCGCCGAGTCAGCCATCTGGGACCGGTTCGCGATCGCGATCAGCAAGGTGCTGCGCGCATCGGAGCAGCCCGCATGACGTGGAATCGGTTGCGAAGCATTTTCCGCGTCTCACCGCGCGACGAAGTGGACGCGGAGATCGCGTTTCATATCGAGGAGCGCACGCTCGAGCTCATCGAGCAGGGGGTGAGCCCCGCACGCGCCCGCGAGCTGGCCGAAGAGCGCTTCGGGCCCGTGTCGCCGATCGAGCGGTCGCTCGTAGACAGCACGCAACGCAGACGCCGGCGCGAGGATCGCGCGGAGGCTTTCATGAACGTGAGACAGGATCTCGCCTACGGCATTCGGTCGCTGCGAAAGAATCCGGTGTTTTCCGCCACCGCGATCGCCACGCTGGCCCTCGGACTCGGCGCGACGCTCGCCGTCTTCACCGTGGTCAACGGCGTGCTGCTGCGTCCCCTCCCGTACAAGGACCCCGAAAGCATCAGCATGATCTGGATGTCGGAGCCCACCGCCGGGGGGGGCGTCTGGGGTGAGCTGCCGCTCTCGAGCGGCTTCTTCAATCTGATCGCGGAAGAGCAGCGCACCTTCACGTCTGTGGCTGCGTTCCGGTTCTGGCCATATTCGCTGGAGATGGGGAGCGCCGAGTCGGAGCGCCTCAACGGTGTGCGCACCTCCCCCACGCTTTTCGACGTACTCGGCGTCCGGCCGTTCGCCGGCCGGCTCTTCGCCGCTGCCGATGCCGTACCCGGCGCGCCCAACGTCGCGATCATCAGCCACGAGCTCTGGCAGCGGCGCTTTGGGGGTGACCGCTCCGTCATCGGGAGAGCGGTGCAGCTCAGCGGGAAATCATTCACCATCACGGCCGTCATGCCGCCGGGATTCGCCTTCCCCCGCGGCGCCGAGCTGCCGGCGCCCCTCCAATTCGCGCTTCGGACGGATTTGTGGACGCCCCTGGTGTTCGATTCCAGCGACGTGCGGAACTTCAGCGTCCAGAACCTCTCGGCAATCGGGCGGCGGGCACCGGGAATGCCCGATACACAGGCGCAGGCCGAGCTCACCGGAATCGTGCAACGTTTCCTCGCCACGAACGCGCCGAACCTGAAACTCGGAATCAACCTTCTGTCGCTCACCGACCAGGCGGGCGCCAAGGTGCGCCGCGGGTTGCTCATCCTCCTTGGCGCTGTGGTCTTCGTGCTCCTGATTGCGAGCGCTAATGTCGCCAGCCTGCTCGTGGCGCGGATCCGCGGCCGCGAGCGGGAGCTGGCGGTGCGCGCGGCGCTGGGCGCGGGCTGGGGACGCATCGCGCGACAGCTTGTGACGGAGAACGTGCTGCTCTGGTTCGCGGGCGGCGCGATCGGGCTCGCGGTGTCGTACTGGGCGACGCGTGTGATGCTGGCGCTGGTGCCAGGCTCGTTGCCGCGCGCGGACGATATCGGGCTGGACTGGCGCGTGGCGTTAGCCGCCGCGCTGGCGGTGCTCGCCGCCGGCACCGCGTTCGGGATCATCGCCGCGGCGTCCGTGAGCTGGTCGCGTCTCTCGCAATCGCTGCACGCCGGCGACCTGCGCTCCGCGGGCAGCGTGGGGCAGCGCTACGGGCGCCGTCTCCTCGTAGCGACGGAGGTGGCGTTGTCGCTCATGCTACTGATCGGGGCGGCGCTGCTCACACGAAGCTTCATGGAGTTGCAGCGCGTGAGCCCTGGGTTCGACGCGCGCAACGTGCTCACCGCGGGAGTGTCGCTCCCGATTGCGGGCCGCTTCGACCCGGCAGACGGCCCCGCGTGGGCGGTGAAGTTCAACGCGATGACCGCGCGGCTCAACGAGGCGAAAGGCGTCGTCGCGGCGGGCGCCATCAGCTCGCTGCCGCTGTCGGGCGGGTTGGAGAGCGGTGGCGTTTTCATCGTGGGCGAGCCGCCGCCGGAGCCCGGGCAATTCCCGGGAGCGCTATACAACGTGACCGCGGGCAGGTTCTTCGAGGCGGCCGGGATCGCCGTGCTGGCGGGACGCGCGTTCGATGCCCGCGACGACGCGCCGGGTGCGCGGACCCTG
>JANNJV010000111.1:0-2927 GCA_031395945.1 Gemmatimonadota bacterium | reverse complement strand
GCGCCTGATCATCAACCCCATCGCCGGCACGATCACGGTTGCGGCCTTTCCGGCTCAGCTGGATCAGCTGGAGATCTTCATCCGCACCTTCGAATCGTCTATCCAGCGCCAGGTGCTCATCGAGGCCAAGATCGTCGAGGTGAATCTCGACCGGAGCTTCGAGTTCGGGATTGACTGGAACGTGGTTGCCAGGGCCGGTACGGCCGGTCTCAAACTGAATTCACCGGTCGTTCCACGGAACACCGGAAATGTCGAATTCACACTCAGCGGCGGCCCGGGCTCCATAAGCGTCGTGCTGAACGCGCTCGAGTCCCAGGGCGACGTTCGCGTCCTGTCCAGCCCACGCGTCTCCGCGCTCAACAACCAGCGCGCCGTGTTCGATGTGACGACCGGAGAGATTGTCTTTACGCTCAATCGGACACCCATCCTGAACGCGGCCGGCCAGCCCAGCGGAACGTTCACGTCGCAGGTGACGCCGACCCAGGTCAACGTCGGGATCGTCCTCGATGTGCTTCCCCAGATCGGTGCCGACAACACCGTGACGATGAATATCCGGCCCGTCGTCACCAGCGTGTCGAGGACCGCCTCATTTACGGCGGACGGCAACACCTTCGAGGCGCCAGTCATCGATACGCGCGAGACCGATACGATGGCGCGTCTGCGCGGCAATGAGACCATCATCATCGGTGGCCTCATGCAGACGCGGCGTGAGAAAGTGCGGACCGGCGTACCTGGCCTCCGTTCCATCCCGTTGCTCGGACGGCTGTTCACCAGCTACAAGGACGTCGAGCGGAAAGCCGAGTTGGTGATTTTCCTGACGCCGACGATCATTGCGGGCCAACCCATCGCGGCACGGTGAGACGCGCCAGTCTGAGCGGCAGGTGTATCGATGTATGAAGCATTCTTTGGCCTGAGCGAGAAGCCGTTCGCGCTCACGCCCAACCCGCGATTCGTCTTTCAGTCGGAGCAGTATCGCGCCGCCGAGCAGGCGCTGTTGTACGGTATTGCCCAGAAAGAAGGATTCATGCTCGTCACCGGCGCCCCAGGCACCGGGAAGACGACACTCTGCCGCGACCTCCTGGAGAAGCTTCCTTCAGACAAGTTTCGTGTCGCCCTCATCTTCAATCCGTTTTTCAACGGCGTGGAGATGCTGCAGGCGCTTCACAGCGAGTTCGGGCTTGGTGACGTAACCACGACGTCACGCAAGGAGCTGCTCGACCGGCTGAACACGTACCTGATTCAGCAGCTTGCCAACGGTCGGACGTGCATCGCGATCTTCGATGAGGCACAACACCTCTCCACCGAATTTCTCGAACAGATCCGGGTGCTCTCGAACCTCGAGACGGACAACGAGAAACTGATTCAGATCATCCTCGTGGGGCAGCCGGAGCTGCTGGCTCTGGTGCGAACCCAGCAGATGGCGCAGCTGGACCAGCGCGTCTCGGTACGCTGCACGCTGACGCACCTCTCGCTCGACGAGACGGGTCGGTACATCTACCATCGTCTCAACGTCGCCGGCGCTAAAGGCCATCTCCAGTTCCACGACGCCGCTGTGAAGTTGATTCATTCGGCCACCGGTGGCGTGCCGCGGCTCATCAATCTGACCTGCGACCGCGCGTTGCTGGCCGGCTATTCGGATCAGGCAAAAGCGATTGGCCTGACGCATGTGAGGCAGGCAATCGCCTCGCTGCGCGGCGAAGAAGGGATGAACAAGGCAGCCGGTGGTGCACCGGCAAGACTTCTCGGTAATCCCCGCTCCCGACGCGGATCATGGATTGCCGGTGGCGTCGCCGCGATGATCGGCTTGATCGCGTTGCTCTGGTGGCGATTCGACGGTTCCGCCGAGCTGCTGGCGTGGAAGGCCGCGCGCAGCGGATCGCCACGGGCAGCGGAGCAGGCATACGCAACCATTGCGCGTCAGCACCGCACGTCGCGCCAGCGGGAAAGCGCGCTCCTGCGGCTGGCACAGATGCAGATCGCAAAAGGGGATGCGCGCGGCGCGCTGACGTGGCTGGACGCGTTGTACAAGGACTATCCCGCCAGCGCCGACAATGGCGAGCGCCAGTACTGGAGCGCTCGTGCGCTGCTGGCGAGCGGCGACACCGCCCGCGCCTGCGCGGTCACGCGAAGCGTTAGCTCTACCGCTGCTGGAGCGTTCGGGCCAGACTACGGCGCCATGACCCAGAGTTGTTCCGCCTTCGATGCGCGTGTGCGGGCGGACTCCGTCAGGACCGCTGAAGCAGGCGTCCGCGACAACGTTGAAACCCCGGTCCGTTCCGCCGGCACCCCAGTTCGACCCGATTCGCAGCCATGAGTCTCATCCAGGATGCGTGGAAGACCGCCGAGCGCGAGAAGGCACGCCGCGATAGCCAGAGCGGCCGCTCCTTCGCGCCGGTTCTCGTCCGCCTGCGTGGGAAGCCCGAGACGACACCGCATCGCAAGTACGTCCTGGGCGCCGGGGCTGTCCTGATCGTGCTGATGATCGGAGTGATCGCGGTTCGCATCCGGGGAGACACGCCGCTCCCCACGGTACCCCCGGTGACAAGCACCATCCTCAGCGAGGCGCTGGCGTCGGACACGATCGCGCGCACCGTGCGGAAGATTCCGTCGGCACAACCAGCCCCACCTGGACCGCGACCAAACCCGGTCGCGATTGATCCGTCACCGGCTGTCGGAGCCGCGTCCCCATCAACGACGACGCGACCGCGAACGCAGGGCGCGGGCGCACCGCCTGCTCCCGTCGTCGCTTCCAGGACCGACACGGCCGCGGTACTTCAGAGCGCGGCGAGCGCGCCTCAACGGCCAGCGCCGGCGCCGCGCTCTGAAGTACCGCGGCCGTGTCGGTCCTGGAAGCGACGACGGGAGCAGGCGGTGCGCCCGCGCCCGGCGTTAGCGGTCGCGTCGTCGGTGGTGGGGTCGCGGCTCCG
>JANNJV010000004.1:0-3274 GCA_031395945.1 Gemmatimonadota bacterium | reverse complement strand
CACCAGCGCCGCCTCGGCAGGTCCGTTGCCCTGGACCAGAAACCCCGTGCGGTGGCTGTGCTGTGCCACGGGACGCGCCGCACCCCAGTTCCACACGAGCGCCGCGATGACATTGCGTCCCGCCCGCAGATTGGGCGCCAGGTCCAGCGTCTCGTACCGCCAGTGCGTGACGTCCGACCGCTGTGGACCGGATGACACTTGCACACCGTTGACGTACAGTCGGTATCGATTGTCCGCGGACACGTGCACGACGAATCGCGCGGGCACTGATGGCAGTTCGAACGTGCGGCGCGCATGGAACACGGTGAAGGCGTCGCCTGGCACTCCGGGGGGCGCGATCCAATTCGCTGGCGGCGCATTGTCGAACACGCGCGGTGCTTGCGCGTGGAGCGGCAGGGTGAACGCCGCGAACGCGGCGACGACGAACTGCGTCTTGGCGATCACGGCGATGTCGGCGGCACCGTCGATGTCAGCTCAAGCGACTGCCGAACCGCTGTTGCCTTCAGTCGGAAAAAGCAGCTCATTGCCGTCCGGATCGTCGATCTGGATCGAGTCGTATCCCCACCAGGTTCCCTTGCTGGGAACAGCGCGCTCGACCAGCTCACGGCGAAGTTCTGTGAGCTCGGCCACGTTCAACTCCACGAACAGTCGCGACTTGTCCCTCCGTGTGGCGTGCTCACAGAGGATGATTTCGCAGTCTCCGCGATTGACCTGGCAGACCGTTCCTGCGCCGTCGCCCTCATGCCACCGCTTCTCGAAGCCGAGCATGTCGACGTAGAAGTGAAGGGCGCGGTTCACGTCGGCAACGAAGAGAACCGGGCGCGCGTACCATCCAGTCTGACTTTTCACGGCTTGCTCCGTCATAGCGCCAACTCGTAGTTCAGGGTGACTTGATGTCAAACTGGAGGTGAATTACTCACCCAAACTGCCTGGCGACGCGGGCAGCTTCAACTCTCCGCTGGGCGACGGCTTGATGATCGCCCGGGCGCGCTGCGCCTTACGGAGGAACATCAAGCTTCCGAAGACCAGCGCCAAATTGGCGACAGCGCCGGTACCGAGCACCTCGAGGCTTCCTGCCGCCAGCGCAACTGCCTTTGGGAGGATGAGCACGGACGCAATTGACAACCCCACCAGGCCCAGCGACGCATTGACTACCACGCGGCGGCGCAGGACCGTTACATCTTTTTGTGGGACGGTGCTCGGAGACAGTGAGTGGGTGATCGACATGTGGTTCGCCTAACGCGCTGGAGGTAAGCCGCGGCGCTGTGTGTGAACTACTCAATCAAACCGCAGGGGACGCCGTCGGCTTCAACTCCTCGTTAGGCGCCACGCGGCGGGTAGAGTGGTCGCCACTCCGTCAGCCAGCGACGCAGTCCTGTCCGAGCAAGCAGCGTAGACAAGGCCGCTCCAGCGGCCAAGTAAAGGATCACGAAGCCCGTCGTGACATCTCCTCTGTCAGGACGCACCCATGGAAGTGTCGCGTATCCGATCAAGGCAGCGGTAGCGCCGATGATCGCAAAGCCAGCCAGGATCCACTCGCGGCCACGGTGCGGTGTCTGAACATCCAGCGCGCGCAGCTCACTTGGTGCTACCTGGATGAGTCCATGTGTGGCATCGTCCACCAGCGTCAGGAGTGTCGGCTCGACACTGAGGAGAGATCCCTCGATACTACTCCCGTCCGCGCATACCATCCGAATGCGCAGACTATTCGCCCGCTCAGACTCGTGAGCGAGTTTAGCGAGTTCAGCGAACATTCGGGTTAGTGTGATCGCAGTCGAGGTCCCGCCTCCCTCCAGCACTCGCGTGCGTCAATCAGAAACGGGCGTTGGCTTGCGCGCATACCGGCTGAACCACTCGCGCAGATACAGCTGCGTCCGCACGAAGTTCGACGGCTTCGATCCCGTGCCGTGCCATTCCTCGTTGAAGCGGATCATCGCCGTCGGCACTTTCACTACCTTCAGCGCCTCGTAAAACTCTTCCGTCTGCGAGATTGGCGTCCGCAGGTCGTTGACCCCGGTCATCAGCATCGTCGGGGTCTTCACGTTGCCGATGTACATCAGCGGCGAGCGGCGCAGGTGCTCGCTGGGATCCTCCCACGGCAGCTTCTCGAAGTTGCGATACCACGACGCGCCGTCCGTGGTGCCCACGAAACTCATCCAGTTGATCACCGGACAATTGGCCGACGCCGCCGCGAAGCGGTCCGTCTTCCCCACGATCCACGCGGTGAGCACGCCGCCGCCGCTGCAGCCGTACACGTACATGTTCTGCGTGTCCACATACCCCTTCGCGACCACGGCATCCACCCCCGCCATGAGATCGTCGTAGTCCTTGCCGGGATACGCGCGCTTGATGGCGTTGCCGAACGCGCTCCCGTAGCCGGTGCTGCCGCGCGGATTGGTGAACAGCACCACGTATCCGTTGGCCGCATGCTCCTGCCACCCGAAGTTGAACCCGACGCCGTACATGGCGTGCGGTCCTCCGTGGATGCTGAGCATCAGCGGGTACTTCGCCTTCGGATCGAAGTTGGGCGGCTTGATGACCCAACCCTGAATCTTCCAGCCATCCGCGCCGGTGTACCAGATCTCCTCCTGCTCGCCGAGCTTCTTGTGCGCCAGCACATCGGCGTTCACGTCGGTCAGTTGCCTGAGCTCGGCGGGGCGCCGCACGTTGAACGCCACCACGTCCGGCGGACGATGCGCGTCCGTGCGAATGCCCACCGCGTTTCCACTCGGCGCAATCTCCGACACGGTCAGCATGTGTGTGCCGCTGGTGACGGGCCGGATCTGCCCCGCGAGCGTCACGAATTGCAGGTTCTGCGACCCCTTGTCCTGCACCGTGAAATAGACGCCGCTCCCGTCGCTCGCCCACTTGAGGTCCCCGGGCGAACGGTCCAGCGACGCCGTGAGCACCCGCGGGTTGCTGCCATCGATGTTCATCACGTACATGCGCGAGTCCACCCACGTGTCGTCGGTGTAGTCAAAGCCCGTGTACGCCACGAGCTTGCCGTCGGGCGACACTTCTGGATTGGAGTCGGGCCCCTTCCGCGTGGTGAGCTGCCGCACCGCGCCAGTCACCAGGTCTGCGGCAAAGATGTCCGACTCGCGCCACTGGTACTCGCCGTCGGCGACGCGCGGACCTGACGAGAACAGCACGGTCCTGCCGTCCGGCGTCAGGCTGATGCTCGCGATGCCGTGCTCTCCCTCGGTCACCTGGCGCGGCGTGCCGCCGTCCGCGGTGACGATAAACAGGTGCGAGACACCGTCGCTGGTGAACC
>JANNJV010000578.1:0-7129 GCA_031395945.1 Gemmatimonadota bacterium | reverse complement strand
AACTCGACGCGCATCGTTGGCGGGCGATCTTCGGTGGCGGAGCGGCCGGCAGCCTCGAGCAGCGCCACGCGCGCGTCGCGCTCGGATGCATTGCCGCGGGCCACCCAGCGCTCGAAGGCAGCGTTCGCCGCCGCGTGCACGTCCGTACGCGGCGAACCTTTCAGGGCGATGGCGGCGGCGCGTACTGCTTGTGCTCCGTGGGCGCCGAGGGCCGCCAGGTAGATGTCGTCATCGGCGTGACCCGTGAGTTTTGCCAGCGAGTCGATGGCCGCCTCCTTCACGTTGTCGTCGGAGTCACGGGCGAGTGCGCGTAGCGTCGCGGTATCGGCAAGCACCGCGGCGGCGCGTGCAGCGTACATCCGCACCTGCCATTGTTGGTGTGACGCCAACCGACCCACGCGAGTACGCGCGTCGACGGGCCGGACGCGCGCCAGGGCAATGAGGGCATGGGCGCCTGCGTGCCACGTCACTCCGCCGCGCGTGCGCCGGCTCGCCTCTGCCGGCAGTGCGTCCACCACTCGGCGTAGCATGCCAGCGAACGCTTCATCGCCGGCGCAGGTCGCGGGCGTGAGATCCATGGCACGAAGACGCACCGGCCAGGCGCTGTCCGTCAGCGCCGCTCGTAACGCACCGCAATTCGTTCGCTGCGCAACGAGCGCCCGGTACCGCAGGCGCCACGCGGGCTCGGGCCAAACCTTGGGGGTGGCGGCGGCGGGCAGAGAATCGCGCGCAACGAACAAGGGATCTCGAATGCGGCCTCCGGCGCGACGTGCGAGCACCCTCACGCGCGGATCGCTGTGCCGCGTGCCTTCGGCCAACGCTGCATCGGTGGAGTCGCGCCGGTCCTCGGCCAACAGGATGCGGCCTAGGAGCGCCGAATCCAGAGACGAAAGACCTTCAGTGCCGGGGCGATACTGCCGCTCAATGTGTCCCTCCAGCTGATTTCTATAGAAGTAGACGTCTCGCAAGGCGCCGGCGGCGTACCGCGTCGCCTGGTCGTTGAAGTGGGGCGAGCGCGGATCGCCACTCTCTCCGCCGGCGGTCACCGCCTTGGCGCGCACGCTGTCGCCGAACTCCACCACCGCGACGAACGAGTTGCCGCTGGTACCGTACCACTTCTTCGTGCCTTCATACGCGCGCGCGCCAAAGGACGCGAGCGAGCCCCAGCGAGCCGAAGGGAAGGGAACTGGAATGCTCGGACCCGCGTCGGTGAACGGCTGTACGATGTCGCCGGTAAGGCGCTGGAAGCGATTGATATCTCCCCACACCGTCTTCCAGTTCCCGAAATCCGCCGCGAGCTTGTCCGACGCCGCGGCCAGCGCAGCCAGGCGGTCATTCGCGCTCGCGCGCGACGCCGCGTAGTCGTACGACGACATCCCCGCTCGCGTCGCCGCGGCGGCCACGCGCTGTTGGATTTCGTCGCCCCAGAACACTGCGAGCGATGTTGGCGCCGACGCGGCCGACCATCGACGATCCCATTCCCGCAGCACCTTCACCTGCTCGGCGACCCGGGACTTGGAAGGTCCCTCAGGTGACGCGTCGAAATCCCGGAAGAGCGGCGGAAGGAGGTCGTCGAAGGCGGTGAGATAGCTGTCGTACGCGGCGTCGATCAGCGATTCCAGCGTGAAGTCTTTCGTGTCCTTCAGCACGCGGATTGCGTGGACGCCGCGCGCGTTCTCGGTCCCACTCTCCATGTAGACAGGGTAGTCGGCCTTCTTCGGGCTATTCGTCCCCGCCGCCGAGTACGGCCAGTTGTTCGTGTTGTACAGCCATCCATTGGACGGATTGAGGAGGAACGGACTTTCCTTCACGCCATGGATGCCCTTCCACTCGGTCGCGGGCGTGCTGCCGTCCACTGGGCGCGTCCAGTCGAAGCGGGTGTCGCGCCGGGGAACAAAGTTGGCGTGGAAGTACGCAATGTTGCCGCCGCCGTCGGCGAAGATTGTGTTGTTGGACGAGTTGGTGTGCAGCTCCATCGTCTCCGCGAACGTCTTGTAATCCCTTGCCTTGGTCCGCGAGTAGGATTGGGTAAGCGCCTTCACCGGCTCCTGCATGAGGCGCACGCTCACCCACTTGCCGTCTGCCGACCGCACGACGGGACCGTGATGGCTGTAGAAGACGGTGAACTCCCGCCGCACCATTCCCGTGTCGGTCTTGAACGGCACGGTGATGCGTGACGCGACCAGTGCCCGCTGGCCGTTGCCGTATCGGTAGAAGTAGCGACCGTCCCTGCCCATGACGGTTTCGAGATACTCATCGATGTTGTCCACGCCGCTGGACGTGTGCATCCAGCCGGCCCGCTCGTTGAAGCCCTGGTACACGAAAAACTGTCCCCAGGTGACGGCACCGTAAGCGTTCAACCCTTCCTCGCTCACGACATGGACTTCGGCTCGAAAGAAGAAGGATGTGTGCGGATTGATGAGCAGCAGGGCGTGGCCGTTCTTCGTGTTCGCCGGCGCGATGGCAAATCCGTTGGAGCCGCGCGGCTCGTCGTCCGCGGAGCGTGTGACCTCGTTCTCTCGCGTGGCATCCTCACCACGCGTGGCAGCGGGTAAGCGACGCGGCGCGCCGTAGAACTCCCGCAGCCGGGGTATGGAGACGCGCTCGATGTCGCCCCCGATGCTGCCTTCGCTGAAGCTCAGCGCCATCCAGGGCTCGAACCGCCGGATCACCTTTGGCGCGACGTTCGGATGCTTGTGGAGGTAGTAGTTCAGGCCATCCGCGAACGCGACCATCAGCGTCCGCAGCCAAACCGGACTAGCCGCGTACTGCGCCCGCAGGCTGTCAGCATTGATGAACAACCTCATGCGCAGATCACGATAGATCGCGGACTCGCCTTCCGTTTCGGCGGCGCGCCCCAAGGCATTGAGATAGTTCATCTCGATGCGATTGAAGTCGTCTTCCGCTTGGGCGTACATCAGTCCGAAGACCGCGTCCGCGTCCGTCTTGCCGTAGATGTGGGGGATGCCCCAGTCGTCACGAATGATGCTGACGTTCTGCGCTTGACGCTCCCAGCGTGCCACTTCGTCATTCTGGGCGTGGAGCACCGGAACGGCGAGCATGGAAGCCGCCACAACGACGCGTAAGCGCGTGTTCATCCAGGGATTCACTCCGATTGATGCGTTCTAGGTAACCCGCTCAGTCCTGCGTCAGCGAGGCGGGGAGAATCCCTTTCGCGCCGAATTTTTCGCGCACGCGATCGACCGTGCGGGCTAGCGTCCGGTCGCGGTCCGTTTCCGCGAGCGGCCCCGCGTCTGTCGCGAACAGCTGCAACTGATCCGCGCGTGGATCCTGCCCCAGCGATGACAGCGCCACGCCAAGCAGTCGCGCCGGAACTCGGCGCGCGGAGCGCAGCTTGGCCAGCAGTTGCCGGGCGACGCCGAACACCACCCGGTCCGAGACGTCCGGTTCCAGCAGCGTGCGTTGAGCGGACCGCGTGCGAAAGTCCATATCCCGTATACGCACGGTGATCGTTCGTGCTGCGAGTCCGTCACCGCGGAGGTCGAAGGCGGCGCGCGTGACCAGGGCCAGCAGCTCCCGCTCCAGATCCTTGTCGTCCCGCAGATCACGCGGGAACGTCTCATCTCGGCTGATGCTTTTCGCCTCGCCGCCGCCTTCCACCACCGACTCGCTGATCCCCCGCACGCGGTCCCACAGCCACTCGGCTTCGCGCTCCCCCAACAAACGCCGCAGTGTGGGGAGATCGCGTTCGAGGACATCGGGCACGGTGGTCATCCGCAGCGCGGCCAGCCGCTGCTGAAACTTTGGCCCCACGAGCGGCAGCTCGGCGAGTGTGAACGTTCGCAGGAACGTCTCCTCGGTCCCGGCAGGAACGATGTGAACCCCATCGGCGCCGAGCTTTGGTTTGGCGCGTTCGGCCGCGAGCTTGGCGATCAACTTGTTCGTGCCACCGCCGATGGAGATCGAGATGCCTGTCTCGGTGTGGACCGCGGATCGGATCCGGTGTCCGGTCTCCGTCAGCGGTTCGTGATGATACACGCCTTCGGTGCCGCTGAGATCGAGGTACCACTCGTCGATGCTGGCCCCCTCAACGACTGGCGCATATCGCTCGAGCACCCGGCGAATTTCGCCACTCTTTGTGGAGCATGCCTTTCCGGGCACCGGCACGCACATGGCGCTGGGACACAGGCGCAGTGCCTGCGAAATGGGCATGGCGGACCGCACGCCGAACGTGCGCGTCTCGTATGACGCAGAGCACACGACACCGCGGCTTTCGCGCGAGCCCCCGACGATGAGCAGTGGTTCCTTGCCCGCACCCTCGGGATCGACCATGCGTGCGACGGCCACGAAGAAGGCGTCTGCGTCCGCGAGCAGGATGCGTCGATCGGCCACGGGCGGGGCTCAGGTCGCGGTAGCGCCCACCTGCTCCGCCAGCAGCGCAAGACAGCGCGCGGCGAGCGACGCGGTATCGTACTCCTTCCCATCCTCGCCGCGCCAGACGCAATCGTCGGCGGTGCGCCCGATGGGGCGCAATTCGAGCTCGGACACCAGGGTCGCGCCGGTGCCCTTCTTGCCCGAGCCTCGGCGCGCCACGGTGCCCTGCCAGACAACGATGTGCAGTTCGCCGAGCGTCTTCTCGCTGCTCGCCGCAGCAAACCAAGAGACGCTCAGTGCCGCGGTCGGAGCCTGGAGGACGCAGCCATTCGGAGTACGATGCTGCTCGATTTCACCACGCAATGCTTCGACGCGCTTGAGCACGCGTTCCGGCGCCAGTTCGTCCAGCAGCGCCGTCACCGAACGCTGCACGGCGTTCTTCTCCTTCATGCTGGGCGAAGCGGTCCACGGCGCCGCGTCGGGATTGGTGGGGTCGTCCATCGTCACCGCCTTGCGAACATCCGGGATTGAAAGGCCGGCGCATCGCGCCATCCGCGACAACCTCGGACAACGCCCGACCGGTTGGCAGATGACACGAAAACTAAACGGTTACGCCCATCGCAATCTCCATCGCGGTTTCGGTGAGACGCAACGAGTCGCGCACACAATGGAAGGGCACAGCCACCTCCACGCCCGCGAACAATCGGATTGGCGGGGATGCGGCGTCCACGGGATTCTCGAGCTGCGTGCACGCAAGGCGAATGGTCGCCGCGTGCCGTACAACATCCACATCGCATCGGGACGCGAGTCACAGGCGAACCCGATCACTGCCGGGCCGGCGTCGAGGCAGCGGCCTGAGCAGCGGCCTGAGCAGCGCCGCTGCGCCGCTGCGACGGCGCGCCGTCGCAGCGAGCGTGTGTGTGCTACCGCACAGGTCTGGTCACGAACTTGCTCAACTGGTGGGCAGAATGCGTAACTGCCCACTGACCAGCGGCTCAATACAAGAGCACGCTGCGTTGCGATGTTGGCCGCGCGGCGCGAGGCCACCTACAAGGATGGTCGCGCCTGAACGACCCAGATCACGAAAAACCTAGACAGAATAGCTCACCGCGACCTTGGGCGTATCCGCCTTTCTTCGCGTTCACATGAATCAGGTCAGGAGGAGTTCGATGAAAAGCGTCATGTCACGCCGCATCTCACAAGCGCTGGCGCCCAGCGCGCGCACCGCGTTTGCCATCGTGGCGCTCGCGTTTGCCGGGGTCTACACGGCATCGTGCGACGTGCACGGCATCAGTGAGCCCGGCACCCTGGCGGCCCTCTCGGTCTCGCCGAATCCTGCGACCATCGTAGTGAGCGGCACCCAACAGTTCACGGCGGTCGGCCTGGACGCTGCCGGCGCCAACGTAGCGGTCACGCCCGTCTGGTCTGTCGTGGCCGGCGGCGGCACCATCAGCGCTACGGGCCAGTTTACGGCGGGCACGGCACCCGGTCAGTTTACCAACACAGTCCAAGCAGCCAGTGGCGGTCTCACGGCCACGGCAACGGTTTTCGTAATCGCCGGTCCGCTCGCCTCCATCACGGTGACGCCAAACCCTGCGACCGTTCCGACGAGCGGCACGCAGCAGTTCATCGCGATCGGCAGGGATGCAGCTGGCAACCCCGTCCCGCTCACCCCCGTCTGGTCCGTCGTGGCTGGGGGCGGCACTATCGGCGCCGGGACAGGCCTCTTCACCGCAGGTACGGTGACGGGGACGTTCAATAACACCGTCAGGGCAGCCAGCGGCACGATCTCGGGCACCGCGACAGTCATCGTGACCCCGGTACTGGCGAGCATCACCGTCACGCCGAACCCGGCCACCGTGCTGACCAATGCCACGCAGCAGTTCAGCGCGGTCGGTAGGGATGCAAGCGGCAACGTCATGGCGATTTCGCCAGTCTGGTCGGTAGTGAATGGTGGTGGGACCATCAACGCCTCCTCGGGTCTCTTTACAGCGGGTGGCACGACCGGGACGTTCAACAACACCGTCCGGGCGGCCAGTGGCACGATCTCAGGTAATGCGACGGTGACCGTGAATACGAGTGCCCCAAACCCAATCATTAATCTTGGGACCGCGGCACCCAACGGCATCATGGCCGGCACGGCCTTCACGTGCGTCACTGGCGGCACGATCAACGCCGACATTGCCATCAGCCCGGGCAGCACGGTCACCGGCTTCCCGCCGTGTGTGATCACGGGCACGCAGCATCTCAACGACGCGGTAGCGGTTCAGGCGCAGATCGACCTCACCAACGCCTACAACCAGGCGGCCGGCCTGCCGTGCGGCACTAATATCGTGGCCGACCTTGGCGGAACGACCTTGGCGCCCGGCGTCTACTGCAGCGCCAGCTCAATCGGCGTGACAGGAACACTGACACTCAATGGACTGGGCGATCCCAACGCGTTCTGGGTCTTCCAGGCCGGCTCCGGACTCACCACGGCCGGAGACATCGTTCTGATCAATGGGGCGCAGGCCAAGAACGTGTACTGGCAGGTGGGCAGCTCAGCCACCATTGGCACGGCGTCGCAGTGGAAGGGCAACATCCTCGCCCTCACCAGCATCACGCTGGTGGACAACGCGAACCTGATCGGACGCGCTCTGGCGCGGAACGGCGCGGTATCGCTGGGCACCAATAACACCATCACGCTGCCGTAACGCTGGCGAGCGTTGGGGCCCGACCACAGTCCCGCCCCCACACCCCTCCGGCCCAAAAGTCATAAAGGAGAGATTCACAAGTCCCGCCGAGCACATGCAAC
>JANNJV010000559.1:0-3348 GCA_031395945.1 Gemmatimonadota bacterium | reverse complement strand
GGAAGTAATCGGCGATACAGAGACGCTCACGCCCTTCCTGGCGCGGGAAGTGGAACTTGGCGATCTCGCGCAGCGACCCGTCTTTTGTGTAACCCTCGGGATCGTAGATGATCAGGTCGTTCGCGCGTGACTGCGTCGGAAAGAATCCGTACGTGGCGCGTGGCCGGAGCCATCCTTCCTTCACGGCTTGCGCCTTGAGGCGAACCAGCGCGGGCTCAAACACCTCGCGCACCGTCTTCTCGTAGTCCGGCCCCGAGCCGCGACCACCCCATTGCAGGCGATAAAGCTCGTCGAGATCCAGCACCTGGAACACTTCGTCGAGTGGGATGTCGTTCAGCGTCCGGGTGCCGAAGAACGGAGCCGTGGGAACCGGATGATCGCTCGTGACGACGCTGCGCGCGCCCGCATCGTCTCCGACCGCGATGTCCTTGCCGACAGCGGTGCGCAGGAAGACATCCTTCTTCGCGTCGTCCAGCGCCTTGCTGATGAACCCGGCCCGCGTCTCGTTGTCCTGCAGACGATCCATTGTCTCCAGGCCCTCGAAGGCGTCCTTGCAATAGAAGACGCCCGGCCCGTATGCGCGCTCCCCGTCCACGAACAGCGCGCGTCGCCCGAACCGGCGATTGATCGCCGCGCCGCCAATCAGCACTGGGAACGTGAGGCCGCGCTTGTCCAGCTCCTGGACGCAGAGCGGCATCTGCTTGGACGTGGATACGAGCAGCGCGGACAATCCAATGGCGTCGGCGCCGACCTCGACCGCCTTGTCGATGATGGTGTTCACCGGCACCTGCTTGCCCAGATCGAACACGGTATATCCGTTGTTCGAGAGGATCGTGTTCACGAGTGACTTGCCGATGTCGTGCACGTCGCCGTAGACCGTGGCCAACACGACCTTGCCCTTGGTGAAGCCTTCCGCACGCTCGAGAAACTGCTCGAGATGCTTCACCGCCTTCTTCATCACCTCGGCGCTCTGCAGCACGAACGGCAGAATCAGCTCGCCGGCGCCGAACTTGTCGCCCACTTCCTTCATGGCCGGCAGCAGTACTTCGTTCAGGACCCGGACGGGGCTTTCCCTCACGCCCGCTTCGTCCAGTGACGCCTCGATGCCGTCCTTTTTGCGGTGCACCACCATCCAGTGGACGCGCTGCGCGGCCGACATGCCGGCCGTGGGATCCTCCTTCTCGGCGGCGGCGGTCTGCCCCCGGCCGGCGCTCTGCTCATAATGCTCGATGAATCGCTGGAGCGCGTCGGCGCGGCGATTGAAGATCAAATCGTCCGCGAGCGCCCGCTCCGACTCGGGGATCTCCGCGTACGGCGTGACGTGCGCGGGATTCACGATCGCCATGTCGAGCCCCGCTTCCACGCAGTGGTGCAGGAACACGGAGTTGAGCACCGCGCGTGCCTCCGTGGCCAGGCCGAAGCTGACGTTCGAGACGCCGAGCGAGGTGTAGACGCCTGGCAGCTCGCGTTTGATCAGCTTGATGCCCTCGATGGTCTCGACCGCGCTGTTGATCCATTCCGGGTCGCCTGTCGCGAGCGTGAACGTGAGATCGTCATAAATGAGATCTTCTGCGGCGAGACCGTACTCACCGACGACGATGTCGTAAATCTTCTTCGCGATCTCGAGCTTGCGATCGCGCGTCTTGGCCATGCCGATCTCGTCGATGGTCAGGGCGACCAGCGCCGCACCGTGCTTCTTGGCAAGCGGCACCACCTTGTCGATGCGCTCGCGACCGTTCTCCATGTTGATGGAGTTGATGATCGCGCGGCCCGGCACGTGCTCGAGCGCGGCCTCGATCACCGACGCTTCGGTGGAGTCGATCATGATGGGCGCCTCGACACTCATCGAGAGCAGCTTCACCACCTTCGCCATCTGCTCGGCTTCGTCGGCGCGCTCCGTCATGGCGACGCAGACATCGAGGACGTGCGCGCCGCTCTCCACCTGGTCCTTGGCGACGTCCAGGACGCCCTCGTAGTCGTCCGCGAGCAACAGGCGCTTCACCTTGCGCGAGCCCTGCGAATTCACGCGCTCGCCGATGAGGAGCGGTGGCGGCTCCTGTCGGAGTGTGGTCGCTCGCATCGCGCTGCTCACCGAGGGAGCGTGAACGGCGTTCAACGTGAGACGTTTGAGGTGGGAGGTTGGAAGTGAAACCTCCGACGTCGAACCTCGAGCCTCCGGCTTCGAACGCCGTTGCACTTCGCCGACGATTGCGGCGAGGTGCTCGGGCGTGGTGCCGCAGCAGCCGCCCACGATGCTCACGCCGAAATCCGACACGAACTCGCCGAGCATCTGCGCCATGGGCGCGGGCTCCAACGGATATATCGCGTCTCCCGTTCCCGTGTTGAGCGGCAGCCCGGCGTTCGGGATGCAAGAGATGGGAAGCCGGGCGTGGGCCGTCAGGTATCGTACGGGCTCACGCATGTGCTCTGGACCCGTCGAACAGTTCAAGCCGATGACGTCGACGCCCAATGACTCGAGCGTCACGAGGGCGCTGGCGACGTCCGTGCCCAACAGCATCCGGCCGCTGGTGTCTAGCGTGATTTGCGCCTGGATGGGAACGCGGAATCCGATGTCGCGGAACAGCCGCTCGAATCCGGCGATTGCCGCTTTGACTTCCAGGATGTCCTGCGCGGTTTCGACCAGCAGAACATCGACGCCGCCCTCGACAAGCGCCTTGGCCTGAGCGTAGAACGTGTCTTCGAGCGCCTTGAAGGTGATCTGTGAGAGCATCGGATCGCTGCTCGACAGCAGCATGCCCGTCGGTCCAATGGAACCGGCAACGAATTTTGGATGCCCCGGCTTCTCGAACTTCACGCACGCGGCGCGGCCTAACTGGGCCGCCTTCACGTTCAGGTCGTGCGTCTTCTCTTCGATGCCCCACTCGCGCAGCCGGTGGGGCGTCGATTGAAAGGTGCAGGTCTCCACGACGTCGCAGCCCACCGCGAGAAACGATTCATGGATTTCCTGAATGACGTCCGGGCGCGTGAGGACGAGATGATCGTTGCAGCCTTCCAGCGCCTTCCCGCCGAAATCGTCAGGGGTCAGGTGGTACCGCTGGATATTGGTGCCCATCGCGCCGTCGTACACGAGAACCCGCGCGCCGAGCGCGTCGAGATATGCCGACTTCATGGGTAGCGCTTTCATATGCATACAAAAGAAAAAAAGGCCCCAAACGCATAGGGCGCCGGGCCGGACGCTTTAGCAGTTTGTTTAACGTGGCCGCAAGTTGCCGTAAATCGCCACGAGCTCTGTTGTGATGTACTGACGTTAGTGAGGGTCGCGCGTAACGACAATGGGCTCTGGGCTCTGGGCTCTGGGCTCTGGGCTATGGGTTATAGGCTCGAGTG
>JANNJV010000540.1:0-18660 GCA_031395945.1 Gemmatimonadota bacterium | reverse complement strand
GGATCTCACGGACCTGGGCGACGGACGCACCAAACTCGTGACCGTCTCGCTGTTCCACACGGCTGAGGAGCGCGACGGCTTCCTGCAATCGGGAATGGAGGGCGGCCTGAACGAGAGCTACGCCGCGCTGGACAAGGTGCTGGCTACGCTCAAGTAGATGTCAAAGCGCTGGAGCTGGCAGCGCGCCGGCAACGAGAAAGGTCTCGCGTGAAAACGCGTACGTCTCACGGCCGAAATAATCGCGCTTCGCCAGCTCCACGACGGCTTTCGTCGCGGTGCAGTGCCAGGTCTGCAGGTCGCGTGGTTTTGCCTTTCCAAAGACGTCGGGTGTGAACGCGGCGACGTTCGCACCCCGCCGCGGGTCGCGTGCGGACGGGAACTTGAACAATTCCACGCCCGCGTCCCGCATGGCGCGGCCCAGCGACTGTGTCGCCGCGTATTTCACCGGCGACGCGATGGTACGCCGGTGGGACGCGAATGGAGGCTCCATCAGGTCCACGCCACGCGTCGAGCGCGCGTGCACCGTGAACGCGGTGAGCTGCGTGGTGACGGCGCCAAGGTCAGCCGTGGTTCCTTCCAGGAACACCAGACGGTAATACGCCACCTCCGCAAACAAGGTCTCGCGCGTCTGAGACCCGTACCAGATGCCCGACTCGTGCCGTGTGCCGAACCGTGAACCGTGGCGTAACGGCGAATACCGGAATGGTGTGGCGAGCAGATAGTGCAGCTTGCCGCCGGTGGGGTCGGGCGGCTTGGCACCGTCGATGAGGTCCTCCAGTAACTGCTGCTCGTCGGCGGTGTCCACGAGTTTGCGAGTGGACACCTGGTGCTGCGCCTCGACGGCCCGCCACGGCGACAGCCGCAGCGCACGGATCTCAGAGTCGCCCGCGCATCGCGTCCAGATACTGGACGACATCGACGAGTCCCTCCACGGTGCAAATACGCTCGGCGGGCACGCCGCGCAAATGCGCGTTACCCGCATGGAGCCACAGCCGCGCCTTGTCGTCATCGCCGCCGACGAGTGCGTCCAACGAGCGATAGACGCGCAGGAACAACAGCGCGAGCTCCCCTTCTTTGGTGGCGGGATCGAGCCCACGCGCGTTCTGCAGCCGCGACACCGACGCCTCGCTGGATCCCAGCACGGCGGCCAGCTGCCGGTTGCGCAGGCCCAGGCGTGCGGCGGCGGACAACACGGCCTTTGTGAGGACCGGACCAGGCTCCGGACGCACGCCGACTGGATGCAGCGGGGCTGTCATCACCTGCAAGAATAGTGAGTTATTCTTGCAAGTGCAAGATTGGCTTTTGGGGGGATCAGCGCGCTAGCGCGCCAGTTCCCCGCGCCGAACCTGGCGCCTCACCCACGGCGAGATGGGCACCGTCATCCCTGGCGTGCTGGTGCGCGCGCGAATCTTCCCCCGTCGCCAGCGCAGCATGTCCATGCTGAACAGGCCCGGCCCAATCGTGGCAAACGCCAGGAGCACGATGCAGTAGAGCGTCACCAATTCGCCGCCGTTCAGCATCCAGTGGACTCGGGTGCCGTTCGTGGACAGGTGCGCCAGCGCCACCAGCACCGAGAGGACGAGCGCGGCCGAGCGCGTGAACAGGCCCAGCCCCAGGAGTGTGCTCCCCGCAATCTTGAGCGCCGTGGAGATCCAGGGGTCGGTCATGGGCGTCAGGGGACCGAGCCACCGCTGGCCTGGCAACAGCAGTTGACCAAAGAGCTCCTGAACGCCGTGCCACAGGAGCAACAGGGCGATCGTGATTCGGAACGCGGCGAACGCCGCGTCAGGAATCCACCAGCCGCGCAGCGTGCGCGGGTCGGTGTGTGGCTCGGTCGGTGTTGTCGGGAACGGGGTGCGGCGAAACGGCAACGCGTTGATTCTCCATCACGGGTGAGCTCGGTCGTGCACTCGGTCGGTGTGCAGCGTCCGACAGCATCATCTCGCAGCAGAATCGGGACCGTGGTGACGAATCGTGATGCCGGTCACACGTTTGCGGTCCGCCGTCGCTCCGCGACGTGCGTGTGGTGCACGTTGTGAAGCAACGCGAACATCGCCATCTCGCGCGCCGTGAGTTTGCCCAGCGCCGGATGCCGGATGCGCAGCCGGTCGAGCGCCCGCTCGGACCATTTTCCGAGCGCGTCGCAGAGCCGTTCGACGGCCGTAGCGTGCTGCTGCATGAGCGTGACCCGCCCCTCTCCGGTTTGTTCGGACGCGTCCAGCGCGCGCGGAGCAAAGCGTCCGGCCCTGGCGCCGCGACGCAGCGTCGCCTCGTACTCGGCACAGAACTCCTGATATCCACGCGATGGCCGGCGCGCGACGCCGAACGCGAGGATGAGCAGAAGCGTCGGCATTTCGAACCCCACGATGATGCCGCGGAGCGATTTGGTGAGGTGCCGCACCTGGTCGGCTGGCGACCAGACGTCGGCGGCGGGCCGATGGAAGAATTCCGGTGTGGAGTAGGTCGCCCAGTACGCCACGCTCTCACTGTGCACGCGACGCAGCTCGAGGATTATTTCCCCGCACGCATGCGGAGTTCCCGGTACGTCGGGCACGACGGTCACTGGTCTGGCAGCCACGTCGGAAAACATGGCGTCCGAGACTCCATCCTGCGAGACGCCGTCGGCCGTGAGGACCGCGTGCTATCGCACCAGAACGCGGTACCCGTGCGCCGGGATCTCCAACGTTCCCGTTGATGCCAACACGGATGGCTGCCTGGTGAACCAGTCGGTGTATGTCGCTGCGCTCGGAAGTCCCTGGTACGACACGCGCGCCGCCGCATCACCGAAATTCACGGCGACCAGCACCGTATTGTTCGCCTTCGTTCGCGTGAACGCGTACACGCGGCTAGCGCCACTGGTGGACAGCCTGGCCTGACTGCCGCCCTGCGCACCGTTCCAGAGTGCCGGGTTCTGCTCCTTGAGCGCGAACATGGAACGATAGAAGTCGGCGAGTGACGGGCCGCTCCAGTTCACGGTGTCCTTCTCGAAAAAGCGCAGGCGCTTGTTGAGGCTTGCTTCCTGGCCAGTGTACAGCAGCGGAAAGCTGTTCCGCACCGTTGCGGCGACCACGAACGCGGCCAGGTGGTTGGCGCCCATGCGCTCGAACTCCGTTCCCTGCCAGGAGTTCTCATCGTGGTTGCTGGTGAAGTACATGCGGAACGCGCCCGCGGCATACGATGCCTGGCGCTCGAAATACGCGTCCAGCGTGCCGACGGACTTCTTCCCCTGCGCAATCTCATTGAGCGTGTGGTGCAGCTCCCATCCATATGTCGCGTTGAACGTGGCGTGGTACTGCGGTCCCTCGGCCTCGGCGATCAGGAAAGTGTCGGGACGCTTCGCGGTCAGTTCGCGTCGCGCCTCCGTCCAGAAGTCGAAGGGCACGCCTCCAGCGACGTCCATGCGGAAGCCGTCGACCTGCATGGAGTCCTGCCACCAGCGCATGTCGGCGATCATGGCGCGACGCAGCGCCGGATTGTCGTAGTTCAACTCCGCGACGTCGGTCCAATCGGTCTCGCGCCCCTCGTTGTCACGGGCGTTCGAAATCGAACCGTCGGGCCGGTGCACATACCAGTCAGGGTGCGGCGCGACCCACACATGGTCGAACGCGGTATGGTTCGGCACCCAGTCGAGGATGACCCTGAGTCCCGCAGCATGCGCGGCCGCGATGAACGCGCGCGCGTCTGCCTGCGTTCCGAACTCGGGATTGATCGCCGTGTAATTGCGGATGGAGTAGTAGCTGCCCAGCGTGCCCTTGCGATTCGCGACGCCGATGGGCTGCACCGGCATGAGCCAGAGAATGTCCACACCCAGGCTGTCGAGCCGGGGGATGTGTGTCTGAAGCGCGGCGAATGTTCCCTGTGGCGTAAACTGCCGGACGTTTACCTCATAGATGACGGCGTCGCGCGCCCACTCGGGGGCCGTGGCCATTCCCGTGGGCGCGGCGTCCGGAATGGGTCCTCGCTGGCAGGCGCTCAGGACAACCGCAAGCGCAGTACCGACGATGGGGCGTACCATGGCTTGGACAATAGCGCGCGCCTGGGCGGGACGACAGGAGAGTGGCAGAGCCGGTCCCCAAATCCTACGTTCAACCATCACCCTCTCACGCGCTCAGTCTTGCCGAGGAACCCGGTCATGCGAAAGTACTTCCTGACGTTCTGTGTGCTGCTGCTCGCCACTGCTGCGCTTCCCGCTCAGACCATCGACGATATCGTCGCAAGGTACGCGCAACGCGTGGGAGGACTCGAGCGCATTCAATCGATTCAGAGCGTGCGTCGGACGGGCAAGTTCTATGGCGGCGGAGGGTTCGAGGCCGTGGTGCGCTACGAGAACAAGCGTCCCAACAAGGTGCGCGAGGAATTCATCTTCGGCGGAATGACCGGCGTCAACGCCTTCGACGGGACGAACGGTTGGAAGATCGAGCCGTGGCAAGGCAAGAAGGACGCGGAGACGCTGAGCGAGGATGAGATCAAAAGCATCGCCGAAGACGCCGAGTTCGACGATCCGCTGTTCAACTATCGGCAGAAGGGCAACAAGGTCGAGTTGATCGGCGCCGACCAGATCGAGGGGACCGACGTCTTCAAGGTAAAGGTGACGCTGGCGAGCAACGGCGACGTCCGCACCTACTACATCGACACTGACTCGTACGTCCCGATCAAGTATGAAGTGAAGCGCATGGTTCGTGGCGCCGAGCGTGAGTTCGAAGTCGAGCTTGGCGATTACAAGGAAGTGGGCGGGTGGTATCTGCCGTTCGCCTTCGCGGTCGGTGCGAAGGGCAGCTCGAGCGCGAACAAGGCACAGTATGCGTGGGAGCGGATCGAGGCCAACGTCGATCTGGATGACGCGCGATTCGCGAAGCCCGTCGCCGGCGCGCCCGCGCCAAGTCCGGACGACGCCACGTCTGCCTCGCGCACGCAGCCCAGGCCATCGGAATCCGTGGCTGCACCCAAGCCCACGATGACCATCATGCAATCGGGTGGGGTGAGCTCCAGGGCGGCGGCGACTGTGGACTCCAACACGACGTCCGGCCTCGGCGCCCGAAACATCGGGTCGGCCGCGATGAGCGGTCGCGTCGCGGCGCTGGCGGCCACGCGCGAGAATGGCCGGCTGACGATCTACGTCGGCGCGGCCAGCGGCGGCGTCTGGAAATCGATGAACGGCGGTACGACGTACAAGCCGGTGTTTGACAAGGAGGCAGTCCAGTCCATCGGCGCGGTGACCATTGATCCCACAAACGCGAAAGTGGTCTGGGTCGGCACGGGCGAGTCATGGACTCGCAACAGCGTCTCGATCGGTGACGGCGTCTACAAGTCCACGGATGGCGGCGAAACGTGGACCAACATGGGCCTCAGGGAATCCGAGCGCATCGTGAAGATCCTCGTGGATCCGTCCGACGCGAACAGCGTCTACGTGTGTGTGCCCGGAAAGCTGTGGAGCGACAGCAACGATCGGGGCGTGTACAAGACGACCGACGGCGGGAAATCCTGGTCGAAGGTTCTTGCGGGATCCAACGCGTCCACGGGCTGCTCGATGCTCTCGATGGATTCGAAGAATCCGAAGACTCTGTTCGCGGGGATGTGGGACTTCCGTCGGAAGGGTTGGACCTTCCGTTCCGGGGGCGACGGACCGGATGCGCGTAGTGGTAGCGGCCTGTTCAAGAGCACAGACGGCGGCGCCAACTGGACGGCGCTCGACGACCAGAGCGCCAGGGGGCTGCCGCAAAAGCCTTGGGGTCGCGTCGCGGTAACGGTCGCTCCGTCGAAACCGAGCGTCGTGTACGCCTTCATCGAGGCTGTACCGCCCGCAAACGCGCTGTACCGGTCCGACGACGGCGGCCTGACCTGGGCCAAGAAGGACCGCAGTCAGAACATGGTGTGGCGCCCGTTCTACTTCGCGAATCTCATCGTCGATCCCAAGAACGAGAACCGAATCTTCAAGCCCGACGGTCCCTTGATCATGAGCCTGGACGGTGGCGCGACGTTCAGCAACGTGAGTGGCGGAACGCACGGCGACCATCACGACCTCTGGATCGATCCGGAGAACACCGACCATGTCATCACGGGCGACGACGGCGGTATGTGGTACTCGTACGACGGCGCCGACAAATGGTGGAAGGGGGAGAATCTCCCCATTTCACAGTTCTATCACGTCAGCGTGGACATGGACCGACCGTACAAAGTGTACGGTGGGTTGCAGGACAACAGCTCATGGGTGGGTGAGTCGCAGTTTCCTGGTGGCATCGCCAAGAGCCAATGGGAGAACATCTATGGCGGCGACGGCTTCTGGGTATTCGTGGACCCGACCGACCCCACCTATATCTACGCCGAGGCTCAGGGTGGCTACATCGGTCGCATCAACCGGAAGACGCATGAGGTGCGCGACATCAAGCCGCTCCCGAACTACAAGGAAGGCAAGCTCCGCTTCAACTGGAACGCGCCGATCCACGTAAGCCCCACGCGAAACGGCACGATCTACATCGGCTCGCAATTCCTGCATCGCTCGAAGGATTTCGGACAAACGTGGGAGCGCGTCTCGCCGGACCTCTCCACGAACGACTCGGAGAAACAGAAACAAGAGCAGTCGGGCGGCGTCACGGTGGACAACTCGTCCGCCGAGATGCACACGACCATCGTCGCCATCGGCGAATCGCCGCGGAATCCGTTGATGATCTGGGCCGGGACGGACGACGGCAACCTTCACGTCACGCGCAACGGGGGGCAGACCTGGTCGAACGTCGTCGGGAACATCCGCGGTCTTCCCAGGAACTCCGCGGTCTCCACGGTGGAACCCGGTCATTTCGACACCGGAACCATCTACGCCACCTTCGACGCGCACACGTTCGGCGACATGAAGCCGTACGCGTACAAGAGCACGGATTTCGGCAGAACGTGGACGTCGCTCATCACGGCAGACTCGCCGGTGCGCGGCTACGCGCACGTGATCAAGGAGGATCTCGTCAATCCGCTGCTCCTGTTCATGGGCACGGAGCTCGGCTTGTGGGTCTCTGTAGACGGCGGACGGAGCTGGTCGCGCTACAAGGGCGGCGACCTGCCGACCGTCGCGGTGCGCGACCTCGCGATTCATCCGCGGGATCACGATCTCATCATCGGGACGCATGGCCGGGGCATCTGGATCATCGACGACATCACTCCGCTCCGAGCACTCACACCGCAAACACTCACCAAGGGCGCCGCATTCCTGCAAACCAAGCCCGTGATACAACGCATCGGCGCGGGCGGCGGTTGGGCGAATGGTGACGCGGAGTTCATCGGACAGAATCCGCCGGGCGACGCCGTGATCACCTACTATCTCCAGAAGCGGCACATCTTCGGTGACATGAAGCTCGAGGTGCTCGACTCGACCGGCAAAGTGGTGCAGACGCTACCCACCAGCAAACGCCGCGGGCTGAGCCGGGTTGCGTGGTCGATGCGCATGCCTCCACCGAGGATTCCGCCTGCGGCGACCGCCGGCTTCGGCGTGGGACCGCGGTTCATGCCCGGGACCTACACCGTTCGCCTCACGGAAGGCGGCGCGACGTACACGTCGCCATTGCGGGTAGAGCGGGATCCGCGGATGAAGCACACGATCGCCGACCGGAAGGCGCAGTTCGACCTATCGATCCGGCTCTACGGCATGCTGAACCAGATGACGGGCGTTGTGGAGAGGATGAACGGCGTGCGCGGCGCGCTGGAGGGCCGCGCGACGCAGCTCACGCCGAACGACTCGCTGGCGCTCAGATTGTGCGGCGCGTCCGGTGCCGTCGACGTGCTGCGCACGAAGATCGTCGCGACGAAAGAGGGCGGGATGATCACCGGCGAGGAACGGCTCCGTGAGAACCTCACCGAGTTGTATGGCAGCGTTGTTGGCTACGAAGGACGTCCGTCAGCCACGCAGGTGAGTCGCACGGCAAGCATCAATCGCGAGATGAACGAGGTGTCCAGCGAATTCGACATCTGGTTGTCCAAGGAGCTTCCGGCCATCAACGCGATGCTGGCCGCACGAAACCTTCGGCGCATCGAATTGCTGGTACCGTGAGATGTACCGTGACGTGGGGTAACTGGTTCCTCGAATGACTCACCGTCCGATCGGCCTTCTGATGCTGGCTGTGCTGGCGCTCGCGTCGTGCCGCGATGCGCTGGTGGAACCGCCCCTGCCCGAGGGCGCCCAGCGGCTGGAAGTCGTTCCCGAGGTCTACGCCGAGTGGTTCCGCATGACCCGGGAATGCGCCGCGGTGAATGGCGAATTCGCCGCGGTCGAGTGGTATGTGATGCCGGCCGCGGTCGCATTCATCTATCAGGGCAGAACCCTGGCGGGACTCACGATAGGCAGGCGCATCGTGCTCGCGGAGCATTGGTTGCAAGAAGGTCCGCTGGTGCGGCACGAAATGCTGCACGCCTTGCTTCCGGAAGATGGACACCCGCGCGACCAGTTTGTCCAGAAGTGCGGCGGAGTCGTGTCGTGCGAAACAACGTGCTTGTCGGAAACGGCCCCGCCGCCTGTCAGTCCCAACGCACTGTCGGTGAGCGATGCAGCGATGCAGGTAAGCATCAGACTCGATCCCGAGCGCCCCGACTACAACTATCACCTGGGTGCGTTCAGGTTCCTCGTGTCGGTCACCAACCCCTTCGCATATCCCGTTGTGGTACAGCTGGCGCCATCTGGCGACGCTGCGCCGCCCGTGTCATTCCGTTTCCGGTATGAACTCGGCACAGGCGGCGACTCGCGCGACACCCGGGCTTACGCGCCTGAGGTCACGCGATTCGCGCCAGGAGAAACGAAGAGAATGGTGTATGACTTTTTTCTGAACGGAACCTTTTTTGTCGAGCCATTCCAATTGGGGACGTACCAGTTCTCAGGCGCCTTCGGCGACAAGTGGGCAGGCCCCTCGCCTATGGTCGTGCCGTAGACGGTTCGTCGAGGAACGGAATGACTGTCGCCACCACCGAGGTATCGGCGAAAATGTTGTAGTGTGTAAGCCCCGGCAGAATGGCCAGCCGCGCATTCTTCGGACGACCCGAACCGTCCCATCCACCGTCGCGCAGACCGCCACCCAGCAGCTTGAACATCTCCACGGCGTGGGCAGGCGGAAAAATGTCAGCGTCGGCTGCGACGATGAGCGTCGTCGCTGTGATGCCGGCAATCTCCTTCGAGAAGTCGAAATCGACCTTCATCGCTGCGCCAATCTTGTCCAGCAGCCGCGGCCAGTCCTGCACCCGCGGCGCGACGCTGCTGTATAGCTGATACATCGGCGTTTGCTTCATCCCCTCGGCCATAGCCGAGTTCACCTGGGCCTGCATGGCCAGGATGTCGGGGTAGAACGCGTCGCGGCGGAACGGCGTCGAGACCACCACGAGTTTCCCGACGACCTCTGGATGACGAATGGCCGTCAGGAGTGCGACGCCACCGCCGAGCGAGTAGCCCATGATGTCGGGTCGTGTAAGACCGAGGTGCTTGATGAGCGCCGCAATGTCATCCGCCATAAACTGAACGCTGATGGGCCGATCGATGTCGGCCGTGCGACCATGACCCTGCAGATCGACGGCGATCACCCGCCGGCCCCTGGCGAGCGCCGGCAGATTGGGACCGAACATCTCGATGGCGCCCAGCCCGCCGTGCAGGAGCACGAGAGGCCGGCCCGTCCCGTGAATCTCGTAGTAGAGCTTGATGCCATTCACGTCCGCGTATCGGCCACTGGCCTTTTGGCCGTTGCCACTCCACGGGTTGGCCTGTGCGAGCGCCCGCGGACTGATCGTCGTCATGGCCGCCATGGCGATGCCCGCAGCCAGTTGTACGGTGCGGCTATAGCGTCTGAGAACGGAAAGCATTGTCGTGTCTCCTGTTGTGGATTGGGGGCGCCAGCGAAGCCCGGCCAAAGGTGGCGGCGATCAGCGCCCTCTACCAACACGTCGAGTGGGGGGGCGCCAATTCGACATCGCGACCGAGGTGGGCTTCCATGAGCATATGGTGGGTTTCATCGAGTACGAGCGCTATGTTTTTGCGCGGCTTTGTGCGCCCGTGCCTTATCCAGAATCGACGCCGATGAGTAACAGCCCGTTCGAGCCGTACAACGTGAAGGTTCAGGTGCCCGCGGGCCGCGCATTGGATGCCGTTGTCCACGAATGCCTGGCGAAGAACGCGTACGTTCGCTTTCCCTATGCAGCCACGGTGCCTGTGGGTCATTCGTGAGCCCGGGGAGCGCTGACCCGCTCGAACTACGCTCGACGCCAGGTCGGGTGGGCACGGCAACTCGCGCGGCCGGGTTGCCGGAGGCAGCCGTGCGGCGAGCGCTGGAGATCGCCGCGTCTACGCCGGATCCCGGCCAGTGGCGCGAGTTCCAGTCGCGGGCGCTGGCGTTGCTGGGCGCGGGTCTGCTGTTGGCTGGCGTGGTGTGCTTCGTCGCCTACAACTGGTCGCGCATTGGACGCTACGGAAAGTTTGCGCTCATCGAGATCGCGATTGTCGCGGCGGTTTTGCTTGCCTGGAAGAAACTGCCCGCCTTGTCGGGACGCATCGCGGTATTCGCCGCTGCCGTGCTCGTGGGCCCGTTGCTCGCGATCTACGGACAGACGTATCAGACGGGCGCCGATCCATACGGACTGTTTCTCGCATGGGCTGGTCTCATCATCCCCTGGGCAGTGCTGGGCAACTTTGCACCCACGTGGCTGCTGGCGCTCGCGCTGCTGGACGTTTCGCTGGTGCTGTTCTATGCGCAGGTGCTGACGCCATCAGACGCGCGCTCCATGCTCCCGCTCCCGTTGCTGATCGCGGCGCTGCACACTGGAGCGGTGCGCGCGTGGGAGTGGCAGATACGCCGAGAGAAACCGCTCATGAGTGAGGAGTGGGCGCTGCGCGTGGTCGCGACCGCGGGTTTCGTCGCGCTGTTCATCCCTGCGGCGGTGTGGGTATTTCCGAACTCGAGGACCGGCGCCGCCGGGCTGGGCGGCGTGGTGGGGCTCTGGAGCGCTGTGGCCGGCGCGATGTATTACTACCGGAGGGTGCGTGCCGACCGCTTCATGGTGGTGCTCGCCGTCACGGCAGGGATGGCGTGGATCACTGTTGTGGTCGCGCGACTCATCTTCGACATCATGGATCTCGGCGAGCTCGGACTGATCCTGATGGCCGCGCTCGTGATCTCGGAAATTGCGCTCGGACTCAAGTGGTATCGGAGGACGCGTGCGTCTTAGCGTCGCCGACGTCCTGGGCCGCCTGCGAGCCGAAGGGCTGGCGACGGTGGAGGCCGACGAGCCCGCGCGCAACGCGCTCCGCGCGGAACTGCTGGATGATGTGCCGTGGTATCTTCGCATGGCGGTAGGCTTGGGCGCGTGGACGGCCACCGGATTCCTTCTTGCGTTTTTCCTCGCCATCGCGGACCTGGATGATGGTGCGACTCGGGTCGTCGTTGGCGCCCTGCTAGTCGCGGCAGCGATATGGTTGCGCCGCACGTCAGACTCAGATTTCCGGAAACAGACCGCGGTTGCCGCCAGCCTGGCGGGGCAGGCGCTGCTGCTCGTTGGCCTGCACGATCTGTTCGACTCCGTTCGCGGCACCACCGCCACTACCATGCTGCTTTCGCTCGCGCTCCTCTGGCAGATGCCGGACCGCGTGCATCGTTTTCTTTCGACGCTTGCGCTGGTAGTGGCCGCCTACGCGTTCATCGTCGACGAGACGACGTTGCGGCTGTTCGAGGTCACGACGGTCGCGTTGGCCGCCGCGGTCGGATTGGTCTGGCGCTATCGCGTTCGCGATCGCGGCGCGTTCGTCGCCGAGATGCTCGAACCTGTTGGGTACGCGCTGGTCACCGCGCTCTTCGCGGCGCTGCTGCTGGGATCAGCCGCCCACTTTGGCCATGTGATCATCGACACCACCCGCGTGGCAGTCCTGGGAAGACTCACCACGATAGGTCTGACGGTTGGTCTCGTCGCTCTCGTGTGGGTAATCATTGACGAGCACAACGGATCGCTCGGCAACGGCAAGACCTTTGCGGCGCTTGTCGGAGCAATCGCGCTGGGCGCAGCGACGCTGTCGACACCCGGCATTGTCGCTGGAGCAGCCGTGCTGGTGCTGGCATTCGATCGGCGTGACCGCGTGCTGCTGGGCATGGGCGTGATCTTCCTGCTGGTCTTCGGCTCGGTGTACTACTACAGCCTGCACATTTCCTTGCTCGAGAAGTCGGGCGTCCTGGCGGCCAGTGGTGTGTTGCTGCTGGCTGTCCGCAACCGGTTGGCGCAGCGATGAAAAACTGGCTGCTGTTTGGCGGCTTGGCGCTGGTGCTCGGCACGGTCAACGTGCAGGTGGCCCGCAAGGAGCACCTGCTCGCGAACGGCACGCCCATGCTGGTGGAGCTCGCGCCAAGAGACCCGCGATCCCTCATTCAAGGCGATTACATGCGGCTGCTATACGCGATGGGCAGCGCGGCGCAGTCAGATGCCACCTGGCCGCGCGACGGCCGTATCGTGGTGCGCCTGGACGAGCGTGGTGTCGCGCAGTTCGTCAGACGGCACGTGGCTGAGGTGCCTTTGGGTAGTGGCGAACGACTGCTGCGGTATCGCCGTCGCGGCGCGCGGGTGCACATCGGCAGCAACGCGTTCTACTTCCAGGAGGGCCACGCCTCGCGCTATCAGGACGCACGGTACGGCGAGCTGCGCGTGGACAACTCCGGTGCCAGCGTTCTCGTGGGCCTGCGCGACGCCGAGCTGCGTCCGCTGAAGTAGCGCTGACGTCTCGCGGCGGACCGTCAGATCCAGAGGAACGCCCGTTGATCTCCTCTTACCGCGCGGATGACTCGCTCGTAGATGGAGCGTCCATTCTGGCCATTGGTGAACACGAGGATCGCGGTTCGTGCTTGAGCGTCGCCAACGACGAAATTCTTGAAGCCGAAGTTGTCGCCCCAGTGCCAGAATTGCGTGCCCGATCCCTGGGCCTGCAACCCGAATCCAAGGCCCCACCTCAACGCATCGTTCAGCGTCACCTGGGGCGCGATCATGCGGGCCAACACGGACTTTCCAGTCGGGGTGGCGAGCAGGTGTCGGAGGAAGTTTCCGTAATCCGTCGCCGTGGTGAGCATGCTCCCGGCTACGTTGGGCAGCAGGAAATTGGGGAAGGCGGGCGAGTCCTTGTTCACCGCTGGAGAGGCGCGTTCCGTGTCCTCGTGCGTCCAGTCGTCCATCGCTTTGCCAGCCGCCACGGCAGTTTCCCGAAACGCCTTGCCCGAGCGCGCCCCGAAGCTCTCCGACGCAACGCCGCGGTTGTTGTGTGGTTCCGCACGATTGGCGTCCAGCTCCGGTGACCACATGTACGCGGTGCGGCGCATACCCAGTGGCTCGAAGATCCGTTCGCGTGTAAGCCGCAGAATGCCCTTTCCCGTCACTTTCTCCACCACGCGCGACACGAAGTAGTAGCCTTCGCCCGAATAGCTGAATCGCGAGCCGGGCTCGAACTCCGCTGTGAGCGTGTGGGTGGGCACGTTGCGCCAGTTGCGCCACCCGCCCGAATGGCTCAACGCGTGACGGGTAGTGATCTTGGACGATCGCGGATCCGTCGTGGGGAGCGGCATGTAGTCGCCCAACGGCTTGTCGGGATCGATGGCGCCCTCAGCGACAAGCTGCATGACGAGGTACGCGAACACCGGCTTGCTGAGCGACGCCGCCTCGAAGACCGTGTCCGCGCTGACAGCGTTGCCGGCGGTTGCACGCGTGGTGCCGTACCCGCGTGTCGTGACGTTGGCGCCATCCACGATGGCCAGGGAGACGCCCGGCACACCGGCCACAGCCATCATGGCGGGGAGCTCGGGCTCCAGCGCCGCGAGGCCACTGGCCGGTGTCGACATCGTTGCGTCGTCCCGTCTTGTGGATATTCTCCCTGTACAAGCGGCCAGGAAGGCGGCCCCCCCGGTCGCGAGAAGGGCGCGGCGGCTCAGTGGCTCACGGGCACTCATGCAGATCCTCTCGTGGGGATGTGCATTGGACGCTTCCAAGCCTCAAATGGTTTGGTTAGGGCGCGCGCAGCTAAGGACTTCTTCGGGCAGGGTTGCTGAGTGGGCGACGCAGCGCCCGCGCCCTCAGCATAGACGCCCCCACGGCGATGAGACAGAGCGCTGCCACGGCCCACGCCACGATGGCCAGAGTGTCCTGGCCCTGCGCATCCAGGAAGTAGCCCAGCGCGGCAATGGCGATCGCGAGGAACGAAAAGATCAGCTGCTGTGCCGCGGCGTAGAGCAGTAGCGCGCTTTCGCGCAGTCCCGCCACATGGATCTGCACGTCGCCACGGTTGGCGCGCTCCAGAAACCGGTTCGCCTTGTCGGGGATGGCGATGGCGGACATCCCCATCTCCCGAATGGCCGTGGCGATCTGCGCCTTCCAGTCCGTCTCCTTGCCAAGGACGAACTCCTGGAGGTAGGGACCAACGGTCTTGATGGGATTCATGTTGGGATCGATGGCGGTACACAAGCCAAGTGTCAGGATGGATGCGCGCTCGAAGATCACCCACTCCTTCGGGACCTGGAATGCGCTGGACAGCTGTCTGAAGGAGACGTCGAGCTTTCTCAGGTCCGCCAGCGCTTCGACTTTCGTGCGCATGTCCACCTGGATGTCCTTCAGGGAAAATGACTCGGACGTCATCTGCTCCAGGAAACGTCGCTGGAAATAGCTGATCACGCGTTCGGCGACTTCCTCTTCGCCGCCCTCCTGGTCGCGAGAGATCAGACCCATCTGGCGCAGAGCGGCGGTGATCTTCCCGGCGTCACGTTTGATCACGCCGTCCCAGAACATCGGAACGCCAGCCTTCATTCCTGGGGCCATCCGGCCTACCGCTCCGAAATCCACCAAAGTGAAACTGCCGTCGGGGTGGACGATGATGTTGCCTGGGTGCGGATCGGCGTGGTACACGCCGTCGACGAACGTCATCTGGCAGACGACCCTGAGGATGCGTTGCGCCAGCGCCGGCCGATCGATCCCCAGCGCGTCGATCTTCGCGAAATCGGTGACCTTGGTGCCTTCGACGAACTCGGTGGTCAACACACGCGTTGACGACAGCTCGTGCACCACCACGGGAAAGTGTACGTCCGGATTCCCGACGAAGTTGGCGGCGATCATCTCGATGTTGCGCGCTTCCTGCGTGAAGTCCAGCTCCTCACTGATGAGCTGCGCGATGTCCGCGTGATACGATTCCATACCGCGAAGGCGCACGACCATCTGGATGAGGTCGAGAATCCGCCGGATGGATTCCAGGTCCAGTCGGGCGATGACCTCGATGTCCGCATGCTGCACCTTCACGGCGACGCGCCGTCCATCGTGCAGTCGCGCCTCGTGCACCTGCGCGAGCGAAGCGCTGGCGATGGGAATGGGGTCGAAGAAGGAGAACAACTCGTCGGGCGTTTTTCCCAACTCCTTCCTGATCCGCGCCACCACTTCGTCGAGCGGGCGTGCCGGCACTGCGTCCTGCAGTTGCTCCAGCTCGGCGCGGAATTCCGGCGGCAGGAAGTTGGTGAGGATGCTGATGAGCTGCCCGACCTTGATGAACAGCCCCTTCAGGTCCAGGATGGCGTTGACCAGGCGTTTGGACGTTCGCCTGTGGCGCTGGATGAGGCGGGCGTTGTAGAGGCTGGGACCGAGCACGGGCTGCCAGAGCCGGAGCCACAGATAGCCGGCGAGGATCCGGACCGTCAGCCAGTACGCCTTGGCCGCCCGAAATCGCGTAGGGGTGCCCGCACGCGCGATCGCGTACTCGGCGGTCTGATCGTTCACTCGTTGGAATCTGGCCGGCCGGCTGGTTGGCGCAACCAGAACTGCCGGTCGGTGAGGAATACTTGAACGACGGGCATTTAAGCGTTATCCAGCACTGTGGCGTCTTACCGCACGGACCAATCCTGGAGTGCCCATGAAGAAGGCCGCCGCCGCAGCAATCGTTGTCGTCGCCCTGTCCTCGATCGCCGCCGCCCGCTTCGGTGGCTGGGCCGTTGTCAGCGTCGAGGACGTCCCCGACTACCTGGTCGCCGGAAAGCTCACCGTCTTCGATTTCAAGGTTCGCCAGCATGGCGAGCACGCGATGGATGATCTCAAGCCGGAGTTCACCGCGCACAAGGGCTTCAGAAGCGTTGACGGACGGGTGTGGCAGACACCAAAAGGCGGGTACCGCGCAAGTCTCACCGTACCGGAGCCCGGCGACTGGCAGATCACCATCGAGCCAAAGTTCGGACGGAGCAAAGGCGAGTTGCTGCCAATCCGCGCCTTCGACTCAACCGCCAAGCCGGCACCACTCGGTGACTTCGAGCGCGGGCGGCGCATGTTCGCGGCGCGCGGGTGCGTCACCTGCCACGTGCATCGGGACGTAGACATCAAGGGCGAGTTGAGCAAATACGCGCCGGACCTCTCCAACCGGCGCTTCCCTGCGGAGTATCTCGCACAGTTTCTCGCCAACCCTTCGATCAAGCCCCTGACACAAAACGGCGAGCGGATGCCAAACCTCGGCTTGCGTCAGCGTGAGATCGCGGCGCTGGTCGCGTTCATCAACGGGCCATCACAGGTGTCCACGCGTTAGCGGGTCCGTAGCGCTGTCCTATAGCAAGAACCGGGATGCCGTGGCAACGCGGGCGCTATAGCTTGGCGCCATGCCACACGATGACATCAAGCAGCTGTTGAATGCCGCTACCGAGCGATCGGTGCGCTATCTCAAAAGTCTCGAGACGCGACGCGTGTCGCCAAGCCCCGACGCGGTCGCCGCGCTTTCCGCCTTGGACGCACCATTGCAACAACACTCGATTCCGGGCGCGGAGGTCCTGGCGCAGCTCGACGAGGTGGGGTCGCCGGCCACCATGGCCATGGCCGGGCCGCGCTTCTTCGGCTTCGTGATCGGAAGCTCACTCCCGTCGGCGCTCGCGGCCAACTGGCTGGCGTCGGCGTGGGATCAAAACACGGGCCTCTACAACTCGACGCCGGGAACGTCGGCCATCGAGCACGTGGCTCTCAAGTGGCTGCTGGACATCCTGCGCCTGCCGCGCGAGTGCGCCGGCGCGTTCGTTACCGGTACGACCGTCGCGCACATTACCGCGCGCGCCGCCGCTCGCCACAGTGTGCTGCACAAGGCGGGATGGAATGTGGAGGCGGACGGACTGTTCGGAGCGCCGCCGATCACGGTGATCACCAGCACCGAAGCACACCCAACGCTGTTCAAGGCTCTGGGTGTCGTTGGGCTGGGACGCAATCGGGTGGTGAAGGTACCGACCGACGCGCAGGGACGTATGCGCGCTGACGCGCTCCCACGTATCGCCGGACCCACAATCCTCTGCCTGCAGGCTGGCAACGTCAACACCGGCTCCTTCGATCCGATCGCCACCATCGCGCCTGCCGCGCGCGCCGCGGGCGCCTGGGTACATGTGGACGGCGCGTTTGGGCTGTGGGCGCGCGTATCGCCCGAGCTGCAGCACCTGGCGGACGGCATGGAGCACGGCGACTCGTGGGCTACCGACGCGCACAAGTGGCTCAACGTACCCTACGACAGCGGCGTGGCGTTCGTCCGGGACGCCGACGCATTGCGCGCATCCATGGCGATCAGCGCCGAGTATCTCCCTACTGCAACGGCGAACCGCAATCCATCGGACTACACGCCTGAGTTGTCGCGCCGGGCGCGTGGCGTGGACATCTGGGCGGCCCTGCGCTCGCTGGGCCGCAGCGGGGTGACGGACCTGGTCGAGCGCAACTGCCGGCAGGCACGCCAGTTCGCAAAGGGGCTGTCAGCGGCGGGATTCAAGATCCTCAACGACGTCGTGCTCAATCAGGTGCTGGTGTCGTTTGGAGAACCAGAGGTTACCCGCCGCGTCATCGCCGACATCCAGGCCGAAGGCACCTGCTGGGCCGGCGAGACGGTGTGGCAGGGTCAGACCGCGATGCGCATCAGCGTGATCTCGTGGGCCACCACGGACGCGGACGTGGAGCGCTCGATCGCGGCGATCGTCAAATGCGCAGCCGGCGTGCTGCCAGCCGCGCGTCGCTAGCCCGCGGGCTTTTCGACAGGCTTTGCCGGCGGACGACCGAACGTCGGTCGCGGAAGCGGCGGACGTGCGCGATCAGCCAGAACCTTCTCGTAGTAGGCGATGACGCGCGTTTTGAGGTTGGTGGCGTTGTCGCCCTTCGCCTTGTGGAACGCGGCGTAGCGCTGCCCGTCCCCAGAAACCTTCACCCACCACCAAACCGTGTCCGGCGTGGCCATGGAAGCAGCCGCCTCGCATGTGAACGTACGGCCTTCGTCCTCGAATGTGAGCTGATTCATCCGGCTACTGCCCTCGGCGTTGGGTTGGAAATGGTGCTGGAATTGAAATTTAGCCGAGGGACCTCAGTGACGCGCTACGACCTGCCGGAGTTGCTCATACGATGGGAGACTCTGCCGAGGATTAAGTGCGAAAATCCGTCATTATTGCCAGCCTTATGGTCGTCGGCGCGTGTTCCCTGGAACGCGCAGTTGCGGTCGCTCCGCACCCACAAAAGAGCGCGTTACGCATGTGCGGAAGTGACGAGGCCAGGCGCATGGCCCGAAATTGTCCGACGCCGCTCTTGATCGTCGACGGCAAGCGCACGGACTGGGACGATGGACTGGATTTCAATCCCGGTGACATCGAAACGGTCGACGTGATCAAGGGCGCCGCCGCTTTCGCGAAGTATGGCGCAGCCGCG
>JANNJV010000497.1:0-5207 GCA_031395945.1 Gemmatimonadota bacterium | reverse complement strand
TTCGGGGCGACCTTGACTGATTCGGTGGCATCCGGGGCGACGCACGGCGATTACTGGGGGCAGCAGAAAAACCGCGCGTCCGACGAGGCGACCGAGAAATCGGGAATCTTTCTGCGACTAGGCGAACCGCCACGCAGTCTGGGCACGGCACGCGGGCTCAGCGCGCCGAGTAGCCGGGTTGGAGCGCGCGCCCTTGGGAGTTGTCGAACCGCGTTCGGCTAGTCCGCCGCATTGCGCGGGCGCTACGAGCGTGGCGCGACGCTGGTCCGCGTCCTAGCTTAGCGCCCCGATGACGATTCCAGGACAGCTCACATCCGCGCTCGCTGGCCGCATCGTAAACTGGCTGATCGAAGTGCGCGGGAAACTCAAGTAGACGGCGATTGTCCATGACCTTCACGCTTCTTGTCTTGACATGGCGCGCCGCCCGCATGGTAAAAGGCATGGCGACCACACCGTCCCATGCGCGAGGGGCCGTGCTCGGCCTGTGCATGCTCGTGGCATGCGACGACACGACAGGTCCACCGACCGAGCGTATCACGCTCAACATCTGCGACAACTCGCAGTGGATCGCGTATCAGAACGACGGCGGACCCTGGAGGCTCCTTGGCCAGGGCAACGGCCTTTACACGTTCGCGGCGACGCGGCGGCTGGGAATCGCGCGTGCGCGGTTCCCGCAAACTTCATCGATCATCACTGTCGACTACCTCACGCCTGAGCAGGCGGTCGCGAAGCTCAGCTGCGTGCAGGGCTCGGCGTCGCCTGGTGGATTTGTCGGGGGCAGTGTGGCAGGGCTCAGCAACTTTCACTGGGCCTTGGTCATCCTGAACGGCATCGGCGCCTATGTCTCGACGGGCGGCACCAGCTGGCAGATGGAGGCGCAACCGGTGCCGGCAACCCTCGTTGCGGCACGCTATGACTCCGGTGTGGGCTCGGTGAGGGCAAACCGGATCATCATCAGGCGCGAGCGCTCGTACGTGTCCGGCACGCCCGTACCGCTCCTGGATTTCGACTCGGACGAGGCGTTTGTGCCGCAGGTGAACACCCTGTCGTTCAGCGGTCCGCGCGCGTATGCGAACGTCTGGTACATGACCCGCGGACGGGAGCACGCCATGGGGAGCGTTCCGTTGGGGCCGCTCCTGGACGGAGACATGTCGCGCACAGCCGCGATCTATTCCATCCCGTCCGCGCGGCAGGTGCCCGGCGACACCCACATCCTGAGTTTGTCCGCTGACCGCAGGACGACGCAGCAGTATGTCCGCGAAATGAGCGATCGCACCCTGACGCTCGGACCGCCGCTCGCGATGCCAACCTTCACCACGGTGGCAACCGCCCCGTATAGGCGCGTCCAGGCGGAGTTGCCGTCGCAGGAGGAGTACGGGGCGGCAGTCTCGATCGACGTGGCGCAACTCACCGCCACCCGCTCGAGCCGCATCACCCTCAACGCGACGCGTGAATACTTCGGTGGAACTCCGGCCGTGTGGTCACTGACGGTGCCGGACTTCAGCGGCGTCGCCGGCTTTCAATTGGTCGGCGCTTTCGCCGAAGGCGAGTTCGGCTGGTTTGCCAACGGAACCAACCGGCGATTCGGCTTGAGCGCTACGAACGCGCAGGACGGCGAGACCGCGCTCTACGCATCGCAGAGTGGCAGCAATCCTTAGGTCAATCACCGCCCCGCTGGCCGCGCCCGGAGAGGCCAGTTCATCCGCCAGGCAGCGCAGCGTGTGAGCGCGGGGCCATCGCGCCTCGATCGGCCTAGACGTTCGCCTGCTGCAGCCGTTCGACGAACCGCGCTGTGGCTTCGCCCGGATCGGCATCCAGCTCGCTGCGCATGCGGTCCGCGAACCGACGGTACAGCCGCAGCGCCTGCGCGCGCTCACCCACCGCGGCGTGGCAGCGCATCAGCGCGAGCACCGCGTCCTCGTGCAGCTCGTCGCGCGCGAGCACCCGCGCATAGACTTCGGTCGCCTTGGCATGCCGCTGCTCCACCTCGTGCCGCGCGCCGAGCAGCATGAGGGCATCGATAAACAATTTCTGCAGGTAGTCGCGGTGCTCCAGGTGCCAGTCGCCTACAGGCTCGCCGTCCAGGAAGTCGCCGCGGAAGCGCGCAAGCACCGCCTCCAGCCGCGGCGTCGCGCCGGGCTCCGAGCGCCCCACCGCCCGCGTCGCCTCGCGCACCTCTCGCGCGAAGTCCAGGGCGTCGAACTCCTCGACGAACGTCGGCCTCACGCGGTACCGATCGGCTGCGAGTGTCACCCATGCGTGGCCGCCAAGCGCCTTCCTCAGGCGATGTAGCGTGACGTGAAAGTTGTTACGCAGCTGCGCGGGGCTCGCATCGGGCCAGAAGACGAGGCCCACCTGCTCCTTCGTCCGCCCCTCGGGATGCATTAGCAGGTAGACGAACAACTCGCGCGGCCGCGCCGATCCCCACGCGGACGGATCCACGACCTTCCCGTCCACAAACACTTGTAACTGCCCGAGCGCGAGTACGCGCAGGCGGGGATGCGAAGCGTCCGCGGCGACCACAGGCGCCATCACACGATGCTCCGACGTGTGCCGTGCGGCCTCCTCCAGCGCGATCGTGATCACCTGCTGAGTGGACAACGCGTGTCCTTCCGCACACACGGCATCGAATCGGGCTCCCAGCTCGGCGCGCAATTGCGCCTCGAGCGCCTCATGCTCCGGCTGCGACAACATCGGCAGCGCCACCGCCAGCCGCTCGCGGTGCGACCCGGTGGCCGCCAGGATACGGACGGCCTGCTCGAAGCGGCCGCGCCGCGCCGCCGCGAACCCGACGGCGTCGAGCCCGAGGGCAATTCCCCAGCCATCGTTGATCGCGACCTCGATCTCGAGTCCTTCGAGCACCACGCGACACGCTTCTTCCACATTGCCGAGCGCCAGTTCGACGCGCGCCAGGGTGACGAGCGAATGCCCCAGCGACGTAGGCAGCTGTCCCTCGCGCGCCACGGCGGCGTTTGACCCGATGAGGGACTGCGCCTTCGCAAAGTTGCCTTGGCGGTAGGCGGCCCACGCGCTCCAGAAATGGGCGAATACCCGCACCACGTCCGTTGTCGGCCACTGCTGCGCCAGGGCGATTGCTTCTTCGAGCACGGGAATCGCTCGGGCGGTATCGCCGCTGAGCAGGATCGCCGCGCCATACTTCGCCGTCGCCGCTGCCACGCCGTGCGCGTCGCCGCCTTCGCGCAGCAACGGAATCGCGGCCTCGAAGTCCGCCTGCGAGCGCGCGTACGTTCCCTGCGCCAGCGAAGTGAGCGCACTGGCGGCCAGCGCGCGCCCCCGGTGCAGCGGGTGTGCCGACCCCGGCATCGCCAGCGCGCGGTCGGTGAGCTGCCGCGCCTCGCGGAAGTGTCCCTCCGCGTACCAGTACCAGAAGAGGGCGCCGGCGAAACGCAGCGCATGCTCAGTGCGCGACGCATCTGTCACGGCCCACGCCGCTGCCGCGCGCAGGTTGTCGTGGTCTCGTGCCAGCTGAGCCACCAGTCCGATAGAGTTCGACCCGCCGACGAGATTCGGCGCCGCGGTCTCCACGACGGCGAGATAGTGCTCCGCGTGCCGCCGCTCCAGCGCGACCTCCTCCGCGGCCTCCGCGAGCCGCTCGCGCCCGTACTGCCGCACAGTCTCCAGCAGCCGGTAGCGTGCTTCGCCATCGCCCGCCTCCATCACCACCAGCGAGCGGTCCACGAGCGCGGCCAGCCCGTCGAGGATATCGTCCACATCCAGCGGCTCGCCGGCGCACACCGCCTCGACGGCGTCGAGCCCGAAGGTCCCCGCGAACACCGCGAGCCGTCGTAGCAGCACCTGCTCCCGCGTGGAGAGCAGCGCGTGGCTCCATTCCATCGTCGCTCGCAGCGTGCGGTGCCGCGGCAGCGCGGTGCGGCTGCCGTTCGTGAGCAAACGGAACGCGTCATCCAGCCGTTCCGCAATCTGGTCGGGGGACAGCACCCGTGCGCGCGCGGCGGCCAGCTCGATGGCGAGCGGGATGCCGTCGAGACGCCGGCAGATCTCGCGCACTGGCGCGGCGTTCGCGTCGGTGAGCGAGAACGAGGGTAGGGCGGTGCGTGCCCGTTCGGCAAAGAGGCGCGCCGCGTCGTCGGACGCGAGGGGCGGGACGAGCCACGCCGTCTCGTTGCCGACGCCGAGCGCGGCGCGGCTTGTGGCGAGCACGGTGAGCTTGGGGCACGCTCGCAGGAGCGTGTCCACCAGCCCGGCGCATGCGTCCACAAGATGCTCGCAGTTGTCCAGCACCAGCAGCGCGCGCTCGGCCGCGAGCGCGTCGATCACCGCGCCCAGCGCCGACGTCCCAGCGCGCTCTGGCACCTGGAGCGCCTCACCCACCTGCTCCGCCAGCGAGTCGGGGACCGACACGGCAGAGAGGTCCACCCAGGCGATGCGATCGAACGCGTCCACCTGGCCCGCGATCTCCGCGGCGAGGCGTGTCTTACCGCTGCCACCCGCGCCAGTAAGGGTCACCAGCCGCGCCGTGCCCACCAGAGCGGACAGATCGAGCAGCTCGCGCTGGCGGCCGATGAAGTTGGTGAGATGGATCGGGACGGTCACGACCCGCACATTACGATTCGGCGCCCGTTTCATCAACCCGCGGACGTACCCGCGGGGGCCCGGAGAAAGCGGAGTACGCGACCGAACGCTTCGTTCGCGTCCAGCGACCTTGGGATCACGCATAGCGGAATGGTCCGCACCGGGTCGCGCGCCTTCTCTTGGGAAGGCACGTCCGAAGTTGGGCCCAGCGTTTCCGGGACCAGGACCACCCGCCCGACGTACTCGTTGCGGCCGAGCGCGAGCCCGAGCGCGGCGTCGCAGTAACGGCCGGCGGCGATCACCGGGACGTCCATGGCGCCAAGTCCATCGAGAAGGCAGGCCATGGTCTTTGCGACTTCGCCGGCGTCGTCCGGGAGGTCCGGAATCACCAGGCGATAGTGTTCGGCCAGAAGCGCCGGGAGCTCGTGCCAGAACTCGTCGTGGCGTCGGGCGAGGAGTAGCAGTATGGCGCCGGATCCCAGGCGGCGGTAACGCATCACGAGGTCGTGGGCGCGGACCTCGGCGAGCCCGTCGGCGCTCGACAGGGAAACAAATGGTTGTGTCATGAGCCGAACGATGGGCCGAGCCGCTTACAGGGTGCTTACGGGCGCGCGATAGGCAACCCGTAAGTGCGGTGCGCGATTGTTCCCGCG
>JANNJV010000485.1:0-10378 GCA_031395945.1 Gemmatimonadota bacterium | reverse complement strand
GCAACTCGCGAGGCACGCCCGGTAACAGCACGACGAACCCTCGCTGGTCGTCGATCAGCACGCCCGGTGCCGAGCCATGTCGGTTGTCCAGCTTGCGCGACCCCTCGGGAATCATTGCCTGCCGGCGGTTCGACTCCGGCATGTCGCGGCCAAAGCGCTTCCGCCACCGGTCACGCATCCACTCCAGGTGGGCTTCGTCGGCACGCAGCTCTCGGCTGAACACCTCGGCCACGGCGTCGCGCGTGAGGTCATCCGTTGTGGGCCCCAGGCCTCCGGTGGTGATCACGGCGCCGGTGCGCTCCAGGGCTTCGCGAACGGCGTCGACAATCGCGTCCTTGGAATCGCCAACGGCGGTGCGCCGAACCACAGCGATACCCTGCTCCGCCAGGCGGCGCGCGATATACGCGCCATTGGTATCGATCGTGAACCCGAGCAGCAGCTCGTCCCCGATGGTGACCAACTCCACGTCGTTCTTGCTCATCATCTCCTGAAGGCAGACAAGCGCCGGGACCAGCCTGTCTCAGCTATCGGCCAAACGCCCAGTGAGTCCATACGATGATCGCGCCACACGCGTTCTGCCGCTCGGTGCGGCGAAATTCCATCGGCACGGTCCCCGCGCGCGCGAAATATTCGACCGCCATGACGTCGCGCGGCCGAATCATCATCATGGCCGCCAGCCCCACGCGTGCTCCGTCCACCCAGACCTCCGGCGAGCAGAGTTCGCCGCGGCCGTCACTGATGAGGATGCGATAATCTCCGACGCCCCGCTGATCGACGCGCACGCCCGGAAAATCGTTCATCACCGTCGCGAGACTGGCGTGTGCCTGGATCTCGGTCATGTCCATCGAATACCCGAACGCATTCTTGCGGCGCTCTTCGATGCCCTGCGCGATCCTTCGTCCGCGGCTCGACGCGGTGACGCGGACGACGTCCAGTGTCGTCACGCGGCGGAGTTGCAGTGTGATCGCCGCGCTATCTGCGGGGAAGACATCCACCGCCATCACGATGGGCACCATCCCGATCGACATGATCTCCACCAGCCGCGTTCCCGCCACGATGTTACGAAACGCAAAGCGACCGTCGCCGTCGCTGCGCACCTCCGTGGAATCGTCGAGGACGATGCGTGCCTCTGAAAACGGATCGCCGTCCTGGTCGGTGAGCACGCCCGTGATCGTACCGCGACTCGTGGAGTCCTGCTCGGCCGTGGGACCAATCAGCAGGTCGCGTCGCTGCAGGCGCAGGTCGGCCGGGGGAACGTCGATGGCGCCCTGCGCCGATGCCGTCGCCGCAACGACCTTGAGCCAATGCGTTGCCACGGGAACGCCACAGACGACGTATCCGCCGTGCGCGTCCGTGAGCGTGCGTCCGCTGACGCGCGTCTGTCTCAGGCCTTGCAGCTTGTCGTATCGGGTGACGATCCACGACAGGTCCACCCGGGCGTTAGCGACTGGTGCGCTGTTGGCGACGTCACGGATGGTGCCGTACACGAAGCCGCTGTCGTCTGGCGGCGCGCCGCCGCAGGCGCCCTTCCACAGCGTATGAAAGGACGGCACGGCGAGCCGTATGTCGGTGTGCGTCGGGTCCACCGTGGCGCGCCGTGAAATCCCTTGCAGTCCGACCGAGTCGAGCGCGGAGTGTTGGACGATGAATGTGTGGACGCCAGGCGCGACGCTGTCGAACTGGAAGCGGCCGTTCGCGTCAGTCGTCGTGCTCCCGCGCATGCCGATGACCATGACCAGCGCGTCCGTGAGTGGCCGGCCGCGCAGGCTGTCAAACGCGAGCCCCCGCACCCGTACGGGCGCGAGTTGGGCCGCAGCCGGGGCCACTGCGACCACCAGCGCGACGACGACAACAACCAGTCCAGTGCGGTTCCTCTGCCGCATCGAGCCACCCTCCTCTACTCAGGACTGCTTGACCGGCGATGTCCGGAGCAGGTACCCGTAGTCGCGCATATAGATGAAGAGCGAATAGAGCGTGAGCGCAATGGCGACCAACATGGCAAACGCACCGAGGGTGCCCAGTGTATTGCCGATCGTGCGTGAGACTGGACCCGTCCAGCCCCGCTCGAGCATCAGCGTAGCGAGCCAGAACCAGAAGTAGGCCGCGCCAGACCAGACCAGCTGAATGCCGGTTTTCCATTTGGCCGGCCAGATGGCCGCGATCACCACGCCGCGTTTCGATGCAAACTGGCGGAACCAGGTCATCGTGACCTCGCGGCCAATGATGATCGCCACCACCCACCACGGCAGATCGTAATTCCCAAAGGGAGTGATGAATTCGAACGTGTGCGCCAGAAAATACATTGGCACGAAAGTCCCGACCAACAGGAGCTTGTCCGCCAGCGGATCGAGCATCCTGCCCAGGTCCGTCTCCTGCTTCCGCGTCCGCGCCAGATAGCCGTCGAACCAGTCGGAAATCGCCGCGGCGAGAAAGAGCAGGAACGCCGCGAATCTGGCACCCGAGCTCTCCACGAACGGGAGCGCAGCAATCGCGGGCGTAACGATGATGCGCGCAACAGTCAGCCCGTTCGGAAGGTTCACGTCATGCCAGCGACTTGAGTACGAGTTTCGACACTGCCTTCAACGTATCGAACACGCCCTCCCCCGTCACGGCGACCGCTTCGAAATAGGGCGCCTTTTCAATCCACGATCCGTCCACCTGTTCGATGAGGTTTTCGCCCGCGTGAAACGGATCGGGAGTCTCGCGCTGCCTGGCCGGATCGGTGACCTCCCAGCCGGGATTCATCGCGGCCTGCAGATCCTTGACGGGGGAGGCGTTCGGCAGATCCCGTTTGTTGTACTGGATCACGAACGGCATCTTCGTGAGATCGTACCCGTACTCGGCCATGTTGTCATACAGGTTCTGCATGGCCTCCTGGTTGGCCTCCATGCGCTCCAACTGCGAGTCGCCAACGAACACGATCCCGTCCACGCCTTTCAGGATCAGCTTGCGGCTCGCGTTGTAGTAGACCTGGCCAGGCACCGTGTAGAGATGGAAGCGCGTCTTGAAGCCGCGAATCGAACCCAGGTCCACCGGGAGAAAATCGAAGAAGAGCGTCCGCTCCGTTTCCGTCGCCAGCGAGATCAGCTTCCCGCGCGTATCCGGCGTCACCTTGCCGTACACGTGCTCCAGGTTCGTCGTCTTGCCGCCGAGGCCGGGGCCGTAATACACGATCTTGCAGTTGATCTCGCGTGACGCGTAATTGATCATCGACATGGCTGGATCTCCTATTGAAACAGCTTGTCGATTTCGTCATCCGCGCCCGCAAGAAACCCTTTCTGCGGCGCGCCAGATGACCCGCGCTTGAACACTTCCTCGAACAGCTTCGTCAGCTCTATCACGACCTCTTTCATTTTGAGTCGCACGAGTCCCAGCGTCGTACGGTTATCGAATAACACCACGAGTATGACCCGACGCGCGACGTCGGCCAGGTACATCGATTCCTTTTCGCCTTGATGGAACAGCGAGTTGAAATCGTTCTCGCCGATCAGCTTCGCGAGTTGGTCGTTGGCGCTGAAGTCCGCGGCGGTCAGCGTGGCGAACGTGGTTGAATCGAACTTCGGCTGCTCGCCGACGGTCGCGACCAGTTGACCCGTGCGGTCCACCAGCAGCGCGCACCGCGCGTTGCTTTCAGCAAGGAACCGCTGGAGCGATTTGGTGATCGCGCCAAAATCGTCTTCGGTAAATGACCAGCTGGCGCTGCCGACGGGCATGGGACTCTTTGAGGGCTATAGGCTCTAGGCTGTTGGGCTCTGGGCTTTGCCCAAAGCCCTGCCAATCTACACCAAACGGCCACGCATTCGCTTCAATAGACGCTCGGCGCGCTTCCGAAGCATCGGATGCTTCTCCCAGCTGATGTATTCGGACAGCAGTTGGGCACTTTCAACCCCGGGTTGGCCACCGAGATAGCCTAATGCGGCCAGCCGCTTTACGGGATTCGAGGCAAAGAGGTCGCGCTTGCTGCGGCGCATCTGCACGCTCCACAGAACCAGGCCGGCGACGACACCGCCCACGAAACCCGCGGTCATCAGACGGCTGCGCTGGGCGCCCCGGCGCTTGCTGCGCAGTGTGAGCGGCCTCACATCGACCGCCGGGCCGAAAGGGCCTGAGCGATGGATGCCCCGTCCGCATATTCGAGATCGCCTCCAACCGGCAGACCGCGCGCGATGCGCGTGACACTCACAGCCGCCTGGCCGCGGTCGACGGGACCTCGCGCCAGCTCACGTTGGATGTAGACCGCTGTTGCGTCGCCCTCCAGACTGGGGTTGGTAGCCACGATCACCTCACGTACGCTGCCAGTGGATGCGCGCTCGACGAGCGCCGTCACGTTGAGATCCTCGGGACCCACGCCATCCAGGGGAGCGAGTCGCCCGCCGAGCACATGGTAGACGCCCCGGAACTCGCCGGCACGCTCGATGGCGCCGATGTCCGACGCTTCCTCGACGACACAGACGAGCGACTGGTCGCGCCGCGGGTCCCGGCAAATGGCGCACACCTCGTCTTCGGTCAAGTTGTAGCACCGCGCGCATGGCCGTACGCGATCGCTCAAGGTGAGCAGCGACTCGGCGAGGCGGCGGCTCTGTTCCCGGGATTGCTTCAGCAAATAGTACGTCAACCGGAGTGCGGTCTTGCGACCGATCCCCGGCAATTTTGACAGCTCGGTCGCGAGATCCTCGATGGCGGACATGTGCGCCCAGCGCTGCTAGAACGGCAACTTGAACGGAAGGTTCATCCCGCCCGTGAGCGCGCCCATCTGCTCCTGCTGCCGCTCCTGCGCCTTGCGCTGCGCGTCCGCCACGGCAACGGTGATGAGGTCCTCGAGCATCTCGGTATCCGCGGAATTCACGACCGAAGCATCGATCTTGATGCGCTTGACGATCAGCTGACCGTTCACTTCAGCCGTCACCATGCCGCCGCCGGCGGTGCCGGTAAGGGTCATGGCCTCGAGTTCGTCCTTCATCTTCTGCATCCGGCCCTGCATTTCCTGAGCTTGCTGCAGGATCTTCATTATGTCGGGCATGTCCGTCCGCGTCTCAAGTCACGTAAGTTACTGGCCCAGCTAGTGTTAGCGCAAGAACATGGGGGAGTGACAAGTGGGGAGTGGGAACAGCGTTTTCCTCGCGTTCCACTACCAACTCTCCCATTACCCACTGATTTATTCCGCGATCTCCAAGTCCAGCATTTCGATCGCGGCGTCGAGTGTAGCGTCCTTCCGGCGCAGACCGTTCAGGCGCTCGGTTTTCACCATTTCGTCCGTCACGCGCGCGGGCCGTGTTGGCGCGAGCGACACGTCCTCCCGATACACAGCAATACGCTCGACACCTTCGAACCAATCGCGCAGCACGCCGAGAATCACAGCGGCATCCTGCTCGATGGCGCGTGCGTGAAAATCGTTGGGCTCATCGAGCTTTATGGTGAGATCGCCCGTTTTGTTGATGGCGTGTGGTGCCGATGCCTCCAGCGCAGCGGCCAGGAGCACCTTGCCGGACGCGCGCGCGCGCGCCACCAGGTCGTCCCACCGTCCCGTGAGCGCGCTCAGATCCGGCGCAACCTTGTCCACACGCATCACCACTTCGCGCGCCAGCGACATGTGTACCGGCGCGGGCACAGCCGCCGCGGTGGTCTTGATGGGTACCGATGGAGTGCGTGCTGACGCACCCGGTGCGGTACCCGCGCTGAGCCCGAAGTCCGTTCGTGATCGCGATCCGCCCCCGATCGGGCCACTGCTTCCACCGCCACCGCCGTCTCCGATCGCCTTCAGGACATCCTCCAGTGCCACCGTCCGGTCGAGCAGCGCGAATCGCACCAGCATCGTCTCCACGAGCAGTTGCTGCTGTCCGCTGCGCTTGAAGCGAATCTCCCCTTCCCCGATCGCGCTGAGCATGCGCAACACATCCGGGGCGGACAACTTCTCCCTGCGGGCGGATAACGCTTTCCTGGCCTGCTCGGAGACATCCGGGGCGTCACCGCCCAGCGCGACACTCAGCAGCGCGCGCAACATCTCGCCGAGGCCGGCCAGGAACTGTCCGAAGTCGACGCCGGCGTCCGCCAGCCGTCTCACGAAGGGAAAGACGTCGGAGGCGCGGCGGTCCGCGATGAGGTCGATCAACGCGATGAACTCGTCTTCCGGCACCAATCCCAGCGCGTCGCGGGCGCGCGCAGCGGTGATGACACCGTCGCCCATCGCCAGCACCTGATCCGTCAAACTCAGTGCATCGCGCATCGATCCGTCGGCGGCACGTGATATCATCGCCAGCGCCTCGGGCTCGGCCGTCACGTGCTCCGCCTTGAGCACGGTCTCGAGTCGCGCGCGAATTTCCGCTGGCCCGATCCGCTTGAAATCGAATCGCTGCAACCGGCTGAGCACAGGCGCGGCGGACTGCGCGATCTTCTGCGGCTCGGTGGTCGCAAACACGAAGACGACACGCGGCGGCGGCTCCTCGAGGATCTTGAGGAGCGCGTTCCAGGCCTCGCGCGTGAGCATGTGCGCTTCGTCGACGATGTAGACCTTGTAGCGGTCGTCGCCGGACGGCGCGTACATGGCCCGTTCGCGCAGTTCGCGCGCATCATCGACGCCGCGGTTGGAAGCTGCGTCGATCTCGACTACGTCCAGCGACGTGCTGCCCGCCCAGATGCGCGTGCAGCTGCCGCATTCGCCGCACGGCTCGCCGCCCGGCGCGCCCTTCTCGCAGTTGAGCGCCATCGCGAGCACGCGGGCGAGGGTGGTCTTGCCGACGCCACGTGGCCCGGAGAGCAGGTAGCCGTGCGCAATCCGCTTCGCCGCGATAGCGCCCTTGAGCGTGTTCGCGACGTGGCTCTGGACCGCGACGTCGGCGAATGTTTTCGGGCGGTACTTCCGAGCCAATGCGAGCATTCTCGTGAATCTAGAGCCCGCGACCGTTACGTGTAACGACGAGTTTTTGGTTTACAGACCTTCAGGGCCGCGTGGTCTTCTGTGATCAGAACGCAGGTCACGAGATAGTGGACCAGTTCTTCAGTTCTACTGCGCACTCAGAACCCGGTAACTACCTCAGGCCAGAGTTCTGAGGTCAGAGAAACTGGCGGCCCTGCGCACCAGTGCTCTGGAAAAACCCGGTGGGAAAAAAAGCGCGGGGATCTCCGAGGAGATCTCCCGCGCCAGTGCCCCAGGCCTTCGAAGCGACGAAAGACATCTCATGCCGCTGCTACCTTTCGGTCCTGACGGAGTTAGAGAGCTGACGCCCTCCGGGACCTGGGACGCTTGAACTTAACCACGCGTCGTCCGATCCTCAATTCTCATCGGAGCGCATTCCGCGAGGCCAGCGGGGGTTGAGGAAAAAAAGCCACGGGAAAGAGACAAAGCTCTGCCCGTGGCTCAGGGGAAACCGCTCAGTGGCCTCTCTCAGCCGCGGCCCCTGTGTGCTGGTGCTGCTCTGTTTACGGCTTCTTGTTGACGTCCACGGTGGGGCGTTTCACTTCCACCTGCTTCCGGCCCATGATGATCGTGTCCTTCCTCATGTCGATCGTGGGCACGCTCAGCGTGTCCGTCTTCATGCCGACATCGATGTCCGGGATGCTGATCCGGATGGTCGAGTCCTTCGTGGTGTCCAGCGATCCGCTCGACTCGTATTCCCCACCCCGCGAGCACGCTGTGAAAGCGAGCGCGGCTGCAACAATGATTGCTGTGCGCATCCTGTGACCCTCCCTCTGACGGACAGAAGGGCAAACGCAATGCCAGAGGTGGCGCAGGAGTAAGGCAGTCGGTGTGATCAATCGCACGCATGCGTGCCCCGACTGGCGCCAGTTAGGTAAACACTTCCCTCTGCAAACGGCGCGTGCGCCGCAGCTCATACACCTGCCCCACCTCACCACCGATGAGAAAAATCAGCGCCGCGTAGTACACCCACACGACGATGATGACCATCGCCGCGATCGTTCCCGTGTAGATGGATTGGGGGTTCATCGAGTCGATGACCAGGCGAAAGACCTGCTTGGCAACTTCGAAGGCGAGCCCTGAGAACGCCGCCGCGAGCAGCGCGGTCCGCGTGCGCACTTTGCGAACGGGCAAGTACTTGTAGAGCGCGAAAAACATCATGGTGATGAACACGAATGCCAGGAAACGGCCGATGGAGTATTCCAGCCCGGTCATGAGATCCTTGCGGAGCCCAAGGTCGATCAATGCCGTGAGCCCGCGCGTCGTCCCCAGCGCCAGGTACGAGCTCACCACCGAGTTGGCGACGAAGAGCATCGTGGCCACCACGGTGATCTGGACATCGAAGATCTTGCCGCGAATGATGCTTCGCTCGTTCTCGATGTCGAAGACATCTGCCAATGCCGTGCGCAGCGAACCGAACAGCCGCGTGGACAGCCAGATGAAAATGATGGCGCTGTACAACGTCACCGATCCGCGCGTGCGCATCACATCGTCCAGCATGGTGTGCAGCCAGGTGGCCGTTGCATTGGACTGCGCCGGGAGCAGACGGTCAATGAAATCGTAGACCGCCACCGACGGCGCCACGCGGGTGATGGCCGGCAGCAGGTACGTCAGCCCCGTGACCAGCAGCAGGAAAAACGGGATCGCGGCGAGCAGGATGTTGAAGGCGATACCGCTCGCGAGAAACAGCACGTTGTCCTCCGCGCTGTTGTCCCAGATCCGCTTCAGGTAATCACGAACCGTCCAGCCGAAGCTGATGTACCACGGCCGTTTCTCGGACATGGCGCCGAACGATCAGCTGGTGCGGTCTTTCTGGCTGGCGGCACGCCCGGCGGCCCGTTCCGCGCGCACGTCGCGCGCGACCTGGGCACCAGCGTTATACGCGGCCTTCGTCTCGGCAAGCCGGCGCTCGAGATCGGCGCGTGCCTGGTAAGCCGCTTCCCGGCCGGCGTCGACGGCGCGTTGCACCTGCTCGCGTTTAATCTCGATCGCGCCGCGCGCTTCCGCGATCTTGTCCTCCACTTGCTGCCGGGCGCTCTCGAACGTCTCCTGGACTTTCTCGGTCACGTCGCCGACGGTGTCCTCCGCCACGCGGCGCGCGCGCCGCGCGCCGCGCGCCAACCCCTGGCGCGTTTCCTCGCCGGACTGCGGCGCGAACAGGAGCGCGATACCCGCGCCCACGGCGAGCCCGAGAAAGAATGAACCAAGGCCACCTGACCGCTTCTCGATCACGACGTACGGGCTGTCCTCGTCGTCGAAATCGTCCTCATAGTGTGGGCGCATTCTGCTAATCTATTTCTTCTTGCCGGACTTCGCTTTCCCAGGGGCCTCGGCGACCGCGGCGGTCGCGCCGGACGGCCGTCGGCCAGGGCGGGCGTTGTCGGCACCAGCACCGCCACCGCCGTTCAGCAGTCCCAACAGCTCGCGACGCACGTCGGCAGCATCCATGCCCAGCATCTTGGCCGCACGAACCGTGTCGCCATTGGCGTTCGCGAACGTGCGCAACACCAGCTGTCGCTGCGCGTCCGCCATCGACGAGCCAACGTTGATGGTCACCGTGTTCGGCACATCCGTCGTGTGCTTCAGGTGGCGCGGCATCAGATCGGACAGTTGGATCGTCTCGCTTCGGGCCATGATGACGCCGCGCTCGACCGTGTTCTTGAGCTCGCGCACGTTTCCGGGCCAGTGATACTGGAGCACCCACTGCCACGCGTCGTCGTGGAACCCGGTGATCTTCTTACCGTTCTGGCTCGAGAACCGCTCCAGGAATTCCGACGCGAGCAGCTGGACGTCATCGGTGCGATCGCGCAGCGGCGGCAGGGCAAGCTCCACCACCGCCAGCCGATAGTAGAGGTCCTCGCGCATCTCACCGTCGGCGAGCGCCTTTTCGAGATTCTTGTTTGTCGCCGCCACCACCCGGATGTCGACGTCAATTTCCTTCTTGCCGCCCAGGCGCCGTACCTGCCGGCTCTCCAGCGCGCGGAGGAGCTTGACTTGGATGTCAGGAGACATCTCCGCTACTTCGTCCAGGAAAATGGTGCCGCCGTCCGCCAACTCGAAAGCGCCCTGCTTCTCGTTGGTGCTGCCCGTGAACGCGCCCTTTTCATGGCCGAACAATTCGTTCTCGAGGATCTCCTTCGGAAGCGCGGCGCAGTTGAGCGCGAAGAACGGGCCTTTCGCGCGGTCACTCTTGGTGTGCAACGCGCGGGCGACCAGCTCCTTGCCGGTTCCGGACTCGCCGAGTATGAGGACCGAGGCGCTGGAGGGTGCAACGGCATCGATGATCTGATAGACCTGCCGCATTTCCTCCGACTGGCCGGTCAGTTCTCCGTAATGCGTGAGGCCTTCGAGCTTTGCGGACAGTTGCTGGTTCTGTACCTGAACCGCGAACTGGTCCATCAGCTTCGGAATCTGCGCCTTGAGCTTGTTGAGACGTTCGGCGTTGAGCGGCTTCTCGATGTAGTC
>JANNJV010000441.1:0-2435 GCA_031395945.1 Gemmatimonadota bacterium | reverse complement strand
GCCCAGGCCTGCGGCCCCGCCCAAGGTGCTGAGCAGGACGCTCTCGATCAGCAGCTGACGCACGATGCGCCAGCGGCTGGCGCCCAGGGCGACCCTGATGGAGGTCTCGCGCGACCGGTGCACCGCGCGCGAGAGGAGCAGGTTGGCGACGTTCGCGCACGCGATCAGCAACACGAAGGACACAGCGCCCATCAGCGTCTGGCCCATCAGCTTTCTCCGCGGCTCGACGCCCCAGTCGACGTAGGGCAACACGACCGGCTCGATGCCGGCGGCCGGTCGTCCGGAACGGCCGGCCGCAATACGCCCGGCGATGGCGCGCAATTCGGTCTCGGCCTGCCGCGGCGGCACCGCAGACCGCAGCCGGCCAATCAGCTCGAACCCAGAGCGGAGGTACCACGATTCGCGGTTCTCGGGCGTGTCGACGATCGGAACCCACAGCGTGCTTCGGTTCGGAAACTCCATGCCACTCGGCATGATGCCCACGATGGTGTAGGACTCAGCACTCAACGTCACCGCTGTGCCGAGAACAGACGGGTCGCCGCCGTATTGCGTTTGCCACAGGCCGTAACTGAGGATGACGACCTTGTTGGCTTCAGGCATGGCGTCATCCGCACGAAAATCACGTCCGAGCAGCGGCCGCTGTCCGATTAGCGAAAACGTATTCGGCGTCACCAGGCACCCGTCTGTCAGGTGCGGTGCGCCGCGTTCGTCGCGGATTCTGAAGCCGTAGTAGTCCATGAAGGCGGCGAGCCCCTCGAACGATCGGGCCTGCGAGCGGTACTCCAGGAAATCCTCGTAGAACAGGCCGCGCCTGTCCCAGCCCTCGGCGAGATTCCGAGTGTGGATGTGGACGATCTGCCGGGGGTTCTCGAACGGAAGGGTCTTGAACAGCGCCGCGTTGTAGATGGTGAACATCATGCTGTTCACACCGATGCCAAGCGCGATCGCGGCCACGGCGGCCAGCGTGAATCCAGGGCTTTTCGCAAGGATTCGCCAACCGAATCGAATGTCCGGAAGGATGCTCATTCGTACTTGCGCACCGGCCCTGTAAGGCGATGGGAAGCATTGCACGAAAACGCTTCACGGTAAGCGGCAAATCCGGATTGGTGGAGGGGTCCACCAATCCGCGCGTCCCTATCTGGCCAGGCACAGATGGCCGGTGACGTACGACGGGTAGGCCTGCGCGCCGCCATCCTTGTAGATGGTTGTGCCGGAGGGAAACCAGAGTGTGCCTGTCTACGACACATGATAGAAGTGCCGATGCTCATCCCGATCGGTGTCTCGCCGGATGGGCGATGGGTCGTCGCGCAGACGCCGAACCAATACGGTGACACGATCGTGTATCCGGCCGGAGGCGGCTCTGCCATCCGGATCTGTCGAGATTGTGGGCAGCCTCAGGGCGTCGAGCCGATACCTGCGCCTTTGAGCTGGAGTCCAGATGGGAGATTCGCCTACCTGAAGTTCGCAGATTCTACGTATGCGATTCCGTTGCAGCGGGGCGAGATGCTGCCGCCCACTCCGGCCTCAGGCCTTCCATCACAGGACGCGGTGGCTGCCCTGCCGGGAGCGCGGCTGGTGTCGGGACAGAGCGTGTATCCAGGCCCGAACCCAACGATCTATGCGTTCACGAAGGTCGCCACGCAGCGCAACATCTATCGAGTGCCCGTGCCGTGATCCTGATGACGGCGTTCCTGGCCTACCTTCGTTTCGGTTGCTCACTCCGCGCTCTCGTGGCGCGCTCGTACGCTCGTAAGAGCCGCAACAGTTGTGGCTTCTGCAGGACCAGCCGCTTCGTGAGGCCCCATGGACTGCGGCCCCGTTGGTACTTGAAGTCGATCCACGACTGCCGGGGACGCGAGTGACGGAAGGTGTCCCACAGCATCGGGAGATGGTCGCCATCCGGGTCGAGACCAACGATATGCTTGACACTGACTCGTTCGGGATCGGCGCGCTGAAACCGGAATGTGATCCGCAGTGACCCGCGGCGACACAAGTCGCAGCGGCGGCGCAGCAGGTGCTGATCCCACCCACTTGGCGCCAATTCATCCCAGATGAACGCGGCAACGCTGCGCGACCGGCAGACCGTCAACCAGTGCGGCTTCGCACCACAGGCGAGGCATTGCCACCAATACCTAGCCATGGCGCCCTTGGTCCTTCACTCGCGCGCCCAGTGCAACATCACCGCAGGGAAAGACCGGCAACGAACCGCAGCTCGGCAGTGCGGCTTCGCGCCTGAGCCAGGTGGCCTTCGATGGCGATGAAGTCATCGCACCATCCAATCAACCCAATGAGTAGCGAACGATCAGAAAGACCTGTTGCGTTCGACGTCTCAGTTCAGTGGCATTTGCTGGAAGACGCCGCAGCACGCTATTAGGCGTCATCGAGAGACTGTGGTAGCCCCTCGTGTCGTCGTTTAGCTCGCTGGTCATGGTGCC
>JANNJV010000429.1:0-5866 GCA_031395945.1 Gemmatimonadota bacterium | reverse complement strand
CAGCGATCTTTATGGCCTGGGCGCGACGGCATTCTTCGCGTTTTCCGGGCGATTTCCATTTGAGGGGTCCAGCGCGACGGAGATCCTCGCAAAGCAGGTAACGGAAAATCCGCCTTCCCTCTCGTCGCTTGGCCTGACCGTTCCGCGCAAACTCGCGTCGCTGGTGGATCGGTGTCTATCGAAGGATCCCGAACAGCGGCCCGCAAACGCGCAGGCGCTCGCCGAGCAGTTGGGTGTCGCGCTGGATCAGCGGCGGGAGATTCCGGCGGCGTTGCGCGCCTTCGTGAAGCGGTACGGGCGCCTGGACGGTGGCGGCACGCTGATCGGTGCGCTTGCGCTGCTTCCGACGTCGAGCTTTATGGCGTACCAGTTCGGCGTCCCCGCTGGATTCACCACCTTCGGACTTTTGAGCACGGCGCTGCCGCTGACGTATCTCACCTGGGCAGCGCGCCGCCTGTCGCGCCTTGGCTTTGGCCATCGCGATATCGCCCCGGCGTTTGCCGCGGAGATCGAACAAGCGCGCGAAGAATTGTCCGTGGAGCATCGGCGCGGCGGGTCGTTCCTCGAGGCCGCGTCTCTAAAAATGGCCAAGGCCTCGGCAGTGATCGGTTTGGCGTCCTTCGGAATCTTCGTCGCCATGAACACGATACGGATCCCGATTCCGCTCTACCGAGCGATGTTCTATCCAGAACAGCTATGGCCCTTCGCATCCCTGGCGACGATCGTCGGAGCGCTCGGCTTCCTCACGCTCAGGCAGCGACATCAGGACGTCGAGAGCGAATTCTGGTCGAGGGTGTGGAAGGGAAGAATCGGCCGGCTGGCGTTCTTCATTGCGCGCAAGCTCGTGGGAGCCCGGGGCCATGTTTCTGCGATGACGCACCGCGCCACCGAATTGTCGCTCGGCATGGCCGCCGAGGAATTGTACGAGAGCTTACCGAAGGACAGTCGCCGGGCGCTGGGCGACCTCCCTGCACTGTTGCAACGGCTCCAGAACGACGCGCAGTCCCTGCGCAAGCGGCACGACGACTTACAGGACGCGCTGAGTGGAGCGGGAGAATCGGCGTCGGCAGACTACGCCGAGCTGTGCGAGCTCCGCGACGAAACGTCCGCAAAGTTGGGCGAAGCCGTGGGCGCGCTCGAGACCATCCGCTTGAATCTGCTGCGCCTGCATGCGGGGTCGGCTACAGTCGAGAGCCTCACCACGCACCTGGGCATCGCCGCGGAGGTCTCCGAGCAGGTGGAACGGCTCATCGCCGCGCACGAGGATATCGAGCGCCACATCAGCTTCCCACGCCGGCCAACCGCGACGCCCGTCTGAACGATTGCCGTCCTCGAGACCTCCAATGGTATTGCATTGACCTCGCGCGCCCGCATCGCCATTGGAATCGGTGGCGTCATGATCGCACTCGGAGCCTTCGTCGCCACGCGGCTGATCTTTCGCCTGCCACCGCTCACACATTCCCTCGTGCTGGACGTCACCTTCGCGGGATTCTTCATTCTCCGCGGCGCGATGAACATTCGACTTGGGCGGCGTGCCTGATCGCGGGACGCCTCACACTCACTATCTGAACGGAGATCGACGTGAAGCCACGCCACATTCGTGCGGCAGTCGCCGCGACTGCCATGCTGTTGCCGCACACCGTGCGCTCCCAGACGCCCGATGCGGCCGGCGCGCTCGCGGCCGTGAACCGGATGTTCGAGGGCATGCGCACCGCAGATAGTGCCATGGTCCGCTCGGTTTTCTCCAACGGCGCGCGGTTCGCGACGGTGGATCCCCGGACTACTCCCGCGGTCATCACGTACGACACGGTTGGTGGGTGGATCGCCGCCATCGCGACGTCGGCCCGGCGCTGGGACGAACAGATCTACGACGTGCAGGTGCGCGTGGACGGGAACATCGCGCAGGTTTGGGCACCCTACACGTTCTATCTCGACAAGCAGGTGCGGCATTGCGGCATCAATGCCATCGACCTCATGCGCGACGGCGCGGGCTGGAAAGTCACGCAGATCGCCGATACGAGGCGCCGTGAGAACTGCCCCGATCCGCTGGCCAAGAAATGAACGAGCGGTTTGCCCGGCTTCGTCTCGCGAGATTGTGGCTGTGGCCGCTCGCGGGCGCCGTGGCCGTGATCGCCGTGCATCTCATGACCGGTGCGCAAGGGACGCCGCCCTTCGTTTCGGTGGCATACGTCACCTATGGCCTGCTGTTCCTTGCCGCGCTTAGCGCCAGCAGGAACGCCGGGATATCTGTCCGAGATCTGTTCGGCGACGTGTCGCGCGACCTGACGCTGTGGCGAAACCTGGTGCTCCTGGTGCCCGTGATGTTCTGCTTCGCGGCGATGACCCTCTGGGCAACGGCGTATGCCGCGAGCTGGGTCGCCCCTGATTTCGCCGCGTATCTCTTCAGGGAGCAACGCGACCCGGGGCCGCTGAAGGATCTGGGCAAATCGGGGTCGTTCTTTCTGATCATCTTCGTCGTGATCTTCGGCCCCATCGTTGAAGAAATCGTCTTTCGCGGGCTGGTGCTGGGTCGCTGGGCGGCAAAGAAAGGACTCTGGCGCGGCGTCATTGGCAGTTCCTTCGTCTTCGCGTTTTTGCATCCGCCCTTCTGGATCGGAGCCATGGTGGTGGGCGTGTTTCTCTCCATGCTCTACGTCTCGACTCGGTCGCTGTACGTGCCCATCGTGTTTCACGGCCTGTACAACGGCTTGGTCACGATTGCGACCATCGGAGCAGAACGGCTGCCAGACACTGGGAAAACCACCTCGCTGATGCAGTTCCGGCAGCAATGGATCGGGGAAACGGTGTTGCTCTTGCTGTCCGGCGCGATCGTCGCGGTGGCGATCCGGCGCCACTGGACGCGCGTGCGGGAACAGCGGCGCGAGCAACTGCGCGTTCAGTCGGAGAACGCGTACAGTACCGAGTCGGCCACCGTCTCATAGCCGACGCGCGCGTAGATGGCGTTAGACGTCGGGTTCGCGAGATCGGTGTAGAGGACGCAGAACGCCCGTCCGGCGTCGAGCATGCGCTGGCTGAGTGCGGCAACCGACGTGGTCGCGTAACCGCGGCCGCGCCACTCCGGCGGCGTGAACACGCTGTTGAGCGCGATCCCGTGGGCGGTGGGACGCGCCGTCGCGACCATGGCGCGTGGCTGGCCGTCCTCCCAGAGATACAGCTCCTGCGCCGCGAGGCGCGTCGCCACGGCCTCGCGCAATTCCGGGTCGAGCGACTCGGCCATGGCCTCCTGCTTGAACGCACCGGTCCAATGCAAAAGCAGCTCGAGATCCAGTGCCGTCGCCAGGCGCAGCGAGCCGGGTGACATGGGCACTTCGCTCACCCGGCGCAGCACGTGCAGGCGCTGGTGCATGCGGAGCGCCGGCGTAGCGCCGCTCACCCGCTGCCATTCCTGAATGAACTGCTCTGCCACTGTCGCGTCGGCAACCAACCCGCGCGGCCGGGACGTGCGGTGTCCCAGCCAGCGCGCGAAATCGGTGATGGCGGCGGAATCAGGGCGGTCGGTGTCGAGGAGCAGTGGGCGCGGCGGCGTCAGGAATGCGGCGAGCGCTAAACCCGCCTCGTCCCGGACGGTCGCGTAGATGGATCCCGGCGCGCGAGCGCCGGCTGGCGTGCCCGCAACTCCGAGCATCAGGTGGTGCTCCACTTCGCGCTTCGCGAAGTCGGGCGCGATGTCGCCCAGGAACTGCGGCGCGTCTGTGAAGCTCGTGATGCTCCGCGTCTCAGCCACCAACCGTTGGCTTCAGCAGGAGATCTCCCGCGTGCATGGAGTACTTGCGGCCTCTGACCCTTCGCGTAAGAATGCAGCGGACCGCCTCGGTCGTCCACTCACTCAACGCAGTTCACTGCTGACTATCAAGCTCCGTTCCCCGTCGCTTTCCGACACCCCGGTGCTGAGCAAACTACTGGGCGAGCTTGGGTATCCCGCCGAGCCGGACACGATTCCCGCGCGCCTGACCTCGCTCCAGGGAGATCAACGTGCGGTCGTCGCGGTCGCAGTGCTGGATGGGAATGTCGTCGGCGCCATGACGGCGCACGTCATCTCCGCCCTGCACGTTACGGGTCCCGTCGCAATGCTCACCGCTTTGGTCGTGGCCAGGGAGTCGCGCGGCAAGGGTGTTGGCCGTGCACTGGTGGAGCGAGCGGAGTCGTGGGCGGTCGCGCGCGGCGCCGCGAAGATCTCGCTCACCTCGGCGCTGCACCGCGTTGAAGCGCACGACTTCTACAAGAAGCTTGGGTACGAACACACCGGGGTGCGGCTCTCGAAGTCCCTGAGCGCTAACGCGCCTCCACCCCTGCGTTCCTGACCTGGATGTAGTAGTCGCGCTTCACCACGGGCGCCACCGTTGCTTGTATGGACGACCACGCCGTGGTGGGCCGGATACGGCGGAAGTCGTTGGGCGCTTCTGGAAATGCGACATCCACCGGCATCTCGAAGCCAGGAACCACGTTCGTCCAGCGATACGACCACTGACCGTTGCCCAACCCGTACTCGAGCACCGGAATCCTCGTGGTCATCAGGTATTGCTCGAACACCTTGCTGAAGTCGATCCCCGCCTCGCGGCTGATGTAGTTCTGAAGATCGATTCCAGTGATCGTCTGGTGCCGGAACGTCGCATTGGCGCCGCGGAGAATGCCGCGCCATTTGTCATCGTCGGCAATCACCTGGCGGATGGTGTGCAGCATGTTGCCGCCCTTGTAGTACATGTCGCCGGAACCTTCGTCATTCACCCCGAACGCGGCAACGATCGGCCGGTCGTTCTGGATGTTCTTGCGCACCCCGATGATGTACTCCGCGCCAGCCGCCGTTCCGCTTTGACATTCCGTGTACAGACCTTCGGCGTAGTTCGCGAAGCTCTCGTGTACCCACATGTCCGCCTGATCCTTGGCGGTGATGTTGTTGGCCCACCATTCGTGCGCCACTTCGTGCACGATGATGAAGTCCCACTTGAGTCCCCAACCGGTGCCGGACAGGTCGCGCCCGCGATACCCATTCTTGTACCAGTTCCCGTACGCGACGGCGCTCTGGTGCTCCATCCCCAGGTGCGGCGTCTCGACGAGCTTGAACCCGTCCTCATACCACGGGAAGGGCCCGAACCAGCGTTCGAAGCATGCGACCGTTGGGATAGCTTGGCGCATCTGTACACGCGCCGTGTCCTCGTGGATCGCGAGCGGGAAGTAGTCCATCGTGAGTGTCCCGCGCTCGCCCTGGTAGTAATCGGTGAAGTGCGCATACCGTCCAGCGTTCACCGCAATGCCGTAATTGTTGATGGGCTTGGAGACGAACCATTCCCACGTGGTGCCGCCATTGGTCCCCCGAGACACGGATCGCAGGCGTCCATTCGACACGTTTACCATCGAGTCGGGCACGGTGATAGCGACGCGCTGGCTGTCCGGTTCGTCGGCGCCGAAGTCCTTGTTGGGCCACCAGACGCTCGCGCCCAGTCCCTGATTGGCCGTCGCGATGAAATCGTGGCCCAGCGAATCGCGCTGCCAGATGAAACCGCCGTCCCATGGAGGGCGCTTAGCGGCGACCGGCTTCCCGGCAAAGAAGATGGTAACGAGTCGCCGAGCCCCGACCGGCTGTGACGGAGCCACGCTGACGAAGAAGACGTTACCATCGCGCCGGAAAGCCAACTTGCGTCGATCCTGGAGGATGCTGTCGATGCGCATTGGCGTCTGGAGATCGATCTGCATCTCCTTCGCGGGACGTTGCACGCGATAGGTAATACCGTTCCGACCCGTGATACTGCTGTCAGCGGGGTTGATAGCGACGTGGAGATCGTAGAACTCGACATCCCACCAGCTTCGACCCGGACCATCGCTGCCCCTCAGGGTGTCAGCGCGAGTG
>JANNJV010000427.1:0-2414 GCA_031395945.1 Gemmatimonadota bacterium | reverse complement strand
AGCCCAAAGACACGATGCAGATCGCGTATTCGGTGCTCACGGAGAACCAGAAGAAGCGTTTCGAGATGGAGGACGAGCTCGATTTCTCGTTTGGCATCCAGAACCTGGCGCGCTTTCGCGGCAACTGCTTTAAGCAGCGCGGCTGCGTCTCGATGGTGATCCGGCAGATTCCGTTCAACATCAAGAGCTTCGAAGATCTCAAGCTGCCCAAGGTCATCGCGGACCTGTCGGACCGGCCGCGCGGATTGATCCTGGTCACCGGACCGACGGGGTCGGGCAAGTCGACTACCCTGGCGGCGATGATCGATCGCATCAACAAGGGCATCAAGGGTCACATCATCACAATCGAAGACCCGATCGAGTTCATCCACAAGCACCAGAGCTGCATCGTCAATCAGCGCGAGGTCGGTGCCGACACCAAGAGCTTCGGGCTCGCACTCAAGTACGCTCTGCGTCAGGATCCGGACGTCGTCCTCGTCGGCGAAATGCGCGATCTCGAAACGATTGCAGCGGGCATTACGATCGCCGAAACGGGCCACCTGGCGTTCGCCACCCTGCACACGAACTCGGCTGCGGAAGCCATCAACCGTATCATCGACGTGTTTCCGTCGCACCAGCAGTCCCAGGTGCGTGCGCAGCTGGCCTTCTCACTCGAAGGGATCATCACCCAGACCCTGCTTCCCAAGGCGAAGGGGAAAGGGCGCGCCATGGCCGCCGAGATCCTGGTGTGTACGCCCGCAATCCGCGCCCTCATCCGCGACGACAAGATCCACCAGATCTACTCGATGATGCAGTCGGGCAAGAAATGGGGCATGCAGACCATGAACGACGCGCTCTACCAGCTCTACCTGAGCCGGGAAGTGGCGTGGGAAGAAGTGGTGAAAGCGTCCGGCGATCCCATCGAGCTGGCGCGCATGTGCGGCATGCAACTCGAGAGCGACGGGACGGCCCCGTTGACCGAAAAGAAAGCGGCACCGTCCAAGAAGTAGCGGCAGTAACCCAACAGGAGCAGGGGAATGGCGTCATTCATGTATACGGCTCGCGATGCGAAAGGCGAGCTCAAAAGCGCGACCGTCGAGGCAACCTCTCGCGAGGAAGCCATCAGTCAGCTGAAGAAGCAACGGCTGAACGTCATCAAGATCGACGAGTCGGCGAAAAAGAAGAAAGGCGGCAAGGTGGCGATGCGCGATATCGTGATCTTCACCCGCCAGTTCTCCACGATGATCAACTCTGGTCTGCCGCTGGTGCAGGCCATGGGCATTCTGGCGGAGCAGAGCGAGAACCCGAATCTGCGCGACATCACCAAGGCGGTGGTGTTCGACGTCGAGTCCGGCAACACGGTGGCCGACGCGCTCAGAAAACATCCGACCGCGTTCAGCGAGCTATACGTGAACATGGTGGCCGCGGGTGAGGCGGGCGGTATTCTCGACACCATCCTGATGCGTCTCGCGGTCTTCATGGAAAAGAACGACGCGCTCGTCCGCAAGGTGAAGGGCGCGATGATCTACCCTGGCGTCATCATGACCGTCGCCGGCGGCGCCATCATCGTGCTGCTGGTGTTCGTGATCCCGACGTTCCAACGCATGTTCGCCGAGGCGGGCATTCCACTGCCACTTCCGACGCGCATCGTCATCAAGATGTCGCAGTTGCTGCAGAGCTACTGGTGGGCCGTGGGTCTGGGCGTCATGGGGTTGGTCTATCTCGTGAAGAAGTACTACGCCACGCAGGATGGAAAGCTCGTGATCGACCGGCTGATGCTGAAGGCGCCCGTGCTGGGCGACGTCCTGCGCAAATCGGCCGTGTCGCGCTTCACCCGTACGCTGGGCACGCTGATCGGTTCCGGCGTCAGCATCCTGGACGGCCTGGAAATCACCGCCAAGACATCAGGCAACCGAGTGATTCAGGACGCGATCATGGAGTCCCGAGCGTCCATCGCCGGCGGTGAAACGATTTCGGCGCCCCTCAAGAAGTCGCAGGTGTTTCCGCCCATGGTGATCTCCATGATCAACGTCGGCGAGCAAACGGGCGGACTGGACGAGATGCTCACCAAGATCGCCGACTTCTACGACGAGGAAGTCGATGCGGCGGTCTCCGGACTGCTCGCGCTGATGGAGCCGGTCATGATCGTGTTCCTGGGCATCGTCGTCGGCGGCATGGTGGTCGCGATGTACCTGCCGATCTTCGACATGGTGAACGCCGCCGGCTGACCGATTTGGTGGCATGAGCTCGAAATGGGCGGCGTCTTGCGACGTCGCCCATTTTCTTGCGACGCGTGCGCTGAGACGCGAGACTAACCTATGCCCACAGCCGAATGGCGAGTCGCGGTCGGAGCGGACGAGACGTCCGCCGTGTACGAGCCGGCGACCGTCGCGCAGTCCGCGGTTTTCGTGTGCGCGCACGGGGCCGGAGGCAGT
>JANNJV010000345.1:0-21158 GCA_031395945.1 Gemmatimonadota bacterium | reverse complement strand
CTGACCGCGCTCGAGGTCGTCCTGGGCATCGACAACATCATCTTCATCTCGATTCTGTCGTCGAAGCTGGGTCCGGCCGAACAGCCGCGCGCGCGAAAGCTTGGCCTCATGGGCGCGTTCGTCAGCCGCATCCTGCTGCTGCTGAGCATTGCGTGGGTCGTGAAGCTCACGGCTCCCCTCTTTCACGTGGGCTCGCTGCCCATCAGCGGGCGAAGCCTGATTCTCATCCTTGGCGGGCTCTTTCTCATCGCCAAGGCCACGTACGAAATCCATGGTAAACTCGAGGGTGAGGATGACGCGGGTGGCGCAAAGCGCACCCTGCCATCTCTCACCGCCGTGGTGCTGCAGATCATGGTGGTGGATATCGTCTTCTCGCTGGACTCCGTCATCACCGCCGTCGGAATGGTGAGCCAGGTCTCGATAATGATCGCGGCGAACGTCATCGCGTTGGGCATCATGCTCGCCGCTGCAGGCGGCATTTCCAGTTTCGTGGAGCGTCACCCCACGATCAAGATGCTCGCGCTTTCCTTTCTGCTGCTGATCGGGACCAACCTCGTTGCGGAGGGTCTCGGCGTTCACATCTCGAAGGGCTACACGTATTTCGCGATGGGATTTTCCGTGGCGGTGGAGATGCTCAACCTTCGGTTGCGGCGGAAGGTGGCTCCGGTTCAACTGCATCGAAACTAGATGGAGGAACGCGTGTGTTCGGATGTACCAATCTCCGGCACACGCGGTTCCTCCCGACAAGCTCTCGCGAGCGTAGTTTCCTCCGGGTGAGCCGAGGGACGCAGCGAGTCAGCTCGAGTTACACGAGGATCTATTCCGTAGTGCGTCGCATACCACGCGGCCGTGTAGCGACGTATGGTCAGATTGCGGACCTCGCGGGACTTCCCGGCCACGCGCGGCAGGTGGGATACGCGCTACACGCGCTCACGGCGTCCACCGCCGTTCCATGGCAACGAGTGGTGAACGCGGCCGGTGCCATCAGCCTTCGACCATTGAACGGAGGCATCTCCCAACGAATGCTGCTGGAGCGCGAGGGGGTGACGTTCGGCTCCGGAGGCAGGATCGAGCTGACGAAGTACCGCTGGCGTCCACGCTCGTGATTGGGGAGCGCTTCCGCCGGTACTTCGGCGTCTGGCCACTGGCTATCGCCTCGGCTCCAGGCCGCGTGAACCTCATCGGTGAGCACACCGACTACAACGACGGGTTCGTGCTTCCCATGGCCATCGACCGGCGAGTGACCGTTGCGGCGGCGCCTCGAGTGGACGACCAGATCGTGGCCTTCTCGGAGGAGTTCAACGAACAGAAGAAGCTCCCAGTGCGTGGCGCGACTTCGGCGCCGTCACGCGCTTGGGATGCGTACGTGACCGGACTGTGTCGCACGCTCGAGGCGAGCGGAATTCGCGTGCCCGGCATGAGCCTCCTGATCAGTGGACAGGGTGTGCCAACGGGTGCCGGGTTGTCGTCATCCGCCGCGCTGCTGATGGCTCTGGCGCGAGCCCTCAGCTCGGCGATGAGAATTGGATGGGAGCCGCTGAAGATGGCCCGCCTGGCGCAACGCGCTGAGAATGACTTCGTAGGCGTGCACAGCGGCATCATGGATCCCGTTGCCTCCGCGGCGGGTCGATCTGGCAACGCGATGCTGCTGGATTGTCGCAGTCTGGAGGTGACGTATGTGAGCGTACCATCCGATGTGACGATCGTGGTCATGGACACGGGAATGCGCCGCGCGCTTTCCGAGACTGAGTACAACGATCGACGAGCCACGTGCGACGCCGCGATCAGGCAGATCCGCCTCATTGCTCCAGACGTGCGCGCCTTGCGCGACGTATCGCCGTCTCTGCTGGAGTCGGCCGTCCCATTGCTGCCGGCGACGATGTATCTCCGGGCGAAGCACGTGGTCGAGGAGAACGCGAGGCCCAAAGCGCTGGCGCTCGCGCTGGCGGCGGGAGACTTCGACGCCGCGGGACGACTGATGAACGCGTCGCACGCGTCGCTCCGCGAGCGCTACGAGGTATCGAGCATCCATCTTGACATCATCTGCGACGTGGCGCGCGACCACTTCGCGTGTCACGGAGCACGGATGACCGGCGCTGGCTTTGGCGGGTGCGCCATCGCCTTGGTGCGGACCAAGGATGTGGATCAGTTCATTCGTCAGGTGCAACCGCAGTACGAAGCGCGCACGTATCAACGGGCGACTTTCTTCGCCGTGAAAGGCGATGATGGAGCGCGGCTGGAGGCGTCCTAGATGCTGGCTGGTTGTCCTCCACGCCTTTTCCAGCCCAGGTAGACCGGAATTCCAATGAGCAGAATCAACACGCCCATACCGGCATCCTTCGGAAACTGCACGATGGTGCTCAGCGCGAGAATCCAGAAGGCGCATACAAAAATGATGGTCGTCACCGGATGCCCTGGCATACGCATTCCCGCCACAGCGTCGGGATTCCGTCGGCGAAAGACGAGCAGCGCCGCGCCGGTGAGTCCGAAGAAGACGGCGTCGAGCGCAACGACGTAGTTGAGCACCTGTGCGTACAGGCCGACGACGGCGATGACGGATGCCCAAATGCCTTGCAGAACGATCGCGATGACTGGGGCCTTCGTGCGCTCGCTCAGGGTGCCCACTTTCTTGAAGAACAGGCCGTCGCGCGCCATCGCATAGTACACCCGCGGCGCGGTCAGCATTCCCTGGCTGAGGAAGCCGATCGTCGACACCGCGATTCCGCCGGCGATGAGTCGCGCTCCGCCCTCACCGAACGCTCTGCGCATCACCTCGGACGCGGGCGTTTGCGTCTGCGCGAGACCGGCGGGACCCAGTACCAGAATACAGATGAGGTTCACCGCGAGGTACAACACCACGACCCCGAGGACTCCGAAGAGCAAGCCTCGCGGAAGGTCGCGACCTGGATCCTTCATTTCGCCCGAGACGAAGCTCGCGGTCTGCCATCCGCCATACGCGAAAAGAACGGGTACCATCGCCGCGAGGAAATTGCTGTGTGTGGGCGATGGGCCTGGTGCCGATCCCACATTCAATGACCCAGAGCTTCCTACCGCTCGCCAGCCGAGAACGACCAGCATCACGATCGCGGCGATCTTGGTCACCATGAACGCGCTCTGAACGTTGCTGCCGGAGCGCACCCCCAGGCAGTTGACTACGGTCAGGACAGCCAGGGTGGTCACGGCGATCACCGATCGGTCCACGTTCAGTCCGGTGAGTTCCCGGAAATAGTTCGCGAACGTCATCGCGACGGCGGCCATCCCACCGGTCTGCGTTACTAATAGAAGGGTCCATCCATACAGAAACGCGGCCATCGGGTGAAACGCGTCGCGGAGATAGGCATACTGCCCGCCCACTTCCGGGCGGCGCTGCGCCAGTTCCGCGTAGACGAACGCTCCCGCCAACGCGATCAGCCCACCCGCCACCCATGCGCCCAGCATCAGCGATGGAGCGCTCACGTGACGCGCCACCACCGACGGGTTCATGAAGATTCCCGCGCCGATGATGCCGCCCATCACGATCATCGTCGCATCGAAGGCGCCCAATCGCCGCGCGAGACCGTGGGTCGTTGTTGCCATGGATCAGCTCAGGACAGGGACAACGAGGAAGTACGACGCCAAGGTGAGGAGGACGATGAAGACGAGGTCGACCAAAAGCCCAGCGCGTGCCATCTCCCGCACCGAAAGCTTTCCGCTCGCGAACACAATCGCGTTGGGCGGGGTTCCCACCGGGAGCATGAAACCGTTGCTTGCTGCCAGCCCGGCAGCGACGGAAAGCATGAGCGGGTTCATCCCCGCGCCCACCGCGAGCGAGGACGCAATGGGCAGGAACGCCGCTGCCGTAGCAGTATTGCTGGTGAATTCCGTGAGCATCGTGATGACCACGATCACCATGAACACCAACACGAATGGCGGAAGCGATCGGAGTGCGTGGACGGATTGACCAATCCATTCCGCCAGTCCGCCCTCCTGGATGGCGCTCGCAAGCGACAGTCCGCCGCCGAACAGCACCAGTACGCCCCACGGAATTCGTTCGGCGGTCTGCCAGCTGATCACGCGCGTTCCCTTGCCGTCGATGGGCACAATGAGGAGAATCGCCGCGCAGGCGACGCTGATGCCCGCCTCGCTGATCGCCGGTACGGCCAGCGCCAACCAGGGTTGGCTGATCCACGCAATCGCCGTCAATGCCGCGACCGCACCCACGAACTTTTCCTCGCGCGTCGCCGCGCCGAGCGCGCGGCGTTCTTCGACGAGGCTCGTCGCGTCCACGACGACTTCGTCGTTGCGAACGCGAAAGACCACCCGCGTCAGCACGAACCACGTTACGGGCAGGGCGATAGCGATGAGGGGAACACCGATCAACATGTAATCGAGAAAGCCCACGCGAACCCCGTGGGTTTGCATCAGGAATCCGGCCATCAGCGCGTTGGGCGGTGATCCGATCAGGGTGCCGAAGCCGCCGATGGTCGCCGCGTACGCGATTCCGAGTAACAGCGCTTTTTCGAACGACGACGCCGTCGGCGCCGTGGCGTCACCGACCGCCTTCGCGGCCGAACGCGAGCGCTTCAGCATCGAGTTCACGAGCGGGAGCATCATCAAGACCGCCGCCGTGTTGCTCACCCACATGCTGATGAAGCCGCACGCGAGCATGAACGCGCCGATGATGCGATCGGGCCGCGTCCCCGATGCGGAGAGCAGCGACAACGCCAGTCGGCGGTGCAGGCCGCAGCCCTCGAACGCGGCGGCCAACACGAAACCTCCGAAGAACAGGTAAATGACCGGGTTGGCGTACGGCGCCGCGGCGGCGTTGATACTGGCGATGCCAAGCAGGGGGAGCAGTACGAGCGGCAACAGGGCGGTGGCCGCGATGGGCACGGTTTCCGTGACCCACCAGATCGCCATCAGCACCCCCACTGCAGCGGTTCGCCAGGCGGTCTCGCTCATGCCCCCCTGTGGCCCCACCACCAGCATGAGCGCCGCAATGGCAGGGCCGGAGAAGAAGCTGTTGAGGCGCACCGGCGCCATATTAGCAGCCCCGGACCCCGCCCCCTAGCCCCACCGAACGCTTCGGGCGGTCCCTGTGTCTATCTCCTTGAGCATTCAATTCGTGACGAGTCCCGCTGTTGCCATTGAAGCATCTCGCTTCTTGAGTCGCGAGCCCGAGCTGATTGCCCGGGTCGTCGCTGGAGACCGGCTAGCCGCGCGCGAGCTGTACGACGCGCACGCGCCGAGGGTCTTCAGGCTGGCCTTTCGACTCACCGGCGACAACGATCTCGCGCGAGAGCTCACGCAAGAGACGTTCGTTCGGGCTTTTTCTCAATTGGGGCGCTTTCGCGGCGAATCGGCGTTGTCCACCTGGCTTCATCGCGTAACCGCCAGCGTCGTTTCAAACGCGATGCGAAAAGTCAAGCGGTTTCGGACGCGCGAGGCCGACCTCGAGGAAGCGAGTCTGATGGCCGTGGAAACAAGAACGACCGATCCGGATCTGCGCGACACGCTATACAGGGCAATCGACGAGCTGCCCGAGATTTATCGAGTGACATTTGTCATGCACGATGTGGAAGGCTACACGCACGACGAGATCGCGACGGTCCTGGGGATCGCGGAGGGGACTTGCAAGAGCAGGCTCTCCGTGGCTCGGGCCCAGCTTCGAGAGAAGCTCGCGACATTCGCGAAGGAGTGGATGGAATGACTGACCAGGACGATCGTAATTCCGAGAGACTGCGCAACGCCGCGCGCGACTACAACGCTCCTCCGGAGCTGAAGCGCTCCGACCTGGACGCCATGTGGTCCGCCATCGAGTCCGAGGCATTCGCTTCGGCCTCCGGAGCGCCAAGCGCCCAACACGTGACGCCCATCGCCACACGCACCGTCCAGTGGCGCAATTGGATGTCCCTGGCGGCGGTCCTGCTATTGGGTGTCGCGATCGGGCGATTCGCTCTTCCGCGAGCACAGCAGCCGCTCCTTCAGTCGGCACAGGGCGTGGACTCGCTCGCGATGCCCGAGCCTTACCAGTCCACGACATCACGCTACCTGGGCCAGACCGCGGCCCTTCTCGTGGCGCTGCCGGCCGAAGTCCGGGCGGGTCGCGCCGACGAACCCTACATGGGTCGCGCGCACGATCTGCTCCTCACCACCCGACTGCTGCTGGATTCTCCAGCAGCGGCCGACCCGCGCTTCCGGACGCTGCTCGAGGATCTCGAGCTCGTGCTTGCTCAGGTGGTCCGACTGCAGTCGGCCGAGAGCACCGCCGAGTTGGAGCTCATCAGACAGGCGTTGGAACAGCGCGACGTACTTCCGCGACTGCGCACCGCGGTCGCTGACATTTCTGCTGACGACTAGGAGAGAGCGATGAGACACACGCTCATGACATTGATGCTGGTTGGAACCGCGGTGCCACTGCTGGCGGCCGCGCAGGTCCCCTCCACACCGGCGACGCCCCCGCGAGCGCCGAAACCCTCGGAGGCGCCCGCGCCCCGTCCTCTGCCATCTCCGAAGTTCGAGGATTTCGCGGATGAGCTGCGCTTCAAGGCCGACGAGCTGCGCTTCAAGACCGACGAGATGCGCCTCAAAATGGATTTCGGACTGGCGGATGAGTTGCGCGTCAAGGCCGACGAGATGCGCCTGAACATGGACGAGTTTCGTTTCAAGTCCGACGACATGCGCCTGCTCACCGAACTGGCCAAGGTCGACATCGGACGCTTGAAGACGAACGTCGAAACCATGGTGCATGTAGACGTCGCCGAGCTGGCCGAGCACGCGCGCGAGGTGTCCGTCCATGCGTTGGCGGACTTCGGGAAATCGTTCGAGTTCGGACCTGGCGCGTCCCGATCGAGCAAGCTGCTCGAGTCGCGTCCGCGCGCGCCGTGGGCGCAGGAAGATCCGGCGGATTCACTGTACCGGGTGGCTCGTGAAGCGCTCAACCGTGGCGAGTATCGCCGGGCCGCACAGGTCTTCAGTGAAGTCACGAAGAAATACCCCAAGTCGCAGTACGCGCTCGACTGCGCGTATTGGGAGGCGTTCTCGCGCTATCGCGCCGGCGCCACCGATGACCTGAATCTCGCGCTGAAGATTCTTGACGAACGCGGCGCCGAGCTCGGACAGTTGCGCAAGGAGTCCAACGTGGATGTGCAGGCGTTGCGCGTACGGGTGTTGAGCGCCCTCGCGGCGCGCGGTGACTCCAAAGCGGCGGATCAACTCCGTCGGGAGGCGCCGCAGAGCAGCGGGTGCGATCGCGAGGAAGTGAGCGTGCGCGCCGAAGCGCTCAGCGCCCTGGGACAGATGGATCTCGCCGCGGCGATGCCGACGGTGCGAAAGGTGCTCGCCCGTCGCGACGAGTGCACGATCGAGCTGCGCCGCCGGGCGCTCTACCTCATCGGCCGGCAGCCGAACGCCGATGCCGTCCCGCTCATTCTCGACGCGGCCAAGAACGACAGTGATATGGGGATTCGTGGCGAGGCCATGCGGCTGTTGCCGCGCGTCGCCGGCGACAACGCCATACCGCAGCTCGAGGAACTGCTCAAGACAGCCCCTGACGAGCAGACGCAGCGCTCGGCGATCTCCGCGCTCGGCTCCATCGACAGCGATCGGGCCCGCCGGGCCGTGCGGGCGATCATCGAGCGTACCGATGCAACGGAGCGCGTGCGCTACGACGCCATCATCAGCTTGTCCAGGGAGCGCGACGGGCGCATGGTCACCGCTGAGGAAATGGCGTATCTGCGATCGCTGTATGGGAAGGTGGAGTCACCCAAGCTGAAAGAAGCCGTGCTGACGTCCGCCAGCCGCGTGGCATCCCAGGAGAACGAGCAGTTCCTCCTCGGCATCGCGCGCAACACGAATGAAACGCCGTCGCTGCGCGCCTCGGCGCTCCAGCGGTTGGGAAGGATGGAAACGGTCAAAGTCGCTGATATCGCGAAGCTCTATGAGGTCGCCGACTCCCGTGCCATGCGCGAGCAGATCCTCTCCGCACTCTCGCAACGCAAGGAACCGGAGGCGATCGACAAAATGATGGACATCGCCAAAAAGGACACCGATCCCAGAATTCGTACCTACGCGATCAACCTGCTGACGCGCAGCAACAACGATCGCGCCAAGCAGCTCCTCAAGGAGATGATCGAACAATGAAACACGCATGGCTCGCCCCGCTCGCGCTCTCGACACTCGCCACCGGGTTGCCGGCGCAGAGCCTCGCGGATCGCATCGCCTCCGCGGGCCAACCGAGAGTTCAGTTCACGTTTGCCGCACGATCCGACGTGTGCGGCAATGGCCGGTCGTTCATTCAGGTCGCCGGCAATTCCTGGTACGGGAGCTTCAGCGACTCGGAGCGGCGCGATCCGTGCGGCGCCGGCCCCATTCGGGTGCTTTTAGATCGGGCCGGTCGAGAGGTCGTGGCCATCTCTGCGTATGCCGGTCCGGTTCCTGAAGCCACTGACGGGGTGACTGACCTCGGGCGCGTGCGCGCACGGGACGCCTCGGAATACCTGCTCGGTCTCGCGGAGAGCGCGGAAGGTCGGGTGAGCCGCGACGCGATTCTCCCTGCGGTTCTCGCCGACAGCGTCGATGTAACGCCGCGGCTGCTGGCGCTGGCCCGCAATCAGAACGCGGCGCGCGAGACCCGACGGTCGGCCATCTCGTGGTTGGGCCGCCCGCTGGACAGCCGCGAGCGCGCCGTGCGCGACGTCTCCACGGCACTCGTCGCTATCGCGCGCGACGAGAACGACAATCAGTCGGTGCGGCAATCGGCGTTGCGTACGCTCGCCCGCCTGGAGCACGGGGCCGGCACCGCCGCGTTGATGGAGCTGGCCAAGGACGCGCAGCGCTCATGGCTGGCACGTGAAGCGCTGGCCGCGCTGACCTCGTCAGGTGACCCGAGATCGAGGCAGCATCTGCGCGACGTGGTTCGGCGCGCCGAGCTCCCGGACGATGTGCTCGCCGCGGCCATCCGCGGCCTCGGTAGCGAGTTCGCGACCGGCGAGGACACCAAACTGCTGCGCGAGAGCTACGCCAAGTTTACCGGTGAAAAATCCCGCGAAGCGGCGGTGTCCGCGATCGCGACGTTTGGCGGCGCCGACAACGTGCGCTGGTTGCTGGCGCTGGCGACGGACGCGAACCAGCCCATCAACACGCGCCGTCGCGCAATCCAGCACGCGTATCGCGGCGGAGCGCCTGTGGCCGAAATCATCAAGGTGTACGACGAGACCACCGACACACAGTTGAAGGACGCCGTAATGTCGGCGCTGATCGAGAGTGGTGAGAAGCAAGCGACCGACAAGCTCATGCAGATCGCTCGCATGGACGAAAGCTCGCAGATGCGCCGCAAAGCGATTTCGATTCTGTCGCGCTCGTCGGACGAACGGGTCAAAAAGTTCCTGTCCGACATCGCGGAGCGCTAACCGCGAGTGGGACGTGGGAACTGGGAAGTGGGAGCACACGAGCCCACTTCCCGCTCTTTCCTTCCCACGTGTTCTAGGCCGGCCGCTCGTCGTCCAGAAGATGGTCGGCGATGGCCGCGATCTCCTCCGCCTCGCGCCACGCGTCCTCCAGTTGCGCGAGCTCGCCGGCCAGTGCTTTGCGCTCGGCGTCCTCGTTGGCCGCCATCTCCAGCGCGAGACGATCGACGTCGGGAATCCAGTGTAGCGGCGTTTTCTCTTCGCTGCCCGTGCCGCCACGTGACCAGAAAGACCGCGTCGTCAGGCGCACGATGAGCCGCTCAGCGAGCGATCGCTCCGGCGCAGGACCCTGCGGCTCGGTGGTCGAGGCGAGCAGTGGCCGGCGCCCCCACGACGTGCTCAGCGCGAGCGCACCGATGCGCCCGAAGAAGTTGTGCGAGTTACCTGCGTCGTCCAGCTTGGCGACGGCGATGAGCACCATGGATTCCGGCGCCTTTCCATCGTTGAGCGCCGTGAGCAGCACACGCGCCGCGGTCATCGCCTGATCGCCTTCGAGGACCGAAATGCCGCGGTCGTGCCGCACCTGCAGTCGCCAGGTCTCGTCACGATCGGGACGCATCAGCAGCGCGTCCGGCAGGTGCGCATAGCGCACCGTGACACGCGTCCCGGCGTATTGGATTCGAGCAAGCACTTCGTGGCGACGTGGGAGCGTACGTAACCGCATTACGGTCGTCCGGTTCACCCCCAGATTCTGCGCGTATCCCGCCACGGTGGAATGCCGGCTGAGCAGCTTGCTTCCGTAGCGCCATGCGGCGATCTCGGGCAGCAGCGCCGCCCCGATGCGAACCAGCTCGAACCCCCATCGCGGCTGGGCCAAACCGATATTGTCGGTGGCGACGCGCAGTCGGGTCGTCCGGAACAGTCGCTCGCACTCCTCCACCGCTTCCCACCGCTCTTCGAACGGGGTGAGGTTCCACCGTCCGCAGGACGTGCAGACCGCCCATAGCCGTCCCTTGATAGGGTCGAACGCGATTCTCCGACCGATCTCCATCGACTCGACGGAATCGTTTCGTCCGAGATCGGCGTGGCAGAAGAGGCAGGCGCGATACACGACGGTTTGAATGGCGGTTGACCCGAGCCCGGCCGCGGGCGGTGCTTTCATATATATGGTAGTAGCGCGGTTGCGCCACTCCGACCATGCCCCCGTCTCGTGTTTTTTCATCCGGTGCCCAGCACTCGCCCAACGGGCGGCGTAGACGTATTGTCCATCCTCACCGCCAGAGATGTCCCTAGAGGCGGCCCATCCACACCATCCCTATGCAGCGTATGCATCGTCACAGGTTTCTGTTCCTCGTGGCCGGCGCCGTGTTCGGCACCGCCGCCACTGCGTCCGCACAGTCGCTCGACTCCCTCACCGCAAACGCGCTTCGCTGGCGCACGGTAGGCCCGGCGAACTTCGAAGGTCGAGTCGCCGACGTCGTTGGAATCCCAAACCCATCAAAGACGTTCTTCGTCGGCGCCGCGGCCGGTGGCGTGTGGAAGACCAGCAACGGTGGCATCACCTTCCGTCCTGTCTTCGACACCTACCCTGTCGCATCGACCGGCGCGCTGGCGATCGCGCCTTCGGATACGCAGCAGGTCTGGCTCGGCACGGGTGAACCGAATTCGCGTAACACCATCGAGCCCGGCGCTGGCATCTATAAGAGCACGGACGGTGGCCTCACGTGGAAGTTGATGGGGCTGGAGAAGACGCAGCACATCGGTCGAATTATCGTGCACCCGACCAACCCGAACATCGCATACGTCGCGGCGCTTGGCGCCGCGTGGAAGAGCAATCCAGAGCGGGGCCTGTACAAGACCACTGATGGCGGCGCCACGTGGCAGCTGGTCAAGTTCATCAGCGACAAGGCCGGCTTTATCGATGTACAGATGCACCCGACGAATCCCAATATCCTCCTCGCGGCCAGTTGGGAACGCGTCCGCGGCCCGTACTTCCTGCGCAGCGGCGGTCCCGGTTCCAATCTCTGGAAGACAACGGACGGCGGCACCACCTGGACTGAGATCAAGGGCGGCGGTTGGCCGGAGACCATGAAGGGGCGTATCAGTCCCCGGTTCGCGCCAAGCAACGGCGACATCGTCTATGCCATGGTGGAGGCGGACTCCTCCCCGAACCCGCGTCCCGCTACCGGCGCGGCGCGCCAGCGCCTCAGGAACGGTCTCTATCGTTCCAAGGACGGCGGAGCGACGTGGGAAAAAACCAACGACGCGAACGTGCGTCCGTTCTACTACTCGCAGGTCCGCGTGCATCCGCGGAACCCCGACCGTGTCTGGTTCTCATCGACACCGGTCATGGTCTCCAACGACGGCGGGAAGACCGCACGCACGGCGACGCAAGGCATCCACGTCGATCACCATGCCATGTGGATCGACCCGAACGATCCCGAGTACATGATCGTCGGCAACGACGGCGGAATCGCCATCACGCAGGATGGCGGCGGAAACTACAGCTTCGGCGCGCAGCTTCCGCTCTCGCAGCCGTATGAAGTGAGCTACGACTTCGAGGTGCCGTACAACATCTGCGGTGGCATGCAAGACAACGGTTCGTGGTGCGGTCCCAGCAAGCGCAAGAATGGACCGGTCACCAATGCGTATTGGTTCACCTTCAACGGCGGCGACGGATTCTACACGGCGCAGCATCCCAACGAGCCGTGGATCATCTGGGGCGAGTCGCAGGGCGGTAACATCGCGCGCGTGAACACGCGCACGGGCGAGCGCACCCAGCTCGTGAAACCCACCTGGCGTCCGCGCTATACCCAGTACGAGGATTCCATCCTCGTGACACGCGGTGACAGCACAACGCCCATGACGCGCGACGTCGAACGCCGCATCGCCGAGATACGCGCGCGCCAACGCACGGATTCCGCCGAACTGGACATTCGTTGGAACTGGAACACGCCGTTCTTTCTTTCGCCGCACAACCCGGATGTGTTCTATGCCGGGGCCAATCGCGTCATGAAGAGTACGCAACGCGGCGACAACCTCTATCCGATCTCGCCGGACCTCTCCAAGCGGCAGATGGCGAAGATCGACACCAGCATGCGCAAGACGGGCGGCATCACGACCGATGCGACCGGCGCAGAAACTTATGGTACCATCGTCGCGCTCGCGGAGTCGTATGTGCGGCCGGGTTTCCTCTGGGCCGGCACCGACGACGGCAATGTCTGGTTCACGCGTAGCGACGGCGCGATGTGGGAGCCCATCCCCGCGACGCGCTTCGCCGGTCTGCCCGCGGGAGACATCTATCTCGCCAGGATCGAGACGTCACACTTTGATTCACTCACGGCATACGTGGCGTTCGACAATCATCGGTGGAACGATTTCACGCCGTATATCTACGTGACCACGGACGGCGGCCGGACGTTCCGCTCGGTGGCTGGCGACCTCCCTCGCAATGGTATCGACAACGTGCGGGCGTTCCGCGAGGATCCCACAAATCGGGATCTCCTCTACGTCGGCACGGCGCGTGGCGTGTACGTCTCCCTCAACCGCGGACAGAATTGGAGCCGCTTCATGACGGGGCTTCCGACCGTCCCCGTCTACGATCTCCAGATTCATCCGCGCGACCGCGAACTGATCGCGGCCACGCACGGCCGAGGGTTCTGGATCGTCGACGTGGCACCTTTGCAGCAACTCACGCCGACGGTCGTCGCGAAGAACGTTCACTTGTTCGCCCCAAGGAAAGCGTTCGAGTACGGCCAGGGGCCGAACATGGGTGAGTCGTCGAACGGATCGGGCCAGAAGCTGTTTCAGGCACCGAGCCCGCAACATGGTGCGGAGATCGTGTATCGGCTGGCGAGCGCCACGCGCGACACCGTCCGCGTCATCATCTCAAACGCGTCCGGCGATACGGTGCGCTCGCTCACCGGTCCTCGGACGGCCGGCGTGCACAGAGTTGTGTGGGATCTTCGCGGAACCGCTCCGCGTCGGACGCTGTCTCCTGCGCAGCTTCGCGACAGCCTTCTGGCGGGGCGGCGCGCGAACTTTGTGATCGACTCGCTCGAGAAGGCGGGTAAAGTACCTGCGCCGGTCATCAGAACGATGCGTTCGATCGCCAGTGGCGCTACGCCACCGGGATTCGGCGGTGGTGGTGGTGGCGGCGGTGGCGGCGGCGCCGCCGGTACCGCTGCACAAACAGCGCGTCTTGGCCCGGGCGGTAACTGGGCGGCTCGGCCTGCCGAAGGCAATGCCGGTGGTGGCGGAGGTGGCGGTGGTGGAGGCGCGAATGCCGCTATGACCCAAGCCTTCGGAAGCCCCGAGGAAATGCTGGCCGCCTGCCCTGGCGGTTTCCAGGAGATCCAGGCGCTGTTTCAGGTGCCGGGTCGGCCTGGCATCAGCGCTCTCGGTGGTGGTGGCGGCGGTGGTGGTGGTGGGTTTGGCGGCAACCAGCCACCGCTTGCGCAAACCGGCGACTACCTCGTCACGCTGAAGGTCGGCAACGAAATCCAGCGCCAGGTCCTCCGGGTCGAGCACGTTCGTACCGGCGGCACCACGGTAATGTCCTCGTCCGGGCAAGATCAGTAGAACAACGAAACAGGAAAATTGAAGGGCCCGGATGCCAGTACGGATCCGGGCCCTTCTTTGTTTTGCGCGGTTAGTTTTTGTGGGTGCCCAAATCAATCAAGGATTTTGTCGTCGAGTACGGAGTGATCGGCCTGGTCGTCTACCTCGCGACCACCGTGCTGGTATACGTCGGATTCGGAATCGCGCTGCAGTTTGGCTGGAAACCAAGCGGAATGGCTGGCAATGCCGGCTACTGGCTCACCGCCTACATCGCCGCCAAAGCGACGCAGCCGTTTCGAATACTCGGAAGCGCCGCGGTGACACCGTTCGTCGCCAGGCTCTACGAGCGCATCACAGGCCGGACCGCGGGACAACGTTCCCGTCCGGGATAGTCGCCCCGCGGTGCGCCAGGATCACGGTACGACCACGCCCGGCTCCACCCCTGACTGCCAGAGCAGGAACGCGTAGCCCAGCGCGATTTCCTTGAGACGATCGTAGCGGCCGGATGCACCGCCGTGGCCCGCGCCCATGTTGGTCACCAGCAGCAGCGGATTCGTGTCGGTCTTCATCGCGCGAAGTCGCGCCGTGTACTTCGCCGGCTCGTGGTACATCACCTGGCTGTCGTTGAATGACGTCCGCACCAGGATCGCGGGATAGGCCTTCGGGGCGAGGTTCATGTACGGGTCGTACTGCTTCATGTACGCGTACTCGTCCTTCTTCTTGGGGTTGCCCCACTCCTCGAATTCGCCCACGGTCAGCGGCAGCGTCTCATCGAGCATCGTGTTGATGACGTCGACGAAGGGAACCTCAGTGATAACCGCCTTGAAGAGATCCGGACGCATGTTGGTGACCGCACCCATCAACAGCCCTCCGGCGCTTCCGCCTTGAATGACGAGTCGCTGTTTGGATGCATAGCCCTGTGCGATCAGGTACTCCGCGCAGTCGATGAAGTCGGTGAACGTGTTCATCTTGTTCAGCATCTTTCCCTGGTCGTGCCAGGCCTTGCCCATTTCGCCGCCGCCGCGGATGTGCGCCGTGGCGACCACGACACCACGATCCAAAAGACTCACACGGTTGGAACTGAAGCCGACGTCGGATGAGGAGCCATACGATCCGTAGGCCGCCAGGTGCATCGGCGCCGTGCCGTCGCGTTTCACATCCTTCCGGTACACCAGCGAGATGGGAATCGCCGTGCCGTCACGCGCTTTCGCGTAGACACGTTCCGATGCGTACCGCGTCTTGTCGTAGCCGCCCAGCACCTCCGTTTGCTTCAGCAGCTTGCTCGCCTTGGAATCCATGTCATAATCGAACACAGAGCTCGGCGTCAGGAACGATTGATATCCGTAGCGCAGCGTCTTCGTGTTCCACTCCGCATTGGTAGACAGGCCCGCGCTGTACACGGGTTCTGGGAATGACAGCTTGTGCGTCGCGCTCGAGCGCATGTCCGTGATCACGATCTGCGGCAGCCCGTTCTGACGCTCGGAGCGCACCATGTGGTTCGCGAACAGAGTCACGCCGTTCAGCATCACGTCCGCGCGATGCGGCACCAGCTCCTTCCAGTTCTGTTCGCGCGGATCGGACGCCGGCGCGGTGACCAGGCGAAAGTTGCGTCCGGTATCGTTCACGCGAATGTAGAATTTGTCTCCGTGATGATCGGCGGAGTACTCGCGGTTCTCCTTGCGCGAGGAAATCATGCGCCACGGTGACGTCGGAGCGCTGGCCGGCAGGAAGTACTGTTCGTCCGACGTGAGGCTTCCGACGTACATGAAGACGTATTGTTGGCTTCGCGAACGACCGACGTACGCGCTGAATCGCTCGTCCTTTTCCTCGTAGAGCAACGTGTCGTTCGCCTGCCCCAGCACGTGGCGAAAAACGCGATACGAACGCTTGGAGACCGAGTCTTCGACCGAATAAAACATCGTCCGGTTGTCCGCCGCCCACGCGACGGAGGTGACGCGAGCTGCCGACGTGGGGAGCATCTGACCCGTGCGAAGGTCTTTCACGCGGAGCGCATACTGGCGGTACCCGGTCGAGTCGAACGAGTAGGCCAGCAGGTTGCCATCGTCGCTCACATTGTACGCGCCGATGCCCATGAACACCTGACCTTTCGCCATCTCGTTCTGGTCGAGGGTGATCTGCTCCGGCGCGTCCAGTGATCCGCGCTTCCGCGCGAAGATGGGATACTGCTGCCCTTCCACCGTCCGCGTGTAGTAGTAGTAGCCGTCCAGGCGGTACGGCACGGAAAGATCGGTCTGTTTGATGCGGCCCAGCATCTCCTTGTAGAGCTGCTCACGCAACGGCGCGAGTGGCGCGAGCGCCGCCTCCGCGTACGCGTTTTCCGCCTCCAGGTACGAGCGCACCGCGGGATCGCTCTTCACGCGCAGCCAGAAGTACTCGTCGCCACGAACGTCGCCGTGCAGCGTGTCGACGTGCGCCCGCCGTTCCGCTACGGGCGGAGCGCTGTTGGCTTGCTGCACTTGCGCCATCGCGCCGGACACGAAGACCAGACTGGCTGCGGTCATCAGCTTCAATCGCATAAGAACCTCAGGAAAGGAGATTTCTGGTGACGAGCATCAGATTCGACGGCTTCTCCGCCAGCCGCCGCATGAACCAGGGATACCAGGCTTTTCCATAACTGATCAGAACGCGGGTCTTGATGCCCTCGGCGGCCAGCCGGCGGCGGCCCCCGTCCTGAATGCCATAGAGCATTTGCACCTCGAACTCGGATTCTTTGACACCCATGGCCCGGGCATCGTTGCGCAGTTGGTGAATCAGCGCCAGGTCATGGGTGCCGAGCGCGACACGGGTGCCGGCGGGCACGTTCTCCAGAAGCGTGGCGGCCAGCGCGCGATACCGTGCGTCGATGTCCGCGCGCGATTGCAGCGCCACGGCTGCTGCCTCGCGATACGCTCCCTTCACGAGCCGGATGTACGGGCGCACCAGCAGCAGGCGCGCCACGTCGGCCGGCGTGCGGTGCAGATACGCCTGGAGGCACAGCGCGACATTCCGAGACTCGCGCGCCAGGCGCTCATAGCCGGCGACGGTCGATTCCACATAGGGCGACGACTCGATGTCGATCGCGAGAATCGTCCCGCTCGACTCTGCGAGCCGTACCAGTCTCCGCACGCGTTCCATCGCCCGCTCGATGTCCACGTCCCAGCCGAACTGCGTCAGCTTGATGGACACATGGGCATCGGCGTCCGCCGCTCGCAGCGCCAAAAACAAGCGCTCGTACTCGGCGACGGTGTCGTCCGCCGCGGCGTCCGTCGTCACGTTCTCGCCCAGATACGTCATGATCACGGGCGTTTGCTCGGCCTTCAGCCTCTCGACGGCAACCATCGCATCATCGATGGTCTCACCCGGCATGAAGCGGCGTACTAGCGGCCGCACGGCCCGACTCGACCGCACGATTCGCTCGACGCGACGGCTCTGCGACGCCCACAACAGCGAGGACCGCAGCAGCTGCACTAGTGCTTGTCCGCGAGCAGGACCGCGCCCATGAGGACGCGCGCGCCGCGCGCGATGTCGTCCGCGGTGGAGAACTCCCTGGGCGAGTGGCTGATCCCGCCGATACTGGGAATGAAGATCATCCCCATAGGACCGATCTGCGCCATGGCCTGCGCGTCGTGACCGGCACCGCTCGGCATCGTACGCGTCGAATACCCCAGCGCCTTCGCCGTATCCGAGATCATGGCGCGAACGACCGGATCGCTGGGCGCGGGCACGTTCTCGTGCAGAGCTCGAAAAACGAAGGTCGTTCCGTTCATGGCGCCAATGCGTGGCGCCTCCCCGGATATCGCATCGAACATTCGCTGGATCTTCGCCCCGTCGAGATCGCGCAGCTCCAGCGAACAGACGACGCGGCCAGGTACGACGTTCGGCGCGCCGGGAAAGGCCTGAATACGGCCCACCGTCCCGACCTGGCGTCCGGGTTCGGCGCGGACCAGTCGATTCACCATCTCGACGAATCGCGCCGCGGACAGCAGCGCATCGCTCCGCTGGTCCATTGGTGTGGTCCCGGCGTGATTCTGCATGCCGCTCACCGTCACTTCCCATTGGCGGATGCCGACGATGCCTTCGACGATCCCGATGTTCAGGCCCTCGCGCTCGAGAATCCCGCCCTGCTCGATGTGCAGCTCGAGGTAGGTCGCGATGTCCTTCGGCTGGCGGCGCGCTTCAGCGATACGCGAGGGCGACCCCCCCAGAAACGTCATGCCCTCCTCGATGGTCTTGCCGCTCCACGCACGGTTGCCCATCTCGGCGCTCGTGAGCTGGCCACTGACCGCGCGACTGCCGTATAAGCCGCCCTCCTCATTGCACCAGACCACGACTTCCAGCGGCCGCCGGGTGCGGACGCCTTGCTCGCCGAGCGATTGGGCGACTTCGATGGCGGCCAGTGAGCCAACGGTGCCGTCGTAGTTCCCGCCTTCCGGTACGCTGTCGATGTGCGAGCCGAACACCACGGGCTGGAGCGACGAATCGGTGCCGGCGCGACGGCCGAAAATATTGCCGGCAAAATCCACCCGGACGTCGAGACCTGCCGTCCGCATTTTGTCCATGACATACGCACGACCGGCGCGATCCGCGTCGCTGAACGCCACACGCGATACGCCGCCTTGCGGATTGGCGCCGAAAGTGGAGAGCGCCTTCAGGTGGGCGTTGAGGCGGTCAGGATTGATCGCGAACGAGCGTCCCTGGCGCGGCCGCCATGCCGTGAGCGACGCCCCCGGGAGAAGAACACCTGCGAAAGCGGCGGCGACTGTGCCCGTGAAATGACGGCGATCCATCGGTGGATTGAAGGCGAGGGTCAACCTTAGCGGACGGACCGGAGGGCGGCTAGAGCTACGGCATGGGTGCCCACAACCTGCCCATGTGGGCGACGATCGCCGCATATACTTGCATCCCATCGAACAGATTCTGGAGACGCAGATTCTCGTTCGCGGCGTGTTGATTGTTGTCGTGATTGACGATCGGCACCGTGACGAGGGGAGCGCCCAACACCTCGTCGAAGTGGAACAGCGGCAGACTTCCGCCCGAAGTGGGCACCACAATGGCCCGTCCACCGATCCCCAGTTCCACGGCCCGAATGACCGCGCGCGACGCTGGGCTCGACATGTCCGCGCGCGACGCGGGATACCCGTCCTCCCACCGCATGCGCACGATACGTGGATGAGTGAGCCGCTCTTCCGCGGTGGGCTCGCGATGCACCACGAAGTACCCCTGGGCTCGTGCGTGCCGCTCGACCTGCTCGCGGACGCGCGCTGGGGTTTGTCGCGGGACCAGGCGGAAGTCAATCGATGCCTTCGCGACCGATGGAACGGCGTTCGCCGCCGCGCGCTCTGTGCCGCCCCCCTCGATGCCGCGAACGTTGAGCGCGGGAAGCATGATGCGATCCATCAACCGTGCATTGTCGGCCTCGGTGCGCGCCAGTTGCAATTCGGCGCGCAGTAGCGAGTCCGCCTGTGGCGCCGCCGCGATCGCGGCGCGCTCGTCGCGCGTCGGCGGCTGCACGTCGTCATGGAATCCGGCGATGAGAATCCTCCCGTCCGCGTCGCGCATGCTCGCAATGAGGTGCGACATGAGCACCAGTGGATTCGGTGCCCAGTTCCCGTAATGGCCGCTGTGCAGCGGGCGCGCCGGACCGTAGATCGCGAGCTCGACACCCATGACGCCGCGAACACCGAACGAGACCTGCTGGCGTCGCGACTGATGCACCGGTCCGTCGCCGAAAATCCACAGATCCGCGTTCAGCAGCTCCCGGTGACGCGTGAGCGCGTCACGCAGATGATCGCTCCCCGCCTCCTCTTCGCCCTCGAAGTAGAACTTCAGGTTCACGCTCGGCGTGATGTTCGCCGCGCGCAGCGCGTCAAGCGCGGAAAGAAAGGCAACGATCGGACTCTTGTCGTCGCTTGCCGAGCGTGCATAGACCCGCCACTCGCCCTGGACGGTGCCGGGTTGACTCGGCATCGGGATGATCTCGCCTCCTTCGCTCAAGGCACGGGTGCGAAGGACGGGCGACCACGGCGGCGTGGCCCACTGCGTTGTGTCCACGGGCTGGCCGTCATAGTGGGCATAGAACACGATTGTCCGCGTCGCGCCCGGCGTCGCCAGCTCGCCATACACCGCGGGCGGCGCACCCGGCGTCTCCAGCAGGCGCGCGCGCACGCCGCGTCGATCCAGCATCGCGGCGATGTGCCGCGCATTGCGCCAGATGTTGACGGAATCGCTAGCGCGATTGGGAATCGCAAGCAGCGTGGTGAGTTCCTGGAGAATCTCGACGTCGTGCGCCTGCCGGTGCGCGCGCACCGCGGCGCGAACGCGTTCTGCATCCTGCGCGACGGCGGGAGGCGCGAACAGGAGCGCGCCAAGGAGAAGCGCCGGCAACATCCCGCTGGTGATTGGACGAGTCATGGCCCTGATGGTACAATAGGCCCGACCTCTTGTCACACGGTGGCTCATGCGGGCGGGTCGGCAACGGCCCGCCCTTTCTTCTTCCCTCATCGATTGCTGCTCATCGACGAGTTGCGTGAGACCTGGCGCAGCGAGCCGAGCGACCATCGCTTCGCGTTGCTCGCTATCATCGCCGTCGGCGTCGTGCTCCGAGCGCTCCACCTCGGGCAGCCCATGCGGTACGACGAGGCGGTGACGTACATGTATTTCGTGCGACTTCCGTGGAGTGAAGCGCTGTCGACGTACACGTATCCGAACAACCACCTGTTTCACACCGCACTCGCCAAGGCTGCCGTCTCCGTGTTCGGCAACACGCCGTGGGCGCTCCGCCTGCCCGCGTTTGTCGCAGGTACTGTCGTGATTCCCGCCACTTATGTCGTCGCGCGCATCCTGTACAACGCGCGCACAGCACTGGTCGCAGCGGCGATCGTCGCCGCGTCGGGGGCGCTCGCGATGTACTCCACGAATGCGAGAGGCTACACGATCGTCGTCCTCGCGTTTCTGCTCCTCGTCATTCAGGCATCCCGGTTGCTGCGTGGCAGCCCGTCCGGTGAATGGATGACATTCGCCGTCGTCGCGGCGATTGGCCTCTGGACCATTCCGGTGATGCTGTATCCCTTCGGCGCCGTGTGTGTCTGGGTGATTCTCTCCGCGCTGGTCGCGGGCCAACGGCGGATGCTGCGACCGTTTGCGATCGCGCTGGGAATCGCTGCCGGCCTCACGCTGCTGGCATACGCGCCCGTCGTGTCTCATCAGGGGCTC
>JANNJV010000469.1:0-1517 GCA_031395945.1 Gemmatimonadota bacterium | reverse complement strand
TCATGCAGACGGTAGTTCACCACCCCCCGCCCGCGGCCATGCTCTTCCAGCCAAGCCACAATCGCAGACTGCCCGTCTGCAACCGACAGGCCGGTGAATCGGTCCGAGTTGACGAGTCGGGCCCCCCCCTCAGACCCAGGGTACGACTCCGTGAGAGGTGTGTGTGCGTCGTCTCCCTGGGCCGCGACGACGCGCGTGATGGGCAGACCGAACGCCGTCGCGAACTCGAAATCGCGATCGTCGTGGCCGGGAACCGCCATGATCGCGCCCGTCCCGTACTCCATCAGGACGTAGTCCGCGATCCACACCGGTATCGGCGCGCCGGTTGCCGGATTGATCGCGTACGCGCCGGTGAACACGCCCGTCTTTTCCTTGGTGACCTTGCGGCTCACGAGATCCTGCTTGCCCGCACGCGTGCGGTATTCGTCGACGCTCGCCCGCTCGTCGTCGGCAGTGATCAGATCGACCAGTGGATGCTCGGGAGCAAGGACCAGGTACGTGGCCCCGAACACCGTATCGGGCCGCGTGGTGAAGACCTGGATGTCGGTTTGGGACACTGGTATCTCGCCGGTGGCGCCGGCGACCGACGCCGCACCCGCAATCTCGAAGTAGTCCTGGATCTGAAACACGATCTCCGCGCCGTCAGATCGCCCGATCCAGTTGCGCTGCGCCGCCTTGGTGCTTTCCGACCAGTCGATCGTGTTCAGGTTCTCCAGCAGCCGTCCGGCATAGTCCGTGATCCGGAAAAACCATTGCTCGAGAAACCGCTGTTCCACCTTGGCCCCGCAACGCTCGCATTCGCCGGCAATGACCTGTTCGTTCGCGAGCACGGTCTTGTCGACGGGACACCAGTTCACTGCTCCGCGCTTCTTGTACGCCAGGCCCTGCTTGAACAACTGTAGAAACAACCATTGTGTCCATTTGTAGTAGCGCGGATCCGTGGTCGACAGCTCGTACCGCCAGTCAACCATCAATCCGGCGCGCTTCACCTGCCGCCGGAAATTGTCGATGTTCTTCGGGATCAGCTCCATGGGATTCACGCCCATCTTCAGGGCATAATTCTCCGAGTGGATGCCGAACGCGTCGTACCCGAACGGCTCGAAGACGGTGTGGCCCTGCTGGCGTTGATAGCGCCCGTGAATGTCGTTGCCCGTAAACGCGAACAGGTTCCCGACGTGCAGTCCCTCCGCGGAGGGATACGGAAACATCATGAGCGTGTAGTACGGGCGCGGCCCGGCTGTCACGTCGGTGTGGTTGGTACCGTCGCGCTCCCAACGAGCCTGCCATTTTTTCTCGATGGCGGCAGCGTCGTACGTGTCCTTCTCGGTGTGCGTCGTCTCAGTCATACGTGTCACTGAGAATGTATCGCGGGCACTGCACCGGCACAGGGGACGCCGGACGCCGGAACGCCGAGCCCGACACGTGCTGAGTGACGCGCCTGGGTTACGCGCGCAGGACGCGCTCGAGAACGTCGAGCATGGCCTCCATCCCCGAGACCGTGTGGTCTCCCATGTGAC
>JANNJV010000292.1:0-7469 GCA_031395945.1 Gemmatimonadota bacterium | reverse complement strand
ACGTACACCAGCCCGTCCGGGCCTTGCTGCACGTCACGAATCCGTTCGCGTATCTCACCCAGATAGCGCTCCTCTTTCACCACCGTGGCGCCATTCATCTGCAGGCGCACCAAACCGCCAGGCGACATGGAACCCACCAGGATGCTGCCCTTCCATCCGGGATATGCGTCGCCGGTGTACACGACCATCCCCGACGGAGCGATCACGGGGTCCCAATAGTACACGGGCTGCTCCATCCCTTCTTTCACCGCGCCCTCACCGATACGGCGACCGTTGTAATCGCGGCCGTACGTGATGGTGGGCCAGCCGTAGTTCTTGCCGGCTTCCGGATGGTTGAGCTCATCGCCACCTGCGGCGCCGTGCTCGATGGTCCACAGCTGGCCTGTCTCCGGATGGAGCGCGGCACCCTGAACGTTGCGGTGGCCATACGACCAGATCTCCGCGCGCGCGCCGTCACGCCCGACAAACGGATTGTCCCGCGGAACCGAGCCGTCGGTATTGATGCGCACCACCTTGCCCAGCAACGAGGACAGGTCCTGCGCCTGCTCGCGGTAACCCTGCCTGTCTCCCTGGGTGACGAACATCGTTCCGTCGCCGCGAAACACGACGCGTGAGCCGAAATGCGCGGCGCCCGACACCTTCGGCAGCTGGCGATAGATCACTTTCACGTCCGTCAGCGCCATACCCGCTAATTTCGCGCTCGCCACTGCGGTGCCCACGCCACCCTCACCAGCCTCCGAAAAGGAGAGGTAGAGCGTCTGGTTCCGCGCAAACGCCGGATCCAGCGTGACGTCGAGCATCCCGCCCTGTCCACGCGCGACGACAGCGGGAGCCCCGGCCAGTGGTGCCGACACTCGTCCGTCGCGCTCGATGATACGCACCGCGCCGGGACGCTCCGTGACAACCATCCGTCCGTCCGGGAGGAACGCGAATGCCCAGGGATTCACGAGGCCGCTCGCCACCGTCTCCACTGTCACGACGTTTTCCGTGTTGGCGGGCTGTGGCGAACCGGGCGCCGGCCCCTGCGCCGGAGCGCTCTCACACGCCAGCACTGAAATCACCAGAAACGTCCAGGCGTTACGTCGCATGCATGCTCTCCGCGAAAGTCAGTGCGTCCGGGGAATGTTCGTCCGCTGCATCACAATGACAACACGGCCCGCTGGCCGGAAGGATTCAGTGGTCGCGCGCCGGATTGCCAGTCACGGCGCTGTACGACGCCACCGGAAGGTCGATGAGGTCCAGCGGATTCACCGCGAGGGCACCGTACCGGGCGCTCCAGTGCAGGTGCGGTCCGGTCACACGTCCCGTGGCGCCCACCAGGCCGATGCGCTGCCCGCGCGACACCGTGTCGCCCTTGGCGACGAGCGGCTTGGTGAGATGGAAGTAGCCCGTCACCACACCGCCGCCATGATCGATGTATACCACGCGTCCCGCGAGAAAAAACGTGTCCACCAGCGCGACGACTCCGCGGTTCGCCGCCAGCACGGGCGCGCCGGACGCTCCCTGATAGTCAACGCCCAGATGGCGGCTGGCCATGGTCCCGTTGAACATGCGTCCCGTTCCGAACTGGCTGGTGACGCGCGACTCGCGCGGCCTGTGAAAGGCGCCGCTCCAGAGCGGGGGCGAATCGTGCGATTTCCGTCCCACCGCCGCCGCCCGCGCGTTCTCCCGCGCGACACGCGCCCGAGTCTTGCTGTCCAGCGGCCTGGTGAAGCGCTGGTCCACGGCCAACCGCGGCTCTTCGGCGGGAGGCGTGACGTGCGGCACCGGCACCATGATGAGCAGCGTGTCTGACGCGCCGGACCGACGCTGCACGATGACGTGCGCCGCGACGCTGTCGGATGCCTCCACCGGCACCGCGCCAATCGCGTGGTACCGTCCGGAGTCCGCCGCGAGGAACCGCAGCGGCTCGCCGGCCATCGAGCCCCGAATTGCGACGATGGAGTCCGCGTGCTCCGGTGGCTGCGTCAACGTCACTCTGACGATGGATCCAGGAACTGGCTCGGCTGGTACGGCGTGCAATGTGGGCGCCTGTGCCCCAAGCGCGCGCGACAGTACGACGCAGACTGCCGTGATGAGCGTTCGATTCAGCATCACGACACAATAGTCGCGCGCGACCCGAATTGTTCCCGCCTAGCGCAGGACCGCGGGGACAATTTCGTCCTCCAGCAACCGATGAATGGCCCACGTGTGCCCGCCCTCGCGCCGCGAGTCGGCGTCCGACGTCGCAACCACCACCAGCTCCAGCGTGGGTACGATGAAGATGAATTGTCCGCCGTAGCCCCACGCATACCGGATGGGGTGCCCCTGCGTTTCACGCGTCCACCACCCGTAGCCGTACTGGTTGCCATTGTACGGCGACGACGTGCGCGGCACGAACGAACTGTCCACCCAATCCCGCGGCACGATCTGCCGGTCGCCACTCTTCCCGCCGTCCAAATACAGCGCACCGATCCTCAGCATGTCCCTGGGCGTCATGAACATGTCGTTGCCGCCGAAAAAGATGCCCTGCGGGTCGGTCTGCCATGGACGCAGAACGATGCCCAGCGGGCGCGCCAGATTCCGCTCAGCGAAGCGATACGTGCTCATGCCGGTGGCGCGTGTGAGGATCGCCGAGAGCAAGTGCGAGCTGCCGGTGCTGTAAATCATCGGACCGCCGGGCTCCGCCTCCAGCGGCTGCCGCAACGCATACGCCACCCAGTTACGGCTGGAGACCCACGCGCCATAGTTGTCGAAGCTCGTGGACCGCAAACCGGCGCGCATGCTGAGCAGTTCCTCAACAGTGATGCGACGCTTCACGGAATCAAGTGCCCGCGTTTCAGCGGGCAGCAGCTGGCTGATGGGCTGCCGCACGCCCTCGATGCGGCCCTGTGCGATGGCGATGCCGACGAGCGCGGACATCACGCTCTTGGATGCGCTCTTGATGTTGGCGCGCGACGCGCGAGTGGCGCCGTGAAAGTAGCGTTCGCCCACCCGCTCACCGCGCCACTGCACCAGGAGACTGCGCAGCCGCGGCATTTCCGCGGCCCGCTGATAAGCAACGGACAGGCGCAGGGTGTCGAGCTGCGTCGCCATGACAGCTGGCACGCGCGGCCTGTAGTTGGAATCTGCGTTCTCCGGGCCACCGCGAGCATCGGCTCCGGAACAGGCCAGCACGGCGACGCAACACGATACCCCCACAAAGCGGCGCATCGCTGTCATCGAGTCGCGACAACCATCGAGCAGTACGACAACACAGAGATTCGGACTCTCCTCCAATCTGGCGCCGGTGCCGGTTTTTCCGGACGATCCGGGATCAAATTGTCAGTCCCTGACTTGGGTGATATGGTTGCTCGGTCAAGGAGACTCGAATATGCGATCTGTCACGCGAACTGTGTTAGTGGCGTCGTTGATGGGCGTGCCCCTGATTGCGGCATTTCCGCAGGGACGCGCGCTCACGATCGAGGATTATTATCGCCTCAGGACCGTCGGCGCCCCGCAAATGTCTCCGGACGGCAGATGGGTGGCCTACACCGTGAGCCGACGCATCGAGTCCACCAACGGCGACAGCAGCGAAGTCTGGATCGCCAGCACACAGGCGCCGCAACCGCGACGCGTCAGCGCGTCCGCTTCGCACGCCACGATGCCGCTGTGGGCCAGTGACGGACGCCTCACCTTCGCCGCCGGCGGCCGACGCTGGGCGCTGAACCCCGACGTCCCTGATTCCATCGTCGAGAACTCCAGCGTCACGCCCCAAAGCGAGCGTTTTGGCGGCGGCGTCGTACGCGTACTCACCAGTGCGGACGACAAACGCATCGCGGCGGTGCGCAACATGCCCGTTCAAAAACGAGACCGCGCCTTCGCATCCGACTTCGAGAAGCGCCACGAGGAGCGGTTCAAGGGCGTGCAGTTCGATTGGCTCGACTTCCAGCGCGATGGCCAGCCGTTCCCGGTGCCAAACCGCACCGATCCGGAGGTGAGTCCACCGCAGGAGCTTTTTGTCGCCGACAGCGACGGGCCCGCGCGCCAGCTCACGCGCCTCAGCCTGCGGCCGGCCGGCGTCGCATGGAGCCCCGACGCCCGCGCGCTGGTGTTCACCGCGGACATGGGCTACAGGGACGAACGTCGATACGGCGCAAGCGCGGTGTACACCGTGAACCTCGACGGCAATGTGCGACGCGTGACCGTGGACTCGGAATACAATCATTCGAGCGCCCAGTTCTCACCCGATGGCAAGTGGATCCTGTTCACCAGGCAACTCTCCACGGACGCCGTCATCGCGAGAAAGCTGGAACACGGGGGCCCTACCGATCTGGCCATCGTTCCCGCGGACGGTGGCACCGAGCGGAATCTCACCGCGAACTGGGACCTGCTGCCGTCGAACGCCGAGTTCAGTCCTGACGGCAAGTTCGTCTACTTCGAGGGTGGCATCGGGGGGGCCACACACGTGTTCCGCGTCGCCGCAAACGGCGCGGACCCCGTCACACAGGTCACCACGGGCGAACGTCGCATCACGAACGTCAGCTTCGACAAGGCGATGACGCGGATGGCGTACTCCGTCGGCCTCATCGAGGCGCCGTCGGAAATCTACGTGGCCAACATCGACGGCTCGAACGAACGACGCATCACCAATGTGCACGAGTCGTTCGTGCGCGAGATCGCCCTGAGCAAGGCCGATCGCCTGCGATTCCCCAGCAAGGACGGTACACAGATCGAAGGCTGGCTCCTCTACCCACATGGATACGCGCGGGAGAAGGGCCCGTATCCGCTGGTCGTGAGCAACCACGGCGGGCCGCACTCGGCTGACGGCTACGTCTTTGACTTCAAGAACCAGTTCCTGGCCGCCAATGGCTATTTCGTTCTCGAGGTGAATTTTCGCAGCTCCACTGGCTACGGCGAGAAGTTTCTGTGGGGGACCTGGGGCGCCTGGGGCGACCGCGACGGCGAAGACGTCATGGCAGGCATCGACCACGTGCTCGCACGGCTGCCCATCGCGCGCGCGCGCGTCGCCGCCATGGGGCATTCGTACGGCGGCTTCATGACGAACTGGCTCATCACCCAGTATCCGGACCGCTTCGCCGCGGCCGTCGCGGGCGCCGGCATCGTGAACTGGGTGAGCGACTACGGCACCGCCGACATCGCACGCACCAAGGAGACCGAATTCTTCGGCTACCCCTGGGAGGAAAAGGCGCGCAATATCATGATCCGGCAGTCGCCACTCACGTACGCGGGCCGCGTAAAGACGCCCACGCTGTTCGTCCACGGTGAAGTGGACCAGCGCGTTCCCTACTCCGAAGCCGAGCAGATGTACGTGGCGCTCAAGAAGCTCGGCGTGCCTGCGAAGATGATCCAGTACCAGGGGATGGCGCACGGCATCACGGGTTCCTGGAACAACGTGCACCGCATGCTCAACGAGCTGCGCTGGTTGAATCAATACCTCGGGGCGCGACCGGCGCCCTGATCGGTGCCAGACGCAAAACGGGCAAGGTGATCAGTTCACCTTGCCCGTTTCACGTTCAAACAGCCCCGACCAGCTATTTCCCGCCGCCCCAGATGCGGCAGAACGCGCCGTTGTCGTTGCCGGTGAGTTCAACACGGCCGGCGAGATAAACCGCGTTCATCATGGCGCGCGGGGCGAATTTCACTTCGTCCAGCGAAATGCCATCGGCGGCGTCCTTCGCCGACACGAAGATCTTGCCGAAGTGGCCCAGGCCCATGGCGTGTCCGGTCTCGTGCGTGATGATGGAGTAGAAATCCAGCACGTCGAACGCGCCATCGTTGCCCCAGACGTAGCCGCCGTTGTAGTAGATCTCCATCAGCGCAATGTCTGCCTTGCCATTGCCATCGATGTCGGTCGGGACGCCCGCGCCGTCAACGAAGACGAACGTGAAGGTCACGCCGAGAATGTTGATGCCCGACGGTCCGCCGAACGCGCGGAAGAAAGCGAACGGCTGCCAGCCCGCCTGGACTATGTCCGCCGGCTGCGCGTAGGTGGCGCTGGGCGGCAACCCGCGGAAAAACTCATCCAGAAACGTGGCGTCGGTGCCGGCCGCAACACCCACCTGTTCGACGGGAGCGCGGCTGCAGTTCTTTGCGCGCCAAGCCGCCATCCCTTCCTCCACCTGCGCCTGCACTTCGGCGGGCGTGCTCAGGCGAAAGCCCGTGCGCGCCGCGTTGAAGACGAACGGACCAGAGGCGCCACGGCTGGCACCGATCGCGTACGTCACGCCGGTACGGCCGTCACGACGCGGGTCACCTGCAATCCACTCGGCGCCGATGCCCTTGTCGCGATCGTTGGCGATGATGATCGTGCCCTGCTGCGCGTTCCAGTCGTTCACGGAGCGGAGCAGTTCGGCCTTCTGCACGCGAATGTTCGCGCCTGCGCTTGCCAACTGCGCATTCATTTCGTCGATGACCGGGCTGACCATCACCGCTTCATCGGACTGCGCAACAGCGGACGCACGCGCCGAGTAGCTGGTGAGCGTGGTCGTCGCCGGCGCAACGGGGATGGAATCAGCGCACCCGACTACCGCGGCAATGAACGGCAGTATGGCGGCGCGCATCAAGTTGGTCGTCTTCATCGACAATCCTCTGGATGTTATAAGTGCGGCCCACACACGGTCATTCCCCGAGATACGCCGGAGGGGCTCGACGGGAAAGCGTGCGCGAGAACGCGAGGGGTTTTTTTGTTGCGACGTTCGGTGCAGCGGCTTGTCAGACGCAGTAAAGCTGGTATAAACGTCTGATTCCGGCTGTGTCCAAACGCACAGGTGGGTAAGTGACTTTACAGCAAGCGGATACCTCATCGGCATCCACGAGTAAAGTCCACTGTTCGAACTTTAACTTCGTCTTACTGGTGATGTTAAATACCGCTTTGCGCGGGTCTTTGCAAGGGGCTAAGTCCCTGATTCCTCAGGAAGTTGCAGGCGCTCGACGGGGGCTTCCAGCGTCTTGCCGGCCAGGGTGAGGTAGAGGTGACCGTCCGTCACCGATAGCTCGAGCTTCATGCGCCGGTCCAGCCGCTCCACCACCGCGGCGATGAACTGGCGGTCAAGCACCGCGATCTCCAGCGCTTCACGCCGGTGGATGCGCTCGCCGCTCAACTGGCGCAGCAGCTGCCGCGGATCCTTGTGACAATAGACCACGACCCGCGGTGCGGCCTTGCTGGCCTTGTGTAATCTGGCGGCGTCGGGGCTGCCGATCTCGATCCAGACCAGCAGCGCACCGGCTTCGGGCTTGCCCTCGATGTAGTCGAACGTGGTCTGGTCGGGAGCGATGAGGCCGGCCTTGGCGCCCCACTCGATCGACATGTTGCAGACCGTCATCCGGCCCTCCATGGAGAGCTCCTCGATGGCCTGGCCGCGGTACTCCACGATGTAGCCCTGGCCGCCGCCGGTGCCGACCTTCGCGATCAGCGTGAGGACGACGTCCTTGGCGGTCACGCCGTGCGGCAGCTCACCGTGAACGTTCACCGCCATCGTCTTGGGCCG
>JANNJV010000273.1:0-2937 GCA_031395945.1 Gemmatimonadota bacterium | reverse complement strand
GGGCTGTGGGCTGTGGGCTAGGGGCTGTGGGCTATCGACTGCGGCTTTTCGCCAGGTCGGACTAAGCGTAATCCCTGAACGCCCAAAGCCCAAAGCCCACAGCCCAGAGCCTAAGCGCTAAACGCCCGCGTGCACCCGCGTCTCGGCGTCCTGAACCAGCGACGCCCACACGTCGTTCACGCGGCGCTCCAATTCGGTGAGCGTTCCGGCGTTGTCGATCACGAAGTCCGCGCGCGCGCGCTTCAGCTCGGCGGGCATCTGTGCGGCGATCATGTCCATCGCTTCGGTTTCCTTGAGCCCGCGATCATTGACCAGGCGTTCCAGCCGCAACGGCCGCGGCGCGTCCACCAGAAGCAGCCGATCGAAGCCATCCACCATTTTCTTCTCGAACAGCAAGGGAATGTCGCACACGACGATGCGATCACCGCGCGCGCGGGCTTCGTCAATGCGCTCGTGCCGCAAGCGTTCCACTTCGGGATGGACGATATCGTTTAGCGCCTCGAGCTCCTTGGCGTTTCCGAATACCACGCGCCGCAGCGCAGGGCGATCCAGGTGTCCGTCGGGCGCCTGCACCGAAGTGCCCCAGCGCCGAACGATGGCGTCGAAGGCCTTGGTGCCGCGCTCCACCGCACGCCGCGCGAGCACGTCCGCATCGATGATCGTCGCGCCCCGCTCGGACAGCAGCTGAGCCACGGTCGATTTTCCACTCGCGATATTACCCGTGAGTCCAACGAGCAGCATGATGTCCCGGGCCCGGCGTTGACAGGTGGTACGGGGTCGCCAAGCTACGATTAGGGCCAGGGAGCGTCAACAACTTTGTGACAAACAGGTGAGTATGACTCGAAAAGCACAGGTAGGCGACGCTGAGAGCGCGGATTCCAAAGTCCCGAGTAATCCCGAGTTAGAGGCCCTGGTCAAACGCCAGCTCGAGCTGATCGGCGAGGACGTCGAGCGGGAAGGATTGCAGGAAACGCCGGCGCGCGTGGCGCGGAGCCTGACGTGGCTGACCAAGGGCTATCGCAGTTGCGTGGAAGACGTCGTCGGGAACGGAATTTTCACGTCGGAAGGCCACCACAACATGGTGATGGTCCGCGACATCGAGCTGTACTCGATGTGCGAGCATCACATGCTGCCGTTCTTCGGGAAAGCGCACGTCGCCTACATCCCGAACGGACACATCGTGGGCCTTTCAAAGATCCCGCGCATCGTGGAAGTGTTCGCCCGTCGTCTCCAGGTGCAGGAACGCCTGACGGAAGAGATTGCCAGCGCCATCCAGGACGTCCTGAAGCCCACCGGCGTCGGAGTGGTGATCGAGGCGTTTCACCTGTGCATGATGATGCGCGGCGTGGAGAAACAGAATTCGCGTACCATCACCAGCGCGCTTCGGGGCGCGTTCCGCGACGACCCAAAGACGCGAGAGGAGTTCCTGCACCTCGCGTACGCCAGGGGCGCAGCGGTCTAGTACGGTTCGCGGGTGACGACGAGAGGAAGGGCGACCTGATCTTCGTCGCGCCGCGGCACGGAATGGCAGGAGCGGCAGCGCGCTTCGTAGGCCTCCTGCCCGCCCACCATGATCGTGGGCGAGTCGTAGCGCGCGGGCTTGCCGTTGATCAACCGCTGGTTGCGGCTGGCCGGGCCGCCGCACACGACGCAGATGGCGTGCAGCTTGTCCACCAATTCGGCGATGGCCAGCAAATGCGGCATAGCCCCGAATGGTTCGCCGCGGAAATCCAGATCGGTTCCCGCCACGATCACGCGCAGGCCACGCTGCGCAAGAGACGTGGCAAGCGGCACGATGCCGCGATCAAGAAACTGTGCCTCGTCGATGCCTATGACCTGGGTATCCGGCTCGAGGCGGGCGATGATCTGATCCGTGGTGTCCACAGGGACGGCTTCAATCGTGCGGCCGTCGTGGCTCGACACCTGATAGATGCCTGCATAGCGCGCGTCGAGATGGGACTTGAAGACCTGGACCTTCTTTCGCGCGATCACCGAGCGGCGAATGCGGCGAATCAGCTCTTCGCTCTTGCCACTGAACATCACGCCGCTGATGACTTCAATCCACCCGCCGGTGGACGGAAAGGGCATGTCGGAGATCATGACCGTCGCGCGGGCCTCTTGCGTGGAGGTCCGCCCCGATCGCGAGGCGGTGCGCCGCGGTCGCGCCTCGGAGCGCCACCGCGATCACCGCGATCGCCGCGATCCTCGTCCACCTTCACCAGCGCCCTGCGTCCACGAATCGTGACCCCGTTGAGCTTCGCCACAACGGCATTCGCGACAGCGGTCGCGACTTCGACCGTGGAGTGGCGCTCGCGGATCTCCACCCGGCCCATCTCCGCCTTCGAGATTCCAGCTTCGTTGGTGACAGCGCCTACCAGATCGCCCGGCCGCACGTTGTCCATCTCGCCCACGTTCACGTAGAGACGCGTCATTGCGGGCGATGCTGAAGCAGCCGTGATCGCCTGTGGCTTGGAGCGTTCGGCGTCGAGCAGTCGGAGCGCCGCCGCGGCCACTTCGGCCCCGTCGAACTCCGAGAGCAGCGGCTCCAGCGAGAGCAGCTCACGCGAGAAATGGCCGCTCGTGAGCACCTGTCGCAGCTCGTCGCGCAGGCTGTCCTCGCGCGAGCGCGCGCGCGCGGCCGCTTCCGGCAGTCCCAGCGGCGTCACAGCACCACCAGCCATCCGCCGCATCGTGGCGACCTGCCGTGGCGCTACCAGCGCCACCACGCGCGCCGCTCCGCCGCCGGCGACCAATCGCCGCAGCTGGTCTTCCGCCGGCGGAATGTCGTACAGGACGATCAGCTGCACGGCACCGTCCTGCGCGTCGCCCGCGCGCACGGTGCTGGCCTCGCCGCCATACCCCAACGAGCGCAGCTGTGCCTCAACGCCTTTCCGGGATTCCGCACCACGCGTGACGATGAACGCGGACTCCGGGTCG
>JANNJV010000271.1:0-3135 GCA_031395945.1 Gemmatimonadota bacterium | reverse complement strand
TTTGTGCAAAATAACGCGACAAACTCCACGATCTCCCCCCCTTCCCCGATCACCTGCGCGTCTGCCCAAGTCACGACCCCCAGATGCCGCTGCCACATGGGTGGTCTTGGGCGAGGAAAACGATTATGGGTTTGGCGGCCGCTGCGCGGGGCACCACCATTCTTCGGAATGCCGCCTGCGAGCCGCACGTCCAGGACCTGTGCCACTTTCTGGTGGCGCTGGGCGCGTCCATTGAAGGGATCGGGACGAACAAGCTCACCATCGATGGCGGCCGCACGCTGGGAAGCGCTCGTCATCGCATCGGGCCGGACCATATCGAGGTAGCGTCGTTCATCGCGCTCGCCGCGGCGACGAAGTCGGAGCTTCGCATCGCCGACTGCGGTATCGAGCACCTCCGATCGACGCTCATGGGCTTTGCGCGACTCGGCGTGTCGTGCATGATCGACGGCGCTGACCTCGTGGTGCCGGAGGAACAGCAGCGCGTGATCCAGTCGGACATGGGTGGCCACGTGCCCAAGCTCGAGGATCAGCCCTGGCCGGCGTTCCCGGCGGACTCCATGTCGGCCGCGCTTGTGACCGCCACGCAGTGCACCGGATTGATTCTCATCCACGAGAAGATGTTCGAGTCGCGGCTGTTTTTCGTCGACAAGCTGGTGGGCATGGGTGCGCGGATCGTCCTCTGCGACCCGCATCGCGCCCTGGTGTCTGGTCCGTCCAGGCTTCGCGGCAGCACGTTGGAGTCTCCCGACATCCGCGCGGGCATGGCCATGCTCATCGCGGCGCTCTGCGCGGATGGCGAGAGCACTATCAACAACGTGGCGCAGATCGAACGCGGCTACGAACGCATCGACGAGCGGCTCAACGCGCTGGGCGCGAGCATTTCCCGCGTGGAGGATCGGCGGACGAAATGATTTCGCCGGAGCAGGTGGAGACTGTTGACGACTTCTCCCCCTTCGGCGTGCACGCGTTCACGACCACGCGCGCCATCGGCAGTTTCAGCACCGCGTCGGACGAACCCGTGCGCGAGGTGATCGGACGCTGGGATGCGCTGCGGGCAACGGCAGCCGAACGAGGCGTCCTGCGTCTCGCGACTGCATCGCAGGTGCACGGTTCCCGAATCATCGCCCACGACCCAGGCTGGGATGGGTGGCTCCGCAGCACCGGTGCGGACGGACATGTGGTCACGCGCCGCGGTACCGCGCTGGCCGTGACCATCGCCGACTGCGTTCCTGTGTTTCTCGCGCATCCATCGGGCGCCATTGCTGCGCTGCACTCCGGGTGGCGCGGCACCGCCGCGCGCATCGTCGAACAGGGAATTGCCGCGCTCACGCATCGCGGATTTCCGGCGGACGAGCTGCGGCTGCATCTCGGTCCCGCTATCTGTGGCAAGTGCTATGAAGTGAGTCCGGAGGTCTATCAAAGGCTCACGGGTGAGGCCGCCACCGGTCCGCGTACTGTCGATTTGCGCGGTTTGATCGCGAGTCACGCCCGGGCACAGGGCATCCGGCACGTCAGCGTTTCGCCAAGCTGCACTCGGTGCAACAACAATAGATTCTTCTCACACCGCGCCGGAGACGCAGGGCGCCAAGTGGGGGTCATCTTCGCTAGTTGACGCTCCGCGTGGCTCCCGATACCTTGTAAGTGCTGCGCGGGCCTCTGGTCCGCGAGCGGAATGTGGGGGATGCTCCCCACATTTTTTTATTCTTGTGGGCTACCTCGACATGACGTGAGCGAAACGCTGGAAGCAGTTGTCATTGCTGAGCTTGATGCCGCTGAGTTCGATCTGGTCGAACTCCGGAAGGGCGGCACCAGGAATCGGCCGCTGGTCGAAATACGCATCGATCGGCGCGACGGCCAAAGCGTGAGCGTTGACGATTGTGCACGGCTGTCCCGAGCGCTCGAAGCCCGCCTGGACCACAGCGGGTTGGTGTCGGAGCAGTACGTGTTGCAGGTGTCGTCCCCGGGGGATCGTCCACTGCGCTCAGCGGCGGAGTGGCAAAGGTTCGTCGGTCGTTGGGTGTCTGTACTCGCACCGGAGCACGGTGGTCGGTTCGAGGGCAAGTTGATTCAGATCGACGGTGACAGTGGCGCCGAAAACGCCACGGTTGAAATCGATGGTCGGGAGCGACGTTTGCCGCTCGCGGCAGTCAAGGAAGCGCGGTTGGCATTTCGCATCTGATTAAGCGAGGACTTGGTGATGGTGAGTTCTGCAGACATCCTGGCGGCCTTTCGTGAAGTCACGAACGTCAAGCAGATCGAGCGTTCGGAGCTCTACGGCTTGCTGCAGGACGGCATCATGGCGGCGCTCGCAAAGAAGTACGGGCCCAACGTGCAGGCCGAGGTCGAAATCGATGACCACAAGGGCGGCATCAAGATCGTCCTGCTGAAGACCGTGGTGGACACCGTCGAGGATTCCAGCAAGGAGATTTCGCTCGACGACGCGCGCAGCTTCGATGAGGGCTTCGAGGTCGGTGACGTTCTCGAGGAGCCCGTGGACTTTGCCGTCTTCGGCCGCGCCGCGGTCCAGGCGGCCAAGCAGCGCATCATTCAGCGCGTCCGTGAGGGCAAGCGCTCTAAGATTCGCGACGAGTTCTCCACCAAGCTGGGCGAGCTGCTCTCCGGGGAGGTGCAGCAGATCGAACGCGGCAAGCTCGTGGTGATGCTCAACAAGTTCCGCGAGGCGGAAGCCATCATTCCGTACCGCGAGCAGAACCATCGCGAGCACTTCCATCAGGGCGAGCCCATTCGTGCCGTGCTCAAGCGCGTGGAAGAGACGCCCAAGGGGCCGCGGCTCATTCTCAGCCGGGCCGATCCGTTGTTCGTCAAGGCGCTCTTCAAGCTCGAGGTGCCCGAGATCCAGCAGAGCATCGTCGAGATCCGGGCGTCGGCGCGCGAAGTGGGGAGCCGCACGAAGATCGCCGTGTTCTCGCGCGACGACTCCATCGATCCGGTGGGCGCGTGCGTCGGACTCAAGGGCTCCCGCGTGCAGGCCGTGGTCAACGAACTTGGTGGCGAACGCATCGACATCGTGCCGTGGTCGCCGGACCCCGAGCGCTTCGCAAAGTTGGCGCTCGCGCCGGCGCGGGTGGCACGCGTCTTCAGCGATCCGAACACCAAGACCATCCAGGCGGTCGT
>JANNJV010000251.1:0-8923 GCA_031395945.1 Gemmatimonadota bacterium | reverse complement strand
GGCCGGTGCCCACCCAGAACATCCCGCCGAGCACGTGCACGAGGCGCAGCACAAGCAGTTCCACCTGCATCAGTGACTCTCCGTTAGATCGGTCGCGTCTAATCTACGAGAAACTCGCGTCCCCGCGCGTCATGAACGCGGGTCTCCGCTCACTAAGGACGCGGGTCTCCGCTCGCGCACCCTGGCCAATTCTGGCATGAAGAGCACATGCCAGAATTGCCATGGGCTTAGCGCTCGGGAGACTCGCGTCCATCGCTCGCTGGTGCAGGTCGCGGAGTTCGGGAGCCCCGCGTCAACGACCGCTTGCGGCAAGGCGGAGTGTGGCGGGAGCGGAGGCTGTGTCCCCGGAGCGCGGAGCCCATGGCAAAAGTGGCATGTGCTCTTCATGCCACTTTTGGCCAGGGTCACGCTAAGGGACCAGCGACGCACCCGCGGCGCACCGGCACCCGCGGCGCGGCTAGGTTTCTCCTATGCCCTTTGGTTCTCTGAAGTTGCACGCGAGTTTGCTTGCCGGGATCAAGGATCTCGGCTTCGCCAAGCCTACCCCGATCCAGGCCGACGCCATCCCACCCGCCATGGAGGGCCGCGACGTGCTGGCCTGTGCCATGACTGGCTCCGGGAAGACGGTCGCGTTCCTGCTCCCGATACTCAACAAGCTGCTGACCAAGCCGCGCGGGACGACACGCGCGTTGATCATCACGCCCACGCGCGAGCTGGCGGCGCAGATCGTCCAGGAGCTCAACGACGTCGCGGTCCACACGCCGATCACAGGTGCCGCGGTGTACGGCGGCGTCGGGATGGGGCCGCAGGAACACGCCTTCCGCTCAGGCGTGGACGTCATCGTGGCGACGCCGGGCCGGTTGCTGGACCACCTGAGGCACTCGTACGCGAGGCTGGACAAGATCGAGCACCTGGTGCTGGACGAGGCCGATCGCATGCTGGACATGGGTTTCCTGCCCGACATCCGGCGCGTGCTGAAGCAGATACCCACCAGGCGTCAGACGCTGTTCTTCAGCGCGACGATGCCGGCGCCGATTCTCCAGCTCACGCGCGAGATGCTGCACAACCCGGCGACCATCAATCTCGAGCGTAAATCGCTGCCGGCTACCGGCATCACGCAGGCAGTGTATCCCGTGCCGCAGGAGCTCAAGTCGCTCCTGCTGTTCACGCTGCTGGATCGCCAGCTGATGAAGGAAGCACTGGTGTTCACCCGCACCAAGCACCGCGCCAATCGGCTGTGGGAGTTCCTGACGAAACGCGGCATCAACGCCGCGCGCATCCACGGCAACCGGTCGCAGGCACAGCGAGAGGACGCGCTGGCCGGTTTCAAGAACGGGCGCTATCGCGTGCTCGTCGCCACCGACATTGCCGCGCGTGGCATCGACGTTGAGGCGCTTGGACATGTGGTCAACTTCGACGTGCCGCTCGCGCCCGAGGACTACATCCATAGAGTCGGCCGTACCGCCCGGGCCGAGCTGACCGGCGAGGCTTTCACCTTCGTGTCGCCGCAGGAGGAAGGAGAGCTCAAGTCCATCGAACGCGCGGTGAGCAAGTCGTTGCCGCGGGTCACGCTGCCGGACTTCAATTACACGGCGAGGCCCGAAGGCAAGCTCGAGATTCCACTTGGCGAGCGCCTTGCCGCGCATCGGGCGCAGCGCCAGGGCGAGCGGTCCAGGCAGAAGGCCAACGAGCAGCGTCGTTCCACGCCCGCCGGCCGCGATTCCGAGCGGTCGTCAGGTTCTTCGCGCGGCCCGCGCCGGCGCGGCCCGGGTCGCTCGCGCTAAAGGCTTTCGCGCGCTGAGGCCAGGATCAGGCGCGACCGCAGCGCCACTGCGACCGCAGCGCGATCCCCCAGCAACGCGAACCCGGTTACTCCTCGCGCCGGCCGGGCACGACGCCAACAGGCGTGCGGATCCACTGGAGAATCTCGCGCACCTTGGGCGGCTTGCCCGTCATGAGAATGCCAATGCGGAAGATCTTGGCCGACGCCCATAGCATCCCAGCGATCGCCGCGACGAGCAGCACTGTCGTCAGGATGTACTCCATCAGGCTCGGCGGGCCGGCCGCGCGGTTCATCATCACGAACGGCGTGAATGGCGGGATGTAGGACATCACCTTCGCGAACGTGCCATTCGGATCCCGACCGATGGGCATCATCGCCAGCAGCGGCAACATCAGCATCATCATCACCGGCATCATCAGCGCCTGGGCTTCCTGGATGGTGTTCACCACCGATCCGATGCCGATGAGGATCGCCGCATACAGCATGTAGCCCAACAGGAAATAGATCACGAAGCTGGCCAGCAGCACGGGATCGCTCAGAATTGGTGTGAGATCCAGCGACGCCGGTGCGCCGAGCAGCTTGGGCAGGTACTTCATGGCGACGAATGCGGTGAGCACCCAGGTCGCGATCATCATCAGCCCTGTGCCCGCCACGCCGAGGATCTTGCCGGCCATGAGCTGCACCGGAGACACCGATGACAACAGCACCTCACTGATGCGCGTGGACTTCTCCTCGATGGTGCTGGTAAGCAGGCTTTGAGTGATGCTGAAGATCGAGATCCACAGCAGGTACACGAACACGATCGGCGCGTTCTGCCGCAGCTTGTCGCTCATGCCCACCGCGGTCTGCTGTCCGGACGCCGAGACCGTCCGCTCGATGAACTTGCTCTCGGCGGACAGCCACGCCGCGGTCTGGGGACTGATCCGCTCTCGCTCCAGGCGCCGCCGTCGCACGGCGCCGGTGGCCTGCTTCTCGTACCATTCGCGCAGTTGATCGTCCGCGACGTTCTTGGCGACGTACGCCATGCCGGAGTTGTCCTGCACTGGATCCTTGCCGATCACGAAGTAGGCGAACAGTTCGCCGTCGGCGACGCGCTTGTTGAGATCACCCGTGGCCTCAACGCGCTTGTAGCGCGCGCGCGCGGGCGCCCCGTGCACGGCACGAATGGTTCGCGCCGAGGCCGTATCCCACCAGGTTCGATACTCCACGCGCGCGGCCAGCACCGCGGCCCGCGTCGCGTCGGGCAGATTGGCGGCGGCGCTCGAGTCCCCCGTGGCTAGCGCCTTCGCCGCGGAGTCCAGCTGCGACGGCGGCATCTTGCCCGCGAACGGCGCGAGGCGCGCCAGTACCGGGGGCAGCTGGTCGAGGTTCTTGTTCTGCATCTGCCGGTTCGCCGTCTCCAGCAACAGGCGCCGCGTGTCCGAGATGGACGCATCGTGATCCACAGCCGCGGCCAACCAGTCGGACGAATCGGCGACCGCGTATGGGCGTACGCTCTTGGCACGCTCGATGAGCACCGGTCCCACGACGGAGAGCACGATGAGGATGGGGAAGAGCATGATGCCAATCCAGAACCCCTTCGTCTTGAACTGCTCCGTGATTTCGCGCTGCGCGACCAGCAGGGGCTTACGCATGCTTGCCTCCGCGCTCGATACCGCCGTCCTTGCCGATGGCGCGCACGAAGATTTCGTGCAGCGACGCTTCGCGTGTGTCGAAGCTGCGGACCTTCACCTTGCCGACGATCTGCGTGAGCAGGTGATCCGCGTCGTACCCCGGTGCCAGCACGAACTCCGCGTGCTTGCCGGCGTCGTTGACGCGCGACACGCCGGTCAGCGTACGAAGCACCGCTCCATCACCCTCGTAGTCCAGGTGAATCGTCGAGCCGCCGGATTGACGCACCGAGGTGATGCTGCCGTCCAGTACGACGCGTCCGCGGTTGATCAACACGACATAGTCGCAGATCTGCTCCGCCTGCTCCATCACGTGCGTCGAGAAGATCACCGTTTTGCCTTCGCGCTTGAGGGTGAGGATCAGTTCGCGGACGATCTCGACGTTCACGGGGTCGAGCCCGGAGAACGGCTCGTCGAGAATCACGAGTTCGGGAGAATGGATCAGTGTCGCCAGGATCTGGACTTTCTGGCCCATCCCCTTCGAGAGTGCCTTGCACTTGGTGGTGATCCACTCGCCCAATGCGTAGCGCTTCATCATCTCTTCGGCGCGGGCCTTCGCGTCCTTCTTGGACATCCCCTTCAGGCGGCCGAAGTAGGCGACGAGCTCGCCCGCCTTCATGTTCTTGTAGAGGCCTTTCTCCTCCGGGAGATACCCCAGGCGATCCTTGATGCTCTCGGAATTGGGTTCGCCCAGGATGCTGATGGTGCCGCGGTCCGGGTAGAAGATGCTCATCATCATCCGGATCGTGGTCGTCTTCCCGGCCCCGTTTGGCCCGAGAAAGCCGTAGATCGATCCGCGCGGCACGCGAAGCGAGATGTCGTCGACCGCGACGAAATCGCCAAAGCTCTTGCGCAGATGTTCCAGAATGACGGCGTCGCTCATGCGTCGGTGAATACGGCGGCCAGCATCGTAAGTTCCTGTGTGGTCAGGTGAGCGGGAGGAGATGGGGCTACCGCGGAAGCAGCTCCAGCGTGGTGGCTCGCCGCTTCGCGGTCGCGAAACCCTTCACGTACTTCTCGTTCGCCCTGGTATCGTACTTCTCGCCGTATGCTACGTCCATCGCGTCGTTGAGTTTCACGCCCCTCACGGTCCTGGCGCGAACCGGAATCTCGCGGTCACCGATCCGCACGGTGCCGAGGGGCTGCTCCAGGAATGCGCGGTACCAACTGGCCGCGCGGTTATTCCAGGGACGTACGAGGATACGACCGTCCACGACCACCACCCAGATGGGCACGAAGCGGTGCGCGTCACCCACCCGGATGTACATGTACTTCGTGGCGTCGATTGCGCTGGCGTCTCTCGCCGAAAATCGCTTCACATCCGCTTCTTCATGACAGGTTCCTAGACCAAGACGTAGAGCAGCATTGCGACTGTCAGCAGGTGCAACGATATCAGCGTCATGAATTTGTAGACGCGGCCCGACGCTGCCCAGCGTGGGCGCCGGGTCCACCATTCACCGACCCCAAGCGCAACCGCGCAGACGACGGCAGCCATGGCCAGGTTCATTACGAACGTGCCGCGCCGTCCCACCATGTAGTCGGTTGCCGACACAAGGCCAGCCAGGAGGATGGTAGAGACCGCTCCCGCTACGACGTACGCGCGCCGACGGGGCGTCGGCCGCTGCACGACTCGCCATTGGGCCGAGGACACGAGCAACGCGGCGACGGCGAGCAAGGCGAAAAGGACAAGTTTCGCGATCTGCGACGAGTTCACACCCTGGTCCAGATGCGCGTCTCAAGGTCCAGTGTCTCGATCAAACGCTCCGAGAGCTTCACCACTTCGGCCAGCTCGCCGACCGCGGTTTCCGGCGTAATCTTCGAGCCGAAGAGCCCCACCTCGAACCGGTCCACCGACTGTGGGATGGTCACGAACACCGAGTTGTCGTGGAAGGACACGCGCAACTCACCCGAGAACGTGACCCGCGCCTCCATGATGAGCTCCATCAACTTCGGCGTCAGGATGTAGCGCGCCTCCTGCTGGTTGGTGGAGTAGACGCTGTAGACGTTCTCGAAATCCACGTTGTCCAGCAGGCACAGCTCCTTCGCGCGTCGCGTGCGGGATTCGCCAAAGAGCCCGCCAAGGATCTTGCTCTCGCTGTCAGGAACGACGACGGTGTGGCCGGGGAAATTCTTGTTGAAGTCCAGTCGGACGATGATGCCCTTGAAGATCGTCACTTTGCGGCGGTTCTTGCCGGTGCCTTCGGTGCGCGTCGCCTTCGCCTCGAGAATGGCGTAGCTCACCGCGTTCTTCTTCCCGCAGATCTCGTCCTCGGCGGCCCACTGCTCGGTGCGCTTCTCGAACAGGTCCATGTCCAGGAATTCCTGCTTCGTGAAGCGCGACTCGGCCGAGTACGTCAGGCCGTGACCCAACGCGCCCACCACGCGGCCCACCACGATGTGCTTGTAACTCTTGTTGAGCGCTCGCTTCTGCTGCGTTGCAAAGAGAATGATGAGCGCGGCCGCGCCGCCCAACGGAAAGCGCGGGTCGCGCGCGCCGTTGCTCCACATGTAGGCGTACACGATGATCCCGATCGCGCCCACGACGATGCCGACGGTGACCACGCGTCGCCGGACCTTCTCGACTTCCGCGTTGATGTAGTTGCAGCCCGCCTGCAGCTTCAGCAACGTGGACTTGTCGAGCTGACTGATGCGCCCGACCGTACTGCCGGTCACGCCTTGAACAATCCCTTGATGTCGACGTCAGCGCGCTTCTGTACGTCGGCGATGAACATCTGGCGAAGGCCGAAGCCGGTGCTGCCCGCGATGAGCGAGCTGGGGAAGGTCTGCACCGCGTTGTTGTAGTCGGTGACGGCGCCGTTGTAGCTGCGGCGCGCGGCCGCGAGCTGTTCTTCCACCTCGTTCAGCGAGCGCTGCAACTGCACGAAGGTGTCGCTGGCGCGCAGCTGCGGGTAGTTCTCCATCACCACGTTGAGCCGTCCCATCGCGTTGGACAGCTCGTTGTCGGCGGTGATCTTGTCCCCCTGGCTCGTGCTCTGCACGGCCTTGGTGCGCAGGCGAACGATCTCCTCCAGCAGCGAGCGCTCGTGCGTCATGTACTGTTTCACCGTCTCGACGAGCTTGGGAATGAGGTCGTAGCGCTGCGTGAGCTGCACGTCGATGGTGCTGAACGCCTGGTCCACGGCGTTGCGCCTGCGAATCAAGCCGTTGTAGAGCGCGATGCCGGCGACGCCGACGACGACGATGCCGCCGAGTACGAGAAAGCCCATGAGGTCTCCTGTTACGGAACTGGTTTGTCGGTCCGGTCCGGCGCGCTCGGCTTGCCGCGCACGGCTTGCCATGTCAGGGCGGCGGCGAAGAGGATGGCGAGCGATCCGAAGGTCTTTAGCGCGACTTCAAGAATGTCCGACTGCTGGACGACGCCGGTGACCGCAAGCAGCGCGATCACGGCGCCCGCTACAATGGCGGCGAGCACGGCGAGCTTCCCGATGCGCATGAGTCGAGCGGGTGGGGAGGGAGGAGCGAGCGGAGAGGCGCCGCAAAATGTGGGTGTACGCTCTGGCGCGCCAGCCTCGCGAGGCTCAGAAGGTCAGCGCCAGCGAGCCTCCCGGCGGCAGCTCGCGCCACTGGGCGAACAGCTGCGCCCTGCGCTTGCGGATGCGCGCCAGCTCCTCGTCGGTGAGTGCCCGAGGGACAGGGCGTCCTGAGTTGGATGCGTATCGAGCGGTGTTCTCGTTGAACTCAGCGGCCGTCCAGCGCGAACCGCTTCCGCGTTCGGAGTCCAGCGTGCCCACCACGTTCTCGACGAAGAGCGCGATATCCGGCAGCGGTCCCCGCGCCCCTTTGCCCGTTGTGTCGTCGATGGACCAGCCCACGGCAATGAGACCGTAGAACGCGTCGCGGATCCCGAGCTCCGTCTCCACGGCGAAGTGCGTCAGGTCGTGTAGCGGAAAGAATGCCGCGTGCGCCCCTTCCTGCTTTTGCCACGTCTCCGATCGGTCGGGGCGCGTGCAGTGGAGCACAGCGCTGCCGTCAGAGCGCTTGGTCAGGGCGATGCGAAGTGGTTGCACCGGTCTGAATAACGGCGGGACGGGGGAACCGGGAAGAGGGAAGGGGGAAGGGGGAAGAGGGAAACAACAGCTGCGGGAAAGGGACGGGGAGAGGAGAGGGAGAGGCGAGGGAGAGGAGGGGTCTGTAAGCACCGAGGAGTCCGGTGGCATCTTAGACTGCAAGCGTCTTCCCTCAGTCCAGCGAGTCATGCGTCACCACGCTTCAATGCCCGCCCTGCTCTGCCTTCTTGGCGCCGCGTCCGCCACCGCGCTCGCACAGAATCCGCAGCGGCATTTCACCGACGGTGTGGAGGCGCGGTTCGCGCGCTCGCAGCCGCAGATCGCCTATACGATCACCGTCGCGCCCGGCGACACCACCGGGTTCGACGTCCGCATGTTCGTGAGCAACGCGCCCGACACGTTTCGTGTGGCAATGGCCCGGCACCCGGAGTACGACGACCGCTTCCACAGGTACGTCGAGCGGCTGCGGATCTCAGCGCAGGCGGCAATCGCGCGTGAGGACTCCGCCCTATGGCGGGTGACCACGAATGGTGGGAGCGCGGTGATCGAATACCGCATCGTGTTGCCGGAGCGAGAACCGTCTCCGCGCGCGGCGTGGCGTCCGTTTCTGTCACTCACGGGCGGACTGATCGGCGGGCCCCACGCATTCATGTACGTGGTGGGATCGGAGCTGGCGCCGGCGCACGTGGAAGTCATCACGCCCTGGCCCGGCATTGCCACCGGCCTGACGCCCACACTGGCGCCGACGACATTCTTCGCGGCCAACGCCTATGTGCTGGTGGAGTCGCCCATCCTCGTCGGGCAGTATCGGCAGTGGTCGTTCAGCGTCGATCACGTGCCGCATCACATCGCGTACCTGGGTCACCAGGGACGCCCGCCGTTCGATACGGCCGCGTTCAGAAATGGCGTTGAGCGGATGACGCAACAGGCGGTGCGCCTCTTCGGGCGCGCTCCGTATCGCGAATACCACTTCCTCTTTCAGGACTTGGCGTGGGGCGGGCTTGAGCATCACAACTCGGTCACCCTCGGCGCGCCGAGCGATCAATTGACGCGCGATCCGAACGCGGTGCTCGCGGAAACCGCGCACGAGTTCATTCACACGTGGAATCTGATGCGCATCCGGCCGGCGCAGTACGTCGGCGTGACGTACAAGCAGATCGAGCCCGTGCCGACGCTCTGGTTCAGCGAAGGACTGACGATTTTCTACTCGGACCTCCTGCTGCGGCGCGCGCAGCTCCCCACGTGGGACAGTACGCGCACGGCGCACCTGGAAGGCCTCATCGCCCGTTATCTGTCTCAGCCGACATACTCCCGGTTCTCGGCGGAGCAGGTCAGCAACGTGGCGTACAATGCGCCGCCGGATGCACTGGGTGATTACAGTGGGAGCGCACATCTCTTGGGCGAGGTGCTGGGCTCCATGCTCGACCTGGTCGTGCGCGACG
>JANNJV010000245.1:0-8428 GCA_031395945.1 Gemmatimonadota bacterium | reverse complement strand
CTCCACGCTGGGCTTCGGTGCCGCCGAGCTGGCCGAGATCAACCAGGGCTATCGCGGACTCATGGCGCTGGAGGCCGGGCTGGACCCGAGCACCACGTTCGAGATCGCCAACTCGGTCTGGTACAGGCAGGGATTCAGCGTCAACCAGAGCTTCATCGATCAGGTGAAGCAGACGTTCGACGCGGAGGTTGCCGCAACCCCGTTCGACGCCACGACGAAGACCGCGGTGAACAATTGGGTCAGCACGAAAACCAAGGGAAAAATCCCGACGATCGTGGACGAGATCAGCTCCGACGACGTGATGTTCCTGATCAACGCGATCTACTTCAAGGGTTCGTGGCGCGAGCAGTTCGATCCCGCGAAGACGCAGAACCTGCCGTTCCGCGGCCTGAGCGGTGAGCGCACCCTCCCGACCATGGCACGGGAAGAGGGCAGCGGCAAATTCCGCTATACCAATACCTCCAGCACAACCATCGGTGAGCTTCCCTACGGCATCGGCGCATTCGTCATGACTGTCGTGATGCCGACGGACGCTTCCGGCATCGCGGCGCTTGCCGCCGGCCTGGACACCGCGTCATGGACCGCGCTTCTGGCGCCGATGCAGGAGGTCTCCTTCGCGGTGCAGCTGCCGAAGTTCAAGCTCTCCTACGAGCGCGAGTTGAAGGACGATCTCATCGCCCTGGGCATGGACGTTCCGTTCTCCGAAAGCGCCGCGGACTTTTCGCGCATGACACCGGCGCAGGCTTTCATCGCGTTCGTGAAGCACAAGACGTACGTGGACGTGAACGAAGAGGGCACCGAAGCCGCCGCGGTCACGAACACCGGGATGCGCGTCACGAGCCTGCCGCCGTGCTTCTGCGTGAACCGCCCCTTCGTGTTCGCCATCCGCGAGCGGTTCTCAGGGACGATCCTGTTCATCGGGAAGATCGTCGACATCCCCTGAGGTGGGCGGCGACTACAGAAGCGAGCGGATCGCCTCGCTCAACGTCTTCGCGGAGCGTGACAACGCGTCCCGCTCGGCGTCGTCGAGGCCCGGGGTCACAACCTCCACCGCGCCGCCAGCGTCCACGACAGTCGGCAGCGACAGGGCCAGGTCCTTGAACCCGAGCGCGCCGGTCTGAACCCGCGACACAGTTTGGATGCGCCGTTCGCCACGCAGCGCCGCCCGCACCAACGCCGCAGTGACGAGACCGATCGCATGGTTCGTGGAGCCCTTTCGCCTGATGATCTCGTAGGCGGCCATTCGCACTTTCTCGGCGAGCTCCCGTTCACGTTCGCGCCGCCACCCCGGCCAATCGCGAAGCGCCAGTCCGCCCACCTGCGCGCTGGACCAGAGCACAACCTCGGAGTCTCCATGCTCGCCCACCACGTGCGCATGCACCGAGTGCGGGTCGACGTTCAGCTCGGCGCCGATCACCTGCCTGAGACGCGCGCTGTCCAGCATCGTGCCTGTGCCGATCACGCGCTCTGGCGGCAGACCTGAGCTCTGCGCCACCACGTACGTGAGCACGTCTACCGGGTTTGTCACGACGATCAAGAGTCCGTGATACGACGCGAGATTCTTGCCGATCTCAGCGAGGATCCGCGCGTTGTCGCGCAGCAGATCCAGGCGAGACTCGCCCGGCTTGCCCCCGCGTCCGGCCGCGATGACCAGCGCGCTGGTCTTCAGCAAGCCGGCGAAGGGGACGCTCTCTACCGTGACCGTCGGGTAGAAGGCCGCGCCGTGCGCCAGGTCCATCGCCTCCCCTTCCGCGACCTCCGCTTTCTGGTCACAGAGCAGCACTTCACTTGCGAACCCCGCGTGAAGGACTGAAATCGCGACGCTGGTGCCTACCGAACCCGTGCCAAGGATGCCTATCGAAGATTGCATGGAGCCGTTCTACGCACGATGCCAGCCAAGATGGGCGGGCGGGCTTTCAGGGCACGACGTCGGCTAGCCACTTTGCAATGGTTGGGCGGGTCTCTTCGGGTGGGAACACGTGCCCCGTCTCCACCCAGACAATCTTCTTCGGGTTCCGAGCGATGCGGTGCAGCGGTTCCACCTGCGTGGCCTGGTCGTAGTCAGCGTCCTGTGTGCCGTTGAGCAGGAACAGCGGACGCGGCGCGATGCGGCCGATGTAATTCGCGCCACACGCGGCGGCCAGGTGGCCGGTCTCCTTGGCGTCGTAATGCCCACCATATAGAAGCGCGACCGCGGCCAGCCGCTTCTCCACCGCGCCCACGATCATCCCCGCCTGCGCGCCGCGGCTGTAGCCCACCAACGCGATGCGCGAGGCATCGGACGCGCGCTCGTTGACCAGAAAATCCACGCTCCGGCCGACGTCCTTGGCCACCTGCGTTACCCAGGTGAGATACGTGGCTTCCTGGTTGTACAGCTTCTCGTGTTTCTCCGCTTCCGTGAACGACACGATCAGGTCCGTCTTTCGCTCGCCGAAGTAGGGCATGTCGATGGCCAACACGCGCCACCCCGACTTCGCGAGAAAATCCGCCATTACGCGCACGTTGTCCTTGCCGCGCGCGACGCCGCCGTGGAGCATCACGATGGCGCGCATCTTCTGCCCGCGCATGGACACCGGCTCGAAGAGGTTCGCGTAGACCTTGTTGCCGGGCGTGCTCTCGAAGGTCAGGTGCTCCATCGAGATACCGTCCACGACCGTGGTGTCCAGCGTCTTCGTATCGAAGGGCAACTTCTTGTCGTACGTGAAGAAGGTGCGGTAGGTCTCGAAGATTCGCGCGTCCACCGGCTTTTTCAGCCACTCGTCGGCGCGGTCCTGCGCATCGAGTGTTACGAGTACCGGCGCAAACGCCATGAGCCCAAGGACAATCGACTTCCTCATCGTTGTTTCTCTCCCAGGGGCTTTGCGTCCCCAACAGACTGCACCAACCGAAATCCCAGCGCCGCGCTGGCGAATGATGGATCGAAGTGCTCCGAATGCGCCAGCTCGAACATGTAAGATGGATCCTGCCACGAGCCACCGGTCACGATGTACCGTCGCCCGGCGGGCGCCCGATCCGCAAGCCATTCGCGTACGTTGCCAGCCATGTCGTAACAGCCGTACTGGGCGACGCCCGCCGCGAACGATCCAACGGGTGTCGTACCCACTAAACCGAAGTTGGCACGCGAGTCCACCGTCGCGCCATCCGCTCCCCACGGAAAGGGCAGCTCCCCCGTGCCAAGCGCGGCGCGCCACCACTGATCCTGCGTTGGCAGACGCTTGCCGGCCCAGCGCGCGTAGGCAGAGGCCTCGTACCACGACACGCCCATCACCGGGTGATCGCCCTTGCCTTCGGGAAAGGTGGCGCCGCTCCAGTAGCGCGGCGCGGGCAACCCGGTGCGATCGATCAGTTTCTGGATCGCGGCGTCGCGCGACAGCATGCTCCCGGCGATGGCCATGGAATCCGGCCACAGACGCGCGTCGCGGTATCCGCCCCCTGACACGAAGCGCTGATACTGCGCGTTGGTAATCTCCGTCCGGTCGATGTAGAACGCGCGCACCGCCTTTCCGGTCGGCGAGGGTCCGGCGTCCACCAGGCTCATGCCGCGCTTGGACGAATCCGTGTTCAGAGTGCGCCGGATCTCCAGCGACTTGCCCAGGGCGACACTGGCCAGCAGGTCCAGCGGCTCCGCGGACGCGTGCGTCACGCGGACCAGATACTCGCCGGCGACGACCAGCGTGAGCGGGACCGGCGTGCGTCCCAGTCGCACTGGCGTGCGGCTGGCCAATGCCTCCAGCGGTTGCACCCGGGTCACGTGCACCTCGGCGCCCGAGGGCTCCGAGGTGATGGCCAGTTGTCCACCCACCCTGGCCGCGAGCGCGCCCAGGCGGCTGCTGCCCAGGCTGACGCCCGCGCTGTCCAGCACGTCGAACACTTCGTTGAAGCGTCCCGAGTCCGCTGCCGGCATCACGCGTGTGAGCAGGGCGGTGCTGCGCGCCCTGGAGCGCATCAGCTCATATCCTCCGAAGCCGACGAGGAGCATCGCGGCGACGAGGAGCAGAATGCGCCGGGTCTCGTGCGACAGGCCGCGCGTGCTGCGATCGCCGGTCTCCGCGTTCAGCGCATCCGCGAATTCCGTTGCGGTCTTGAAGCGCTCGTCGGGATTCTTGCTCAGCGCGCGGGCGATGGCGGCGCTGAGGCGCCGAGGCGTCTCCTTGCGGATCGTGTCCAGCGGCGGCGGCACCTCGGTGAGATGGGCGGCGAGGATGGCCGTCGCGCTGGAGCCGGTGAAGGGCGGCGTGCCAGTGAGGAGCTCGTAGCCCACGATGGCCAGCGCGTACACGTCGGCGCGCGCGTCCACTGTGTCGCCGGCCACCTGCTCGGGGGACATGTAGCCCGGCGTGCCCACCGATGCACCGGTGCTGGTGAGACGCTCGCCGGTTCTGGCTTCGAGCACCGCGCGCGCGACACCGAAGTCCGCCAGCACCGCGTGCCGCCCTTCCAGGAGAATATTCTCAGGCTTGATGTCGCGATGGATGACGCCGCGCTGGTGCGCGTAGGCCAGCGCGTCCGCGACCTCGGTAATGACACGGGTGGCATCTGCGATGGAGAAGGGTCCGTCGCGTTTGAGCCGGGCGCGCAGCGACTCGCCGTCCACGTACGGCATGATGTAGTACAGCAGATTCTCGCGCGCGCCCGCGGCGAGCACCGGCAGGATGTGGGGGTGCTGCAACTGCGCGGCGAACTCCATCTCGCGCTTAAAGCGGAGGGCGCTCACTTCGCTGGCCCACTCCGGGGGCAGCACCTTGATGACCACCTTGCGGTTGAGCGACGACTCGGTGGCGATGAAGAGGCGGCTCATGCCGCCGCCGGTCAGCTCGTTCTCGATCCGGAAGACGTCGCCGAGGGCGCTTTGTACCTGGTCGAGAAGCTCTGTCAATGCGGGCGAGTAGAGTTGGGGTGGGGCGCCGTAGTATGCCCTTATGTCGTTGGAGAGGCCAGTGCGCTATCGCGCCGCACCCAGCCCAGCGGCACGGCCAGTGGCCCACGACCAAACGAAGTTGTAGCCACCGATGGGCCCGAACGCGTCCAGCGCTTCGCCACAGATGTACAGTCCCGCGTGCCGTCTGCTCTCCATGGTTCGCGGGTCCACCTCAGCGAGACTCACGCCGCCCCCGGTGACTTCGGCTTTCTTGTAGCCCTCGTCTCCTGTCCAGGGGAGCGCGCCGCGCACGAGCATCTCGATGAGACGCAGACGTTCGTCGCGTCGCAGCTCCGAAAGCGTTCGCGACTGATCCACCCCTGACAGGTTCGCGAGCGCGCCCGCCAGCCGATCTGGCATCTCCGCGCGCAGCGCGCCGATCACTGTGCGCGGTCCCTGTGGACGCAGCGCCTGCTCCCACTGCTTGTCGTCGAGTGGCGTCCAGCGGACCACGATGGTGGCGCGCTCGCCCTGCACCTGGCTTGATCGCGTGATCACGTGGGAGACGTCCAGCACGGACGGCCCGCTGTAGCCGCGATGCGTGAAGAGGAAGCCGCCGGTGGCGGTCGCGCTGCGAGTGGCGTCGCGCGCGGTGAGCGTCACCGTCAGCGACACACCAGCGAGAGCGACGAACGCGGGCTCCTCCGCGGTGATGGGAGTGAGCGCCGCATACGTGGGATGCATCGCGTGGCCCAGCTTCTCGAGGATGGCGAGCCCGATGCCGTCGCTCCCGGTGTTGGGGACGGACAGTCCGCCAGTGGCGACGATGATCGCGTCGGCATCGATGGCGGCGCCTCCGTCGCGCTCCACGCGCCAGCCGGACGACGCCGGAGCGAACCCGGTGACGAGCGTGTCGGTCAGAATCGTCGCGCCGCTGCGACGGGCGTATTCCAGCAAGCCGTCGCGTACGTCGCGCGCCTTGTTCGACACGGGAAAACGCTTCATGGTCTCCGTCTCGATCACCAGCGGAATGCCCAGCTCCTGTTCGAAGAACGCCACCTGTTCGTCCAACGGCCACGAGCGCAGCATCTTGCGCAGCGTGTTGGGAGACGAGTCCGTGACGAAGCGCGTTTCGTCGAGCAAGGCGGGGAGGACGTTGCAGCGTCCGCCGCCGCTGATGAGAATCTTGCGTCCGCCGTCGCGGGTGCGCTCGATGAGCGTCGTCTCAGCGCCCGCCTTTGCCGCGAAGATGGCGGCCATGGATCCGGCGGCGCCGGCACCGATCACGACGACGCGCCTTTTTTCCATGCGCGGAAGCTAGCCCCTTCAGCTCACGGCTTCCGCGGGCCCAGGGAGACGCGCTGCTTGATACCGATCCCACCCTGGTACGAGCTCGATCCGCCGAAGATCGCGAATGGCTCGATCTCCAGGCCCTGCCGCGTGAGGAACCGTGCGCCCATGTATCCGCCGCCATCGCTGACGCCCAGTCGGAAGAGATTGCGACCGCTGGAGTCGGGGAATGCGAGTCCTACGCGCACCAACGCCGTGGGTGCGGGACTCACTCCCGTGCCAAACATCACTTCGGCGTGGCGTTTTCTCAGGGAGCCCAGGCGCAGGCCGCCGATGGGCATGGTCTGGCTGGGCGCGTTGCCCTCGTACACCGGGTAGTTGCTCCTGTAGTACCATCGCCCGGTCGCGATGCCCAGGCTGAGGCCCGCCACGTTGCCATCCATGGTGATGAGCGCGCTGCCTCCCTGAATGGCGTCACGCCGCTCGGGCAGCAATAGAGGCTCACCGGGCTGGCCGTAGAGCGGGTTGTTCCCGCCCGCAGAGCGGTCACTCCCATTGAAGAGGGAGACCCTGATTCCCCGTCCCTCACCGTTGTCTTTCTCCTCACGGAACTCGGCGGTGGCCGCCGCGACGGAGTAGTTGTGCTGCGTGCGCGAGATGGTATTGCCCTCGCAATCCTCGGTGGTGACCTCGTAGCCGCCGCCCATCCCGCCGCCGCCGAACGCCACGTATCTGCGCGCCTGGACCGTGTCGGGCCTGGGGTCCTGCACTTGAAGCGGAAAGAGCACGGCCGCGCTGAGCAGCGGTGCCGAACGCATGAACGCGGGAAGTGACGAGGTGAACACGACGCAGCCAGCGGCGAGCACCGTGGCGCCGATGAGCATCTGCTCCATGGGCGTGAACCAGTTGCCCGCGCCGACAAGGATGACGACGATGGCCGCCGCGATCGCCGTGGGGTACGGTGAAGGCGTCGTCGTGTGATTGCGCGATGCTGATGCCAGCGGCCGTCGTTCGCGCAGAAAGAGCGCAGCGCCGGCAAGCAGCATCACGGCCAGGGTTGTCCACTGGACCGTCGTCATCGCGCCGCTGGTCACTGATGTCGCGCGCATGGGGTCCACGGCGAAGCGGATGGCCGCGATGCCGACGGCGCCCGCGAGCGCCAGTGAGCCTGGGTGACGGAAGCGCGGGTGGGCGCGCGTGAGGGCGAACGCGAGTATCACGTCCAGCGTCGCTTCGTAGAGTTGGGTGGGATGCACCGCCAGCGAGGACGCTGCGCCGGCGTCGATCAACCCGGCGGCGACATGCTCGTCGAACGCCGAGCTTCCAGCCCCGTAGCGAATGCCCCACGGTAAAGACGTGGGCAGTCCGTGGCAGCAGCCGGCGAGCAGGCAGCCGACGCGTCCGACCGCGGCGCCCCAGAGCACGGGCAGCACGGGGACGTCGAACGCACGCGCGTCGAATCGCAGGAGCCGCGCGACCAGCGCAAGTGTGACAACCCCGCCCACCACCGCGCCCAGAAAAGTCTTCTCGCCGTACTCGGGGCTGTGGAAATCGAACATGAGCAGCTTCGACCCGATCACGGCGCCGGTCGCACACGCGGCCATGGCGACGGCCACTCTGTCACGGGCGAACCCCTGGCGGGCCGCCTGGCGCCAGATGAGGATCAGGATCAGAACGCAGGCTGGCGCGAAGAAGACGACGTAGGGGACGATCATGGTCTCGGGGGTGATGGTCGCCAAGAAAATGCGGTCCGATCACCCGGCGCGGCCATACGCAGATTACGTAGACGCGGATCTACGTATCAGCCTTCGCGCGCGTCGCTAGTGCTGCGTCTTCGGCACTGGCGACGCGTCATTGATCAGCCGAGCCAATCCGTTGTCCGCCATCGTCGTCCACTGCCAACCAACCGTGAGGCGCACGGGCACGTACACCGACGCGGTCGTGCACAGGATGCTGATGTCCTGTCCCTGGCGCATCGTGGATTGCTCAAGCTTATCCTGCCGGCAGGCCCAGGTACGGCCGCTGACGTCCGTGACATTGCGTGATGGCATAGCTCGCTCCCGACCTGCGTGAACCAACTCGGTATCCCTACTCTCGAAGCATAGCTCATCGGTTGCTCACGGGGTGATTCGTGGCGGGCGCACTCCTTGCGGCTCTGCGACAGAAAAGGAGACTGCACATGTCAGAGCGCAACAAGCCGCACAACGGGCGCGACAAATCAGGTCACTACAAAGTCCGCCAGGAGGACGTTGAGGAGCTGCGAGCTCAACCTCAGGGCGA
>JANNJV010000227.1:0-2206 GCA_031395945.1 Gemmatimonadota bacterium | reverse complement strand
CCGGCGGCGCTGCTGCGCACGCAGCAGAGCGGGGTGCACTACTTCCAGCAACCAGGCGACAAGCTCGAGGTGGACTCCAACCGCACCTCGATGCACGGGTACGCGGCGCAGCTCAAGGTGGGGAAGTACAGCGGCGGCGTCACGCGCTTCGAGAGCAGCATCGTCCGCCAGTCGGCGGGGTTCGAGGTGAATGACCTGGGTTTTCTGCGCCGCGGCGATCGTACCGATTGGAGCACCTGGGCCGCGCTCTCGTTCCGCAACGCGCGCGGCATATATCGCTGGGCGCAGATCAACGGCAACCACTGGGAGACCTGGAACACCAGCGGCACGCGACTGCAGAACGCCATGAACTTCAACGGCCACCTGGGGCTGAAGAACAATTGGGACGTACACCTGGGCGGCACGATGGATCAGCTCACCGAGAGTTACTGCGACCGATGCACACGCGGCGGACCGGTGGTGCGCGCATCGCGCGGCTTCTATCCGTGGGGCGGCGTGAACACGGACAGCCGCAAAGTGGTGTCGGGCGGTATGTGGGTGAACATGTGGTTCACCGACGAGGGGAACTCGAAGGGGAGCTCGCTGGACCCGTACGTCCGATTCCGGTTGTCGTCCCGTTTCCAGTTGAATGTGGGCGCCGGCTTCTCCAAGGATTACAACAATACCCAGTGGTTCGGCAACTTCACCGATGGCGCGGGAACGACGCACTACTCGTTCGCGCACCTGTACCAGCGCACGATGTCGATGAGCACGCGTATCAACTACACGATGACGCCGGACCTCACCTTGGAGCTGTACGCACAGCCCTTCGTCGCGTCACTCAATTACTCGGACGTTCGGGAGCTGAGCGCCACGCCCAACGCGGCGTCGTACGACGCGCGTTTCCAGCCATACACGGCGCCGCCGGGCCAGCTCATGGCCTTCAAGATCACCGAGTTGCGTAGCAACAGCGTCGTGCGGTGGGAGTATCGGCCGGGGTCCACGCTCTTCCTGGTCTGGCAGCACGGACGCGCCGGGTTCGACGACACGGGAATGCGCAAATCGTGGCAGACCGATTATCGCGAGCTGTTCGACCTGCACCCCGATAATACGTTCCTTCTGAAAGTGGCGTACTGGTTGTCGAAGTAGCTATTGTTTGAGCCAGAATGCGACCCACGTCACCACATCAGGTCCTGGGGTGACGCGCGGCAACCCGGTCGCGCCGCACGGCTGTCCAGCCGGCCACGCCAGCTGCAGTGTTCCGGTCGGCTCTCCGCTGCGGCTGTACAGCTCCACCGCCTCCATCCATTCCGGGTTGAAGCCCCGGAGGGAAACGCCCACTCGGGCACGGCCATCCACGAACACACACGCCGTCTCGCCGAAGCGGAGGCTCCTGGCGGCGAACGAGGGTGCGCTCCGTAACGCCGTCAGCATGTCGGTCGCGTCGCTTTTCAGCAGCTCCGCACGCGTGATCATCGCCGCATAGAGGCGACGCCGGTTCATGCGATCGCCGAAGTTAACGAAGGCTTGCTCGAGCCGGTTGGACGAGGCGGTTGTCGCAGTGTCCAGGAGTAGCGCGACCTCGACTCCATCAGTCGGAGGTACCGTCACCGAAACGGTGGTGGCCTCGAACGCGGACGCACTCGCACGGACGAGGTATGGCCCCGGCGTCCGGATGGGCACGAAGAAATGGCCCGTGGAGTCCACTTCGATCTTGCCAGCTCCCGATGGCCCAATCACCTGGACTTTGGCGTGCGTGATCGGCATGAGGTCGCTCGCCTTGCCGACTGCACCATAGATCGCCTGGCGTGCCGCGCGCACGCGAACGGTATCCAGCTCGATGATGCGCGTGAGCGATACGGACATCGGTTCGTTCTCGAATCCCACCTCGACCGTGCGCAGCACGGGCGCAAAGCCAAGGCGTTGCACGCCGAGCGAGTAGGTGCCCGGTCGTACTCGGGTGAAAACAAACTCGCCGGTTTCGTCCGTCCGCGTGGAGCTCGTACCCGAAGGCGCGCGCAAGTGGACGATTGCGCCGATGAGCGGACGCTTGGTCGCGGTGTCGCGGACTATTCCCGTCAGTATCGCCTGCTGCGCGGCGACCCGCGGTGCCAACGCCAGCCCGAGTAGCAATGCAACCATGAGTTGGCGCATCTGAGGATAATAAACGGGCGCGGGGCTTTGGGGTTCTGGGCTGTGGGCTGTACGCCCACAGCCCACAGCCCAC
>JANNJV010000221.1:0-4196 GCA_031395945.1 Gemmatimonadota bacterium | reverse complement strand
CCGCCTTGGACATCGCCGCCACCGCAGCTTCTCCCCAGCGGATCGCGTCTTCGGTCTCCAGCAACGCCATGCGCAGCACACGCACCGTGGGGTGATCCACCAGCGGATTCGTCGCCGCAATGTGTTCGCGATACCACCGCGCGAGCATCGGAAAGAGATCGAGGTACACCGCGCGGATCATCGCGCTGTCATCACGCGTCGCTGCCAACCCCGCCAGCGTACGTTCGATCGCGGCGATTTCGGCGTCGGCCGGCGCCGCGTCCAGGTTCGGGAGCGGGTTGCGCATCTCGGCGATGCGAACGCGCAACGCCTCCATGTGCTCGGCGCACTGCCACTGGTGCAGCGCCATCGCGCACTTCACCTCCCAGACGGGCATGGCGGGCAGGCGTGCGATGAGCGTCTGCATGATGCGTCGCTCGGTCCAGTGGTAGCGCAGCAATCGCCGTACGTTCTCGGCGACCGCGTAGCCAATGCGCGCCGCCGAGCTGTACGTGGCAACGCCGGCAAGTTCCGGAATGGCGTCGTAGGGATGTGACATGCCTTCAGAATAGCACGTCACGCGCGAGGTCAGGACGCCAGCAGCTTCTTCCGTGACTTCGCCTCGGCTTCGATCCGGCCGCACATGACGTCACACAGCTGGAAGACGTCGCGGCCCGCCAGCGTGTAGTACACGTGCAGCCCTTCCTTCCGGCGCGCGACGAATCCCAGGCCGTAGAGCAGCTGCAAATGCTTCGAGACGTTTGCCTGCCCCAGCTCGGTGTGCTCGATCAGCTGCGAAACCGTTGCCTCCCCGTCCCGAAGCGCGTTCAGGATCTGAAGACGCGCCGGCTCACTCAGCGCCTTGAACCGTTCCGCCACGAGTGTGAGCAGCTGCGGCGTCATTGATCTATGTGGCACGACGTATCCTCGAGTTGGCACGTGACTGGTGAGACGCGAATGCCTGACTGTTCAGTAATCTGGTCAACGAGTGGACGTCCGTGACAACACGCGCGGCTCATCGGACTGGGCTCGGGGCTCCCAGGACTCAGCGACGTGACGCTCGATGGGATGGCCGGCGGCCTGCCAGGCGGCGAACCCCCCCGTCAGGTTGACAACGTTCGCGAAGCCCCGCGCCCGCAGCACGCCGGCGGCGATCGCGGATCGCGCGCCGCTCTGGCACTGCAGCACCAGCGGCACGTCACGTGGCAGGGAGGCGAGGCGCTCGGGGAGATAACCCAGCGGAATGTTCGGTACTCCGGGAAGGTGGCCTGCTTCCCATTCGGACCGCCAGCGAACGTCGATCACGGCGACGTCGCCGTCTGAGAGACGTCGCGCCAGGTCCGCGGCGCTCATCTGAGGCACGCGGTCGAGCGTGCGTCCGTCCCTGGCCCAGCCGTCGATGCCTGCTGATCCGAAGTATCCCGCAACCCGATCGAGTCCGATCATCGCGAGATCCCGGATGGCGGTATCCACGCAATTGCGGCACGCATCGTCGACGATGAGATGGACGTCGACATCATAGGGCACTAGCCACCCGGCCCATGTGCTGAAGCTCTTGTTCAGCGGAATGTTGATCGTTCCTGGAACGTGTCCAGCCGCGTACTCTGCGGCCGCCCGGGTGTCGAGCACGAGCGCGCCGTTCTCGATCAGGTCGGCCAACCGCGTGTCGGGCAGGCGCTCGGGCCTGCGGAACCCGCCAAGAATGCGCGGCCCTTCCCTGTTGATACGCTTCATCTCGGCGAAGTACCGAGGAGGTTCCGGCTGGCCGGCAAGGACCATCGCAACGAACTCGTCCTCATCGGTGGCGGCGAGCCCCCAATTGACGATTCGCTCGTAGGCGAGCGTCGACGTCGGCATGGCACCAAGGGCCTTGCCGCATGCCGACCCTGCGCCATGGCCAGGCCAGATCTGCACATGGTCCGGAAGCTGTTTGAATCGCTGGAGACTGCGGAACAGCGTGCGCGCTGCGGCTTCCATGGTACCCGCCCGCTGGGCCACTCTCTCCAGCAGGTCTGGCCGGCCAACGTCCCCGACGAAGACGAAGTCACCGGTGATCACGCCAATGGGTTTGTCCGTCGCTGGAGTATCGGTCACCAGAAAGGAGAGGTGCTCCGGCGTGTGTCCGGGCGTATGCATCACGCCGAACCGGAGATTGCCGATAGTGAAGACGTCGCCGTCATGCAGCAGCGTGGCGTGTTCCTGCGCCGCGAAGGCGTACTTCCAGTCGTGACCGCCTTCATCGGAGAGCAACATCCGGGCACCGGCGCGCTGCGCCAACTCGCGGCTTCCGGAGACGAAGTCCGCGTGGATATGTGTCTCGGTCACGTGAGTGACCGCCAGTCCTTCTTCGGTGGCGGCCCGAAGGTACTGCTCGACGTCGCGATTGGGATCGATCACGATCGCCTCACCTGTCGCAGCGCAGCCGATCAGGTAACTCGCTTGCGCGAGATTGGTATCATAGAAGCGCTTCAACAACATGAAGGCGGTACCTGTTGCAAGAGATAGTCGGTCATGGAACAATCAGAGTCTGGAAAGAGCGGCCCGTGATTGGCCGCATTTCGCCGGCGACGGCCGACACTCGGCCACGGAATGCCGCGCGATTCTGGTAGAGGATGAATGTGCCCATCACGACTAAAAAGACTGCAAATGCTTGCTTGAGCGCGGCCTGCGACACGAACCGCACGAGGTACGTACCGACGAGAATTCCGGCACTTGCGACGGCCATGAATCCCAGCAGAAAGCCCCAGGGGAATTCGATCTGTCCCAGGTATCCGGCGAATCCTGCCGCGGAGTTGAGGGCAATGACCACGAGCGAGGTGCCGATCGACTGCTTCATCGGAACATGAGCCAGCAGCACCAGCGCGGGCACTATGAGAAACCCGCCGCCGATGCCCACCACGCCCGTGAGCGCCCCAACGCCGAGCGCCACCAGCAGCAACGTCGTCCTTGTGACCGGACGGCGCGGTAGACCCGCGCCATCACGCGCAGCGTCACGCGCGACGTCACGCTTCGCCGACAGAAACATCGAAACGGCAGCCGCCAGCATCACCAGCCCCAGGAGCGCCAGCTGCAGGGAGCCCGGCAGGTAAGCGGCGGCGCGCGCGCCGGAATACGCGCCGACCATCGCCACTGCGCCGAACAGCGCAGCCAGTTTCAGATCGACGTTTCCAGCTTTCCAGTGTCCCACGGCACCGATCAGGCTCGCGCCGCCCACCACGGGCAGCGCCAGGGCGATTGCCGTTTTGGAATCGAACCCGAGGACGTAGACGAAGATGGGCACGGTGAGAATCGAACCACCGCCACCCAACAGGCCGAGTGACAGTCCGATGAGCCCGGCCAGCGCGACGCCCAGGATCTCCATCGCCGTGTCAGCCGGAGCAGCAGTTCGCCGCGGCCGTGACAGACGGACCCCGCGCTCTTCGCGTAGGTTCGGCACCGGTGGCGAGTGCACGCGCAATGGCGCCCACGTCGCACGCGGCCGGGCGATTGTACGGGAGGCGCGCGAGCAGCATCCCCATCATGCAGGTATCGGTGACGCCGGCGAAGACCAGGCCCGATCCGACGAGCGCGGAGAGCGCCGCAAACACAGGGTTAACAAACAGCGCGAGAAACCCTCCGGTGGCCGTCAGGGCGCCGGCGGCGATGCGTACCTGCCGCTCGAGCGACATGCGCCGGCGTCCGCGCGCGACGTCTAGGCCGGCGGCGATCCACCCATTCACGCCCCCCTCGAGGATGTGCAGGTTGGACATCCCGAGTGCGCGCAGCGCGTCCTCGGCTTTGCGGGCGCGCTGGCCGCTCTGGCACACGACGACCACGGGCGAATCATTGACGGACGTGATCTCGCGTGCGTGCTCGCCGAGCGTGTCCAGCGGAACGTTGTAGGCGCCGGGGATATGCGCGGATTCGAACTCTCCGGGGGTGCGGACGTCGAGGAGCCGAACGCGAGGATTGTCGTTGAGCAGTTGCGCCACGACGGCGGGCGGGAGAACGGCGGACAGGAGCGTGGCGGTCATGGGCATCAGGGACAAAGGTCTGTGGGTGGGGGTCAGTTCCCCGGCACCAGAACTATATTCCTATATAGTTGAATAGTCAACTCGCAAGATCGTCTCGAACGCGAGGGCGCCTGTGCTGCTACGACAGCAACGGCAGCAACGGCAGCAACGGCACCAGAACCCATTAACCTTGGTCTACAATCGGGCGGATCGACTGCTCGGATC
>JANNJV010000214.1:0-3500 GCA_031395945.1 Gemmatimonadota bacterium | reverse complement strand
GACTCGTCGGAATCCTGTTCGACGAGTCGGGGCGTCGCCCGATCGCCGTTATGCGCGACATCACGACGAATACGCAGTACCGGGTCACGACGGGATCGACCCTGGGCCGCATGCGCGTCGCGCTGATCAAGCGACGCGTCGTGATTTTTTCGATCGAGGAGTTTGGGCTCAATCGCCAGGATTCTCTGATCCTGGGTGATACATCCAAAGTGAGGGCGAGATGAACCGATTGACGGGTGCCACCAAATCGAGCGGGCGCTGGACGCGCGCGCTCGCCTGCGGTGCGGCTACCCTCGTGCTGATGGCGGCGACGTTCCCTGTGCGAAATGACGGTGCCGTCATCTCGCTCAGCATTTTGCCGAACAGCAGTCAGGCGCAGGTGGTGATCGGCGTGGCCGGCGCGGTGCAGGTCCGTGACTTCGTGCTCCGCAATCCCGATCGCATCGTGGTGGACATCAGCGGCGCGACGTTGGGCTTCAAGAAGCCTGGCTACGATCGCATCGCACGCGGTGGTGTTATCGATATGCGCTACGCCCAGAATCGTCCGGGTGTCGTACGCATCGTGCTCACCCTCTCCGGTCCGCGGCGCTATGACGTGAGCCGCGAAGACGGTGAGGTGCGCATCGCGGTCGAAGGTGGTGGCACCTTTGCCGCCTGGCGCGCAGGCCGCACCGGTCTGGCGTCGCCCTCGCTCACCAAGTCCCCCCGCCCGTATCCCGATACCATGCCCCGGACGGTCGCCGCGCAGGTGACTACCGTATCTGCGCGAAGCACGGACGCGACCGCGATGGCGCTGCAGCAGTCGCAGCAGCCGCAGCAGCAGCCGCGCATTACGATCACGTGGGAAAACGCGACCATCACCGACGTCATCGCCAACTTCGCGGCCTTCTCCGGTCGCACCATCATCCCGGCCCGCGGCGTCACGGGAACCGTCTCGGCGGAAATCATCAATCAGCCGTGGGATGTCGCGATGAAGGCCATTCTCAACGCGAACGGGTTCGACGCGGTCGAGGATGAGAACGGAATCATCATCGTCAACACGATCGAAGCGCTTGCGGCGCGGCCGCGGTACGAGCCGCTCATCACGCGCACGATTCGCTTCAACTATACGAACGCCGGCGCAGTCGCCGAGGCGCTGCGGCAGCGCCTCTCGCGCGATTGCGGCGAATCTCCAACGTCCGCCGCCGACCCCGCCCAAGCGGCACAGGCCAACGCCGCGCGGCAGCAGGCGGCAACGCTGCGCGCGCTAAGCGGCGGCCCCACCGTTGATCTGCGCTGCCCGCAACGTGGCGCCGTCACAGCCGACACGCTGACGAACAGCGTCTCGGTCACCGACTCGCCGTCGTCGATGGAAGAGATGATCGCCTACGCCCGGACGCTCGATCTCCGGCAGCCGCAGGTGAATATCAAGGCCAAGATCATTCTCGTCGATCGCACGCAGATCGAGGGGCTCGGCCTCAAGTACGACATCGGCTCGCCCCAACAGCACTTCAACGACGTGGTCTCGCGCGTCGACAGCGCAGGCAACGTGGAGTCCGGGAACGTCATTTCGCTGGGCGGCAATGCGATCTCCGCGATCGCGAATGCAGCGCAGAGCGTGCCTGGCGCCACCCTGAGCCTGGTGTATTCTGCCGCGCTCGGCGCCTTCAGCTTCACCACGTTCGTCGACGCGCTCCAATCGAGATCCTTGCTCGACGTACAGGCCGAGCCAAGCGTGACGACGTTGAACTATCGTCCCGCCGTGCTGTCAGCCGGCACACAGGTTCCCGTGCGCACCATCGAGCAGGGAACCGGCGGAAACGCGGGTGGAGCCTTTCCGCAAGTCACGGTACAAATGCGACAGACCGGAATTGTGTTGCGCGTCACGCCGTCCATCACAAACAACCGCCAAGTTAAGATGGCTGTGCACGCCGAGAATTCCGATGTGTTGTTCCAGGGCGGAGACATCGGCGCCGTATTCCCCACGCAGAGCCTCGACAACGAAGTGCTGGTCGCTGATGGCGAGACCGCAGTCATGGGTGGCCTGACGCAGACCAGCGTCACCATCAGCAAGACCGGTATCCCGATTCTCATGGACCTTCCGCTTATCGGGCGCCTGTTCGGCGTCACGAGCCGTAACGAAACAAAGCGGGATCTTCTCATTCTGATCACGCCGCACATCGTCGATGAAGGTGATATGGCGATGGAACCGCGGCGTTCTCCGTAAGGAGTTGGAGTACATGCGCCTTTCCCTCGTTCGCCTTCTCGCCGTAGTCACAGGTGTCGCCGTCGTCGCCAGTTGCGACGCCGGCCCCACGGTGTCGCGCTTCGGCAATGGAATCAGTGGCGGTCCCACGGGGACCGCGCCGATTACACCGCCAGCGCCCGGCAGCGTCGATACGAATCCACCGTTCATCGTCGTTGACACGCCCGCGACCGGGCAGCTGGTCAACGTCGGCGATTCGATCCTCGTGGTCACCCGTATCCTGGATGACCGTAAGGTGGGTGGCCTCACCATCCTTGGCTTCAAGGAAGTGGGCGATCCGGCCCTGGGCACATACGCGCAGATTCTCCGTTACGGACCGGTCAACGTAGGTGGTGGCGGCTTCGGCAGCCCGGGTCTCACCGACACGACGGTGCGCCGGTATGTCCAGCCTGTGGTGCCTGTCGATACGACCGTCGGACCATTGCTGCTGGTGGTCATCGGCAGAGACTCCGCCGGCAATGTGGACACGGTCACGAAGAATCTTCAGATCGTGACTGGCCCGCGGGTGTCTATTACGTCCCCCATCGGTGGCGACAGCGTGCCGCGCGGCATCGCGATGTCCGTGAGTGTTCGCGTGACACATCCGGACGGCATCGGCCGTATTCGTATTACGGTCAATGGCGAAGCCACATGGCCCACGGCCCTCAATGACACGACGACTCAGCTCTACGTCAACGGCCCGCGGGACACGACCTTGACGGTGCTGGTCCCGATTCCCGCGAACGCGCCGTTGCGCGGACGCGTGACGGTCGGCGCGACCGCTGTAGACGTCAACGGCAATCCGGGATCCACCGCGCCGATCGTAGTGTTCGTGCGCGACGTGGGCACGCTGGCGCCGCGGGTCTTCCAGACCGTGCCGCCGCGCATCGAGTTCCTCGACAGCATCTCCGTGTCAGCCACGGGTGACGGCATCGCGAGCATGGGTCTCATCATCCGTGACAGTGTCGGCAACCTGCTCACGGGCGGCGATACCATCACGTTCTCGGCTCCGCTCGCGTCCAACCGCGTGCAGCGGCTGGCGGTTCAGCTTGGCCTCGCAAACCAAGGCCAGCGCATCACCATCATCAGCTTTGCTACCGACCAGAACGGCGTCACCGGCTACTCGATGCAGGCCGGGACGTTCACGCCCATCACCGCGCCGAGTAACGCGTTCAACGATACGACCTTCGTCACGTATGGCCAGACGTTCGCCATACCCCGCGCAGGCGTTGTCGGTGACCTGGCCGTCGACGAGTTGCGCGGCAACGTCTTCCTG
>JANNJV010000186.1:0-5116 GCA_031395945.1 Gemmatimonadota bacterium | reverse complement strand
GACGTACGGATTGCCGAACGAAATCACCGCCGACTTCCGTCCCGCACCGACCGAATCGATCCACGCGGCCACGTGTGGGGGCACGGTCGTCCGCCCTTCCCCTTCCACGCGTCGGACATACGCGGCGAGCACGATGGCGTCGGCGTTCTGGAGCGATCGCCCGATGGAATCCAGCTGGTGCGCTGACGTGGCCGGCGAGATCTTCGCCACGACGCGCGCGCCGGGACGCAACTTTGCCATCTCGCGCTGAAAGGCGCGCCCCGCTTTGAGTTCCGTCTCCGGCATGTAGTTCACAATCGCGATCCGCGCTGCGGCCGCGATAGGCACCGCCAGTCCGCCGTCGCGAACGAGGGTGATCGCGCGTTGGGCAACGTCCTGCGCGAGCGCGCGGTGCTCGGCCGAGGCGACCACGGTGCGGATGGCCTCGAGCGAAGCCTGCGTGCTCGTGGCCAGTCCGACGCGCGCCTTCGTCCAGAGTATGCGTCGCACGGAACTGTCGATGCGCGCCACGGTCAGTTGGCCGCCGTCCACGGCCGCCACCACCGCGTTGATCGCCCGCGTGACGTCGTCACCGGGACGCAGCAGGATGTCGGTCCCCGCTTTGATGGCCTGGACCACGCTCTCCTCGATGGAGTAACCCTTGCCCACGCCTTCCATACTGAGCGCGTCGGTAATGGTCACGCCGGAAAATCCGAGCGAGTCGCGCAGCAGCGCGCGCATGACGTCGGGGCGCAGCGTGGCGGGTGTCGTGCTGTCACCGCCGATGGCGGGCAGCGCAATGTGCGCGGACATGACCAGGTCGGCGCCCGCGTTGATCGCGGCCCGGAACGGGACGAGTTCGACGGCCGCGAGACGCGACGGACTGGCGGTCACGATGGGCAAGCCGACGTGCGAGTCCACGTCCGTGTCACCGTGTCCGGGAAAATGCTTGGCTGTCGCCAGCACACCGCCGGCGTGGGAACCTCGAACGAATTGCTCGGCCAGTCGGGCCACGCGTTCGGGGTCCTCGCCGAACGATCGGGTACCGATGACAGGATTGTTCGGATTGATATTGACGTCAACCGTCGGTGCGAAGTTGACGTGGATGCCCACAGCGCGGGCTTCGCGCCCGATCGCACGCGCCACATTGAAGACGTCTGCGTCCCGTCCAGTGGCCGCGATGGCCATCGCTGTTGGAAATGCCGTAGCGCCACCTGTCTCGAGCAAGTAGTGGGGGAAGATCGCAGTCTCGAGCCGCATGAGCGCGGGTTCCAGATCACTGGAAACGAGAAGCGGGACGCGTGCGCGCCGTTGCAGATAGTTGATCTTGGCCGCGACTTCGATGGGTGTGCCCAAAGACATGGTGACGCCACCCACGCCTTCCTGCTCGACCCATCGGACGACCTCGCTGAACGTCGAGTCGTCGGTAGCGGAGTAGTCGCCCAAGACCCAGAACATCACCATCTGCGCGACGCGCTGGCGCAACGTCAGTGCGGCGAGATGGGTCTCCACCCAGCCGATGGTGTCCGCGCCCAGACCCGTGCCGGCGTCGCCGGTGCGCGGTGGCGCGACCTCCGCAGACTGCACACGAGTATCCGGCGACGGCCCGGCTTCACGGAGTGGCCGGGTGCACGCGAGGACCGTGACGACTGTGAGAATCCAGTATGAGCGCTTCATGACGCAATATATGAAAGAGGGGATGCGCTCCGTTCGGTGCGTGGCACCGGACGAGGCCGGTCCCCGCGCGGGCTCAGATTCGGGTGCCGGACCGCGGCGCGCTCATGCTCGATGGCATGCCGGACGACGCTCTCACTCCGTTCCATTCGTCTGTCGTGCTCTTGCCAGAGGCCCGGTTGGAGAGAGCGCCGAGCACGAGACCGAGGAGCCCGTATCCGATGGTGCGGTCGAGAGTGTTGACCACGGTCCACGCGACGCTGAATCCGTACCAGTTCCAATTGGAAACGAGGATGGAGGCTGATACCGCGAACGCCATCGCAGCGGTGCCGAAGGCGTACTGCCTGGTGGACGCAGGGGGCAGACGTTGGAACACAAACAGCAGGATGAACGCTACGACGATGTTCAACAGCAACTGCCGACCCAACAGCAGACCCAGCATGGTTTCTCTGCTGGCCATGTCCGGCGCAAACGACACCACCGCGATCACGCCGCGCGGATCGACGTAGACGCCATTCCGGGGCGCATTCGCCCGGATGGATTGAACCACGACGTTGCTGTCCGTGAACGACCGCATCGTGCGCGCGTGCCAGGGAAGCGCCGTATTGGAGATCGCTTCCCACGCGAACAACGTGAGCGCGCCGGCCAGCGCTGCAAGCAACAGTTGTCTCGTTTTCATGAGCTCTCCCGGGCGGGCACCGCGTACGACCGATCGTCGCAATCAACGATCGCCGGCCGCTGAGAAGCTGTAATTGGAAGCGGTGCTCCGCTAGCAGAGCTTTGCAATCGCGCGCTTGAGGGATTCGTCCAGTGAGTCGAGTGAGGCGGGCATGAGCAACGTGTCGAGCTCGTGCTCCCTCGCCAACTGTCGCACGCGACTCATCGCGTCCGACGAGCCGAACATGATCACCGAGGTGCCGCGCATCCTCGCGCGCCCCAGCAGCTCGTCCGTCACGAGGGTCGTGTCATCGCAGTCTACCATCGCGACGGACGGTCGCGTTCGGCGCATGGCATCGTCTGCCGGTTCCGGCGGTCGAAAAAAACGGACGAGATATCCCAGCGTTTCGACGAGTGCGCCAAGCAGCGCGGCGGCAACGGCATCCGTGGACAGGATGAGAACAACGTGCTTGCCTGGGCGGCCGTCGGCGTCGCCCGGGGTTCGCGTAGTGGACATCGAGTCTCTCGTGGGGGCTGACATGTGTGACGTGAGGCGCAATCCGCACACCACCGCATGGTCGCGAGCACGAAACTTTCCTTGTGCGATCGCGAATACTTGACGCCGTCTAAACACATGAACATTTTCTTTCATTGGCGATCTCGGCTGGCGATTCTTCTCCCTCCCAACGCCCGGCGTCCATGATGTCGTTCGACCGCACGCCCAGCGGCCCCATGTTGGATTCTGCCGTGGCTGCCGAATTGCGAGCCGTGCTGGCGCGCTCGTTAGAATCGGGCGTGCATTCCGAGGAGCTCAAGACGCTCCTGACGCGTGCCGCGGTGGACGCGCGCGCCAAGGGCATTCTGGCGGAGCAACTGTTGCTGACGCTGAAGGAAGTGTGGTATTCACTGCCACGGATCTCAACGCAGTCCGGCAGCGAGATTCAGACCCGACTCCTGCAGCAACTGATCGCGCGTTGCATTCAGGAGTATTACGAAGTCTGACGCGACGAGCACGCGGATTGCAGCCCAGGCGTAGCAAACCCATTTAGAGGAGTAGTGATGGTCCGCAAGATCACTACGGCCGCGTCCGTTGCAGCTCTGGTAGCGCTCGGCGCATGCGGACGCGCCGATGAGGCCGCGTACGATTCAGCTGCTGGCGCAACGTCAGGTGCCCTGGCCACGCCGCCGACGGCGTATCCGCGTACGGGACTGTCGGTAGGCGCAACCACCGGTGCCACCACAACGACGGATACGACATCGACGAAGTGGCCTTAGCGATATGCGGATGAGACCAATGCCGGCGAGCTTCGCCGGCATTTTGTTTTTCCGGGTATCACGAAGCCACGGGCCGTCGCCCATTCACGAGGACGCTCATGAGAGTTGGGATGCTGGTTGTCGCAGGGTGTGCCGTCCTGTATGCCGCGCGTGCCGGTTCCCAGGTGAGATCGGGATTGGAAGTGGCGCTGAGTGATTCGCTGCACGTGCTGCAGGGCAAGCGCATCGGTCTGATCACCAATCACACCGGATTGGATCGGCAGGGGCGCCGCAACGTGGATCTTCTGTTTCACGCGGCCGACGTGCGGTTGGTCGCGCTGTTCGGACCGGAGCATGGGTTTGGTGGCGCGGCCCGCGGCGGCGACAAAGTGGGATTCGCGACCGACACCGCAACGGGGCTGCCGGTCTACTCGCTGTACGGCGAGACCCTCGTCCCAACGGACTCCATGCTGCAGGAAGTGGACGTATTGCTGTACGACATTCAGGACGTAGGTGCCCGCGTTTACACGTACGTCTGGACGATGGCGCTTGCGGCGGAGGCTGCCCGACGTTTGGGCAAGCACTTCGTGGTGCTCGATCGGCCGAATCCCATTCGCGCAGATCGCACGCAGGGTGGCGTGTTGGAGAACCAGTACCGCTCGTTCGTAGGACAGTACGACGTTGCGCTGCGTTACGGGCTCACGCCCGGAGAGCTCCTTCGCTTCCTGGTAGGAACAGGACGCGTGAATGCGAACATCACGGTGATCCCGATGCAAGGGTACCGGCGCGCGATGATGTATTCCGAAACGGGCATGCCCTGGATCAATCCGTCTCCCAATATTCGCGACGAGGAGGCCGCGCTCCTGTATCCGGGCACGGTCTTCTTCGAGGCCACGAATCTGAACGAAGGGCGCGGCAGCGACGCTCCGTTGAAACAGATCGGTGCGCGCTGGCTGACGGATGCGCCGGCGATCGCGCGCGAGCTGAACGGCTTGAGGATCCGGGGCATTCGCTTCGAAGCCCGCAGCGCGGCGGTCCGGAAAGGGGACAAGCACGGCGGCCGGACCATTCCAATGGTGCGACTGCACGTCACGAACGCAGATTCGGCCGACCCGGTGGCAGCCGCGGTGTGGCTGATGCGAACCATCTATCGCCGTCACCCCAAGCAGTTCAGCTGGCAGCGGGGGGCCGGAGCCGAGCGGTTGGCCGGCACACGTCGGCTTCGCGCTGCAGTCGAACGCGGCGGTGTGAATGCGCTGCTCAGACACTGGCAGAACGAGTCCACCGCTTTTCAGGCAACCACGAAGCCGTACCATCTATACCACTGATCCTCGTTGAGCCGTCGAAGACCGCCTTTTAGCAAAGCGCGTGGTTGGGCTCGCTATCGTTTGCGCGTTTCCCGCCGATGCTAGATATGCGCCGGTTTTCTCTCAATCGCGTCGAATTTGCACCAGCCTCCGGCACGATGAGTGCGCTGGGTATCGGCGCACCTTTAATGGAGGCGGCATTGGCCGAGATTCGCGTCGCACCCCAGCGCCGCAACCGCGCGATT
>JANNJV010000181.1:0-2822 GCA_031395945.1 Gemmatimonadota bacterium | reverse complement strand
GCCTCGATGACGTCGCGCACGAGAGTCTCCTGCAGCGGGGTGCCTTGCGCTTTGGCGATGGCTCGGCGACGACGGCGGCAGCGGCTCCGTGTCCACGGGCACGCAATACGTTGTGGTCTACGATCCGGCAGAGAGCTTCGTGACGGGTGGCGGATGGATCCAATCACCGGCGGGAGCATACCCGGCGGACGAGTCCTTCGTCGGCAAGGCGCACTTTGGCTTCGTCGCGCGGTACAAGCGGGGCGCCACGACCCCCACGGGGAATGTCCAGTTCCACGCGGGTTCTCTGCGGTTCAACAGCACCAGCTTCGCGTGGCTCGTGGTCACCGGAGACCAGGCAGTGTTCACCGGTGCAGGTGAATTGAATGGCGCGGCTGGGTACACATTCCGCCTGACGGCCATCGACGGGAAATCCAGAGAAGCACCGGATCGCTTCCGCATCGTCATCATTGGACCAGATGGCGTTGCCTACGACAACGCTGCTGGCGCGTCCGATGAACGGACCGGAACAGTGCTCGGTGGCGGAAATATCAGCATCAAATAGCTATTGGGCTTGACGTGCGTGGTCGACGGCATTGAATACGTAGGCCACGCCCATGAAGAAGGACCATCCGCGCTCCTCGCGTCAGCGTTATCGAGTCTTCGTCGATGATTACAAGCATCGGCGGCTCGACGACCCCGACAATCCCACCGTAAAACGGGAGCCGGATGGCGACGAGGGTAAGCAGGGCGAGACTCCGGCCCCGGTCTCGCCCGCTGCCCGAAAGGCCAAGCGCCGCGAGTATCTCCGCGAGTACCTGCGCTGGCTTTGGCCGCACCGGTATGCGGTGGCAGCCGTATTTGTCCTGGCGCTGATCCGTGCCGGCTTCGAGATGATCGAGCCGCTGTTCATGCGGTTCATCGTGGATCGCGTGCTGCTCAATGCCGCGCTCGACCAGGCGTCTCGCCTGGCGCGGCTGAACCTCGGCGGCGCGGTATTTCTCTCGGTCGTCGTTCTTTCAAACCTGATCGGCGTGCTCAAGGACTATCGCCAGCGTTTGCTGAACGTCGGCGTCATGCTGGCGCTCCGCAGGGCACTGTTCGACCGGCTCTTACACCTGCCACTGCCGAAGGTGTGGGAGATGAAGACGGGCGGTATCATCTCCCGGCTCACGGGTGACGTGGATACCACCACGGGGCTGCTGCAGATGGCCGTGGTGTCGCCGGCGCTCTCGATCATCCGGCTGATCATCGCCGTGGTCGTGCTCATGACCCTCAACTGGCGCCTGGCGCTCACCGCGCTGGCCATCATCCCGGGCGTCATGCTGATGAGCTTCATCTTCGCGCGGCGTATCCGTCCCATCTATCGTGCGGTGCGGAAAGACGTAGAGGAGGTGGACGGACGTGTGGGCGAGGCCTTCTCCGGTATCCGCGTGGTGCGCGCCTTTCGCGGAGAGGCGCGCGAGCTGCTGGACTACATGCTGGGGCGCCACTCAGTGCTGCGAAAGGAACTGTTCGCGCATCGGCGCGAGCTGGTGCTCTGGACGTCGTGGGGACTGCTGCTGGCGGCCGTGAACGTGGTCATCGTCTGGTACGGCGGGTATCTCAACCTCAAGGGTGAGGCCTCCATCGGCGACATCATGGCATTCCAGTGGTACACGTTTCTGCTCCTCAACCCTGTCTGGAACATCGTGAACTCGTTTTCCGAGCTGCAACGTTCGCTGGCGGCCATGGAGCGCGTCTTCGAGGTGCTGGGCATGGAGGACGACAAACCGGATAGACCAGACGCCGTGGAGGCGCCCCGCGTCGTGCGCGATCTCCGCTTCGAGCGCGTCGAGTTCGCGTATCGTGAAGGCCATCCGGTGGTGCGCGATTTCAACGTCGTCGTTCCGGGTGGGTCAGTGGTGGCGCTGGTGGGACGCAGCGGGGCGGGGAAGACCACCGTCACCGATCTGGTCGCGAGATTCCATGATCCTACCCTCGGGCGCCTGCTCCTGAACGGCATGGACCTGCGTGACTTCAAGCTGCGCAGCTACCGCAGCCTGCTTGCCATCGTTCAGCAGGAGGTGTTTCTGTTCGACGGATCCGTCCGAGACAACATCGCGTACGGCCGACACGACGCCACCGATGCCGAGGTGGAGGACGCGGCCCGCCGCGCCAACGCCCACGAGTTCATCGTGAGGCTTCCCGAGCAGTACGAGACCTTCATCGGCGAGCGCGGAGTGAAGCTGTCGGGCGGCCAGCGCCAGCGGCTCGCCATCGCCCGCGCCATCCTTGCGTCACCGCAGATCCTGATTCTCGACGAAGCCACCAGCAACCTGGACACGGAAAGCGAGCAACTCATCCAGTCGTCCATGGCGTCGCTCCTGGCGGGACGCACGACGTTCGTGATCGCGCATCGCCTCTCCACCATCCGGCGAGCGGACATGATTCTCCTCATGGAAGACGGGCGCGTAACGGAGCGTGGCACCCACGAGCAGCTCATGGAATCGCGGGGGGACTACTATAGAATGGTCATCAGGCAGATGGAGTCCGCCAGCCAGGATGCGGAACCGGTATTGTCCTGAGCTACTTCCGCTTCCTGATCAGCAGGGTCCGACGGCAATTCGCCGCGCCACAATTGCACGGGAAGCGCCGCTTGGCCGCCGGCGTGTGCCGCTCCTCCAGCTCGTAGGCATAATCGTACGCCAGTTCTTCACCGACCACGATGTCGCGCACCGCTTCGATCCAGATGCGATTGTCGTCGATGACCGCGTCGCAGTTCGGATCGCACGAATGATTGATCCAGCGCGCGTCGTTGCCGTCCACGGCCGCATCGATCACCACGTCGTCGTCGATGGCAA
>JANNJV010000175.1:0-7144 GCA_031395945.1 Gemmatimonadota bacterium | reverse complement strand
GCATGGCATCGCCCGCGGGGACGTCGCTGAAGTTCACGCTCACACGCGCGGTTACGTCTGGGGAAACGACGATACTCACCCCGGCTTCCTGCGCCAGCCAAATCAGCAGCGTACGTGCGTCGGCGTTGTTTGCTGCCAGCGCGGAGGTCATCGCGTCCCGGTTTGGCGTCAGCCTGGAGATGGCGAACTGGATCGTAGAGACGCGTCATCGACCATAGTGGCGTAGCCGAAAAGACAAAGGGCCGCGAGCGTATGCTCGCGGCCCTTGTCACACCTGCGATCCTCAGCGACCCATCAACAGCAGTGTCAGCCTGTTGTTCGTGACGGCGGGAGCGACGCCGGCCCATCTCAGGTTGCCGGCATTCTGACCCGTGCCCCCGTCGATGAGGGAATCGATGTGCAGCGCGGAAGCAGCGCTGGAAACACCGCCGAACGTTACGCCGACGTAGCCGTTGCCGGCTGCCGTGAACGACGTATCGGACAGGGAGTCGAGCGCATAGGCAAGCGCCATCAAGGTGCTGTCCGTGGCGTTCACGCCCGCTGCCTGCAGGCTGCCTGACTGATACGGTCCGCGCCAGCGATTCACCGCCGCCGTGCCATAGTCGCCACCCGTGATGTCATCGTCCGTTGCGATTGGCAGCGTCAGGAGATGCTGCAGCCGGCTGGGGAATTTTCGGACATCGGACACGAATGCCGTCATACCAGTGCGCAGGCTCGAGACGTTCGTCGCCAGGTTCGAATCGTCGCCCTTGCTGATCTGATTCGTGACCGTGGGAACCACGATCGCGGCAAGAATCGCGACGATCGCCACCGTCACAAGCACTTCCGGCAATGTGAAGCCTGTACGGCGCGAGCGATGTCTCAACATACAAATCTCCTGAACGTGAAGGGTCGAATCGTCCGACAATCTGGCTACTGAATGGGCGTGGCGTAGTACTTCAGCGAGTCGATGCCGCCTGTACTGTTCCACTGCAGAAGGCCCGTCGTGCGGCCGGCCGGTGATACCGAGGGGCCATCAACCTGCTCGTCGATCTTATCGAAATCCGTTCCGGCAATGCCCGTGACTACCACGGTCAGATACTGAACGGCGTTGGTGTGCGTGAAGCGCGCGAAAGCGTTGTTGATGCGTGCACTGAACCCGGTCTCGATGCTTGAGTTCAGCGTGTCCTTGGTGACATAGGGGCCCTTCCATTTACTCACCATGCCACCTGTGTACGTGTTCCCCAGAATGTCCGTTTTTGTCGCCGTGATCACGCTCGAGAGGTCGCTGTATCGCCCGGGATAGCGACGAATGTCGGTGAGAAACTGCTCGGAACCCGAGCGCACAGCCTCGAGATCCTGGATCACTCGCCCAGCGTCCCCTTTCATGATCTGGCCGGCAACGGTCGGCAGGAGGACAGCGGCCAACAGGGCCATGAGCGCGAGTGCGACGAGGATTTCCGCGAGTGTAAAGCCGCGGAATTGTCCCTTTCCCATCCGTCGACGCGATCCGGTCAGCATTGGCCTTGGTGGCAGTTGGTCTCCTTAAGTGACGAATTACACCGGGAAAGGTCCCGAAAAACGAGTCCGCAACCGCCTCAACAGCCACGCACCGGTATCTGGAACGTCAGGGTGCCATTGAGTGCTGCGACCCAGAGGACCGTTCCTGTCGTGAGATTGTTGTTCCCGTCGAAGCGCTCCTCCAGGCTCAGCGCAATGTCGTTGTCGACTCCGGTTGCCTGGATCCGCAGAAGGCCCGCCTGGCCAGCGACGGTCACGCGCGTGAGTGTGGTACTGACTGTCGCATCACCCACCGGCATGTTGCCGACGATGTTCTGGTTGATATAGGGTCCCCGCCACGCTGCCCGCTCTGCCGCAGAGAGAATCACGTTACACGAGTCGAACTCGCCATTCGCCGGTTGAGTCGTGAGCTGCGTCAGCGCGATGGGGAACGCACCGACATTCTGGCGATAGTTCGAGATTGCGTCTCGCAGGTTCACCAATTGGTTCGCCAGTGCCGTCGATTGGCCGTCCCTCAACTGGCCCGCCACCGTCGGCATCACTACCGCCGTCAGCAATGCAATGATCGCGAGAGCAATCAATACCTCGATGAGGGTCATGCCGCCGCGACGGCATGCTGACAGAACTAGCATGTGCCGTCGATGAGCACGAAGTAATGCAACGTGACCACTCCGTTGGTCCCCAGCTGGGGCGTCCACTGCACCGTCCCCACGTTCCAACCGGCGACTCCGTCGACGTACACGTCGAGATTCGTCGCGTCATCCAACGTCACGGTGTTGGTCCAGGTGATCCGCAGGGTACCGCTCGCGCCACCACCACCCGCCGGCGTTCTTGTGAGCAGGTCATCCGCTAGGCCGATCGGTGTCGCCATCCCAGTCGTCGCACTGATGCCGAAGTTCAGGAAGGGACCGCCGTTGTCCCAGTTGTTCCGCTGACCGCCATTGAAGGTGCCACCGCAGCTATTCAAATCACCGTTGATCAGAGGGATGGTCAATTGACTGAGCCGTCGCGCATTTGCCCCTACGGTCTGAAAAAACGCGGTGTTGCCTGCGCCTACCCTGTATAGCGCGTCGCGAACCTGGGCGAGCTGTGTCGCGGCGGCTTCGACTTTTTTCTGATCCAGGAAGCCGCTGACCTGTGGAAGTGCGACTGCGGCGAGGATCAAGATGACCGCAAGCGCCACAATGACTTCGATCAGCGTGAATGCCCCTGAGCGACGTCGCCTTCCATCGCGGAAGCGCCGCGCCTTGAGCATCGTCATCCCGAGCAACGCTCTGCCAACGCGTTATCGCGTCGGCACGGCGAGAAAGTACGCGTTGGCGCAGGGGTTGTTGTCGAGATACGCCGCGGCGGGACAGCGGAACCGGCCGGCGGATCGCCGTTTCGTCGCGTCGTCTTCGGTGGGGCCATCGAGCAGGAGATTGGTCGCATTGAACGCGGCTCCGCTCATCCCCACGAGCCTCACCACCACGAAGTCCGCGGCGGGGTCTCCAAGCGCGACGGTGTCTCCGCCCACGAACGCGCCGCCGGTCAGGTCATAGTTGTTCAACCGGTTCATGACTCTGGCGCCGAACCCGGTAACTACCGCCGTGTCCGTCTGGGCCAGAGTCGCCAACGCGGCGACGGAGACATACGGTCCGAGCCAGCTGCTTTGCTCCGTGCTCGAGAACACCGCCCCCGTAGACGTTGAATCCAGCGTTCCCGCGATGATGATCGGGCGGTTGCTCAAATCCTCGATATCGGCGGGCAGTTGCGGACGCACGTTGACGCCGAACGCTTCCATTCCAGTGCGAATGTTTCCCAGATCCTCGGCGACCCGCGCGGGATCCGCGGTATCGAACTGCTTGACGACAGCGGGATACACCACCGCTGCAAGCGCGGCGATGATGCCGACGGTCACGACGGTTTCGACCAGCGTAAACCCGCGTTTGTTGGATCGGACCTTCCTCATCGCCACTCCAGATGTCGGTTGCATGCGTAAAGACGTCGACGAGCGGTCGCGAGGATTCGTGTCCCCCGAGATCGTGCTTGTGCCGAGTCTGTCGTGAGTTTGACGCGCGAGACCGTGGTGGGGCATCAACCGAGCGGGTCTAACGCTGCTGAACCAGCCCGCCGCCGGCCCACGCTCGGCACGGGCAAGCGGTTGTGGATTATGGCGTTAGCGCAAAGACGACGTGTCCTCTGCTGGTCGATCGTCGACCTGCGAGCTACGCAACGCGAAGCGACGCCAGGTTCTCCTCCACATGACTGCGACTCTTCATGCCAACGGCTGCGGCAACCACGGACGGGAGAGTTCTTACGAAAGCCAGGGCGCGTTGGGCGTCCGTGGATCCGCCGAACAACTCTCGCACCTGCTGCGGAAGATCGTGTGTGAGCTGCCCCTGGAGTAAGGGTGCGCTCACGACGAGATCGATTCCCAATTCCGCCGCGGCGTCGATTACGTGAACAAGCCTGCCCCGTGCATCGCGCTGCGTCGACACTCTGACAGCTTCCGACATCGTCAAATTGATCGGAAGCTGCACGATGCGAAAATGGTGATCGCTTCCGGCAACCTGTGTGGCCGCTGCGGCCAATTCGTAGAGGGACAGGTGCCCATGACTCCCCGCCGGAAGTCTCAATCCATTCCACGTCGCGCAACCATACGCGCCGATCTCCCCGCGTGACACGCAAAGCTCGAGAGTCTCGAATGCGGCCCGAAGACGCACGAACAACTCTTGCGGAGTCACCACCGACAGCTGCTGCTCGGGATTGTGCACGTAGAAGTAGTCGATGCCCTGGACACCCAGATTCCGCATGCTGCGATGGAGCTGATCCATCAGAAATGTCGGCGACAGGGAATGCCCGCCCCCTACAACGTCTTCCGGGCGCAGCACACCGGTATCGAAGTACTCGCGCCGAACGTACGCGTCGTATTCCTCGCGCGAGGCGGGCGGCGTGCCATCCAGTGGGATGTACCCGGCCTTTGTGCACAACACCACTTCGTCACGCCGCAAATCACCTGAGCTGATGAGCTCTTGCAACACCGAGCCGATGACTCGTTCGGAGCGCTGACACCGATAGTTGATCGCTGTGTCGATCAGGTTGACGCCATGCGCGAACGCGTATCGCGCGGCCTCGCGATACAGCGCATCAGTGTCCTCGTCGCTGTCGCCGAGATACGTGCCGAGCGCCACCGACGAGACATGCAATCCATTTCGCATCTGTCGGAAAAAATCCGGGACGAACTCTGCCTTCCAGCGATCCGCGAATCGCTGCGTGCCCGTCGCGCTCGCTGTGGTGCGCAGGGTCGGAGTAGCCGATGGCAGACTCGACGGATTTGCGCGCTTGGGCATTGTGGGACGCTAACCTCCCACTGAACGCCAGGCAAAGCTGTCGCCGAGTCCGCGTGTCCGGTAAACACCTTGCGCAAAGTGACACTCTGCGCGCTGAGCGGTCTTATCTGTGAATCGGTGGCCCGACTATTTCGGCTCCGTTAGATTACGCTGTTCACTTCGCAAGGACGACCGTCTCATGCTGGAATTCGGAGCGCTGGCATCAAAGTGGTGGATGCCGGTGTTATTCGTGGTCATCGCCGGACACATCACCAATGTCTGCGTCACGCTGTTCCTGCATCGCAACCAGACGCATCGCGGCGTGCAGATCCATGCGCTCGCCGCGTTCCCCATGCGAATCTGGCTATGGCTGACCACGGCAATTGTTACCAAGGAGTGGGTCGCGTGCCATCGCAAGCACCATGCGTTCGCGGATCGCGAGGGTGATCCGCATAGCCCGCTGATGGAAGGGCTTCGCAATATCATCCTCAAGGGCGCCTTCTATTATCGAAAGGCCGTTCGCCAGCCTGGTATGCTTGAGAAGTACGGCAAGGGAACACCAAACGATTGGATCGAGCGCCATGTTCTCGATCGGCTGAATTTTGTCGGTATTCTCGTCATGTTGGTCATCGACGCGTATCTGTTCGGATTCTTCGTCGGGCCAATCGTCTGGGGGATCCAGATGCTCTGGATTCCATTTTGGGCCGCCGGCATCATCAATGGCGTCGGACACGCGCTTGGATATCGCAACTTTGAAGTGAAGGACGAGAGCCGGAACATCACACCCATCGCCATCTGGCTCGGCGGCGAGGAGCTGCACAACAACCACCACGCTGATCCGAAGTCGGCCAAGTTCAAGGCAAAGTGGTATGAGTTCGACATCGGTTGGCTGTACATCCGGTTGTTGCAGTTCGTCCGACTTGCGAAGGTCGAATACGCTCGCTCGTAAGCCAGCTCCTCATTCCCGCTCCCTCTCGTGGCGGATGTAACGTGTGTTCGGTGCGGCGAGACCCGCGCTGGATTCGAGCGCGCTCCGTTCCCCGGAGCCATCGGCGCACGGATCGTCGCTGAGATCTGCCAGGACTGCTGGGCACAATGGCTGCGTCAGCAGACGATGTTGATCAACCACTACGGCCTCAACGTCATGGATCCGCAGGCGCGGAGCTTCCTGACAAAGAACATGCAGTCTTTCCTGTTTGGAACGGGCGCCTCCGAGGATGTGGATACCACGAAAAAAGGCTCTATCACCTGGTAGCGGTCGCACCACGATCGCCGCGCTAGCCTTCGGTATCGCTGCGTGCGCGTCCGCGTCGGCGCATAGCGGCGCGGGCATCGCGACCCCCACACGGGCAGCGACTTCCTGGGTCGATTCGGTGTTGGCCACGCTCAGCCCCAGAGACCGTGCTGCGCAACTCGTGTGGCCGCAGGTTTTCGGCGATTTCACTCCCAATGCGTCATCCGCGTGGGAGCGCGTTGTCTCGCTGATCAGCACCGAGCGTGTCGGCGGATTCGTGATGTCTATCGGGTCGCCCATCGAGACTGCCGCCAAGCTCAACACCATGCAGCGGCTGAGCGTCGTTCCGCTTCTCATTGGCGCTGACTACGAAGCGGGCGCGGGGTTCCGTACAAGCGGGGGCTACTTCCTTCCGAATGCGATCAACCTGGGCGGCGCCACGTATTTCCCGCGCCAGATGGCCTTGGGGGCCACTCACGATACGGCGCTCGCGTACGAGCAGGGAAGGATCACTGCGCTCGAGGGACGCGCTGTCGGAGTGCACATGGCGTTCGCGCCGGTGCTCGATGTCAACAACAACCCCAACAATCCGGTCATTGGTCCTCGGTCGTTCGCGGAAGACCCTACCCTTGTTGCGGCCCTCGGTGCATCGCTGATTCGAGGGCTCCAGGAGCATGGGATGCTCGCCACCGGGAAACATTTTCCGGGGCACGGCGATACTGATCAGAACTCGCATTTGTCCATCACCGAGGTGAACGCCAGCCGCGCCCGCCTGGACAGCGTCGAGCTACCCCCTTTCCGGAGCGCCATCGCCGCTGGCGTCGCCGGGATCATGACATTTCACGGCGTTATTCCCGCGCTGGACACTAGCCCGCTCCCGGCGACGCTGTCGCCGACTGTCATGAGCGGTTTTTTGCGCGGTGACCTCGGCTTCAAGGGCTTGCTCATCACCGACGCCCTGGACATGAATGGTGTGCTTGCACGCGTTCGTCCCACCGGTCAGGAGACCTCGGTAACCGGCGTCTATGGCACCATCAACTCACCGGGACTCGCGGAGGTTGTGAAACTGGCTGTCGTCGCCGGCAACGACGTGCTCCTC
>JANNJV010000165.1:0-2815 GCA_031395945.1 Gemmatimonadota bacterium | reverse complement strand
GCCCAGCAGGACGGTCACCACGGGCCTCACGGAGTCGCCGACGATCAGGAAAAGGCTGTCCGGCCTGGCGGGGTCCATTTGGAACTGGACCGAGACCGTATTCACCCCGGTTGGAGCGGTCAGATCGGAGCACGCCTTGCCAGCAACGGCGAGGGCACCGAAGGCGACGAATCCCCCGGCATAGCGCCGGATTTGTCGCCAAATGTTTACCGCGGGCCGCCGTGGACTCACCGGCTAACCTGCGATCGATACGTGTAACTGCAAGGCAGATCAGGGATTCGGCTTCGTCGCCCCTGAATCCGACCGACGCCTGCAAGTACCATTGTTTTGCCCGCCAATTCGATCAGTCCGCGCCGCCAGAGAGGGAGGATATGCGGCGTAGCAGAAGCTTGTGGTCCAGGTGAGAGGCCACACCCCTGCAAGTACCTTTGACGACTGATCTGTTCGAAGGCAACCCGTTGTGGCTGCACCTGTTGGGACGATGCCGGTTACTGGATCATCCCGCGAAACAGCCCCGGTCGCCAACGATGTGTTTACGACTGGCGGCTGAGCCAGCGCTCTTCTTTATGTACGTACTGGAATGGCAGGTACGGGGTCCGCGCCTGCAGGCACGACTTGCAGGGGCTTCATACATTACGACGAATGAGACGACGATTCTTACCGATTGCCATCGGCGGGGCCGCGTTGCTCGCCAGTGCAACGTTCGCGGGCAGAGTGGTCCGAGCCAACTCGCTCGCGCCAGGATTGGGTCCGGACAGCCTGGCCAGCCCCGCCGGGCCCGGAAGCGGTGAACCGAGCCTGGCGGTGGGACCGGATGGCAAGGTGTACATGAGTTGGCTTGAGCCAGTGGATTCGTCCTTCGCATTCAAGTTCGCTGTGGCCGACCGGGGCGGCTGGTCGGCGCCGCGAACCATCCGGACCGGGCGCGATTTCTTCGTCAATTGGGCGGATTTCCCTTCGATCGAGGTCTTGAGCCAGGGGCGCATGGCAGCGCATTGGCTGCAGCGCACTGGCTCGGCGACCTATGCGTACGGAGTGCGCGTGTCGATGTCTGCGGACGGCGGGCGCACATGGGGCGCTCCGATCCGGCCGCACACGGACACGTCGCACACCGAACACGGCTTCGTTTCACTGTGGCGCGATGGGAAGGCGCTCGGCGCCGTCTGGCTCGACGGCCGGAAGTACAGCAAGGAAGGACACAGTCCCGCCAACGAGATGGTGCTGGCGAGCGCCAGCTTCCATCCCGACGGCCGCGTGGCTTCAGGCGAGGTGATCATCGACGAGCGCGTGTGCGATTGTTGTCAGACGTCAGTCGCGATGACGTCGGCTGGTCCGATCATCGTGTATCGGGACCGCTCGCCCGACGAGATTCGCGACATCTACGTGATCCGGCGCGTCGACGTGGCGCCTCGTGCCGTACGTCGCTGGACCACGCCGGCGCCCATCCATCGGGACGGCTGGAAGATCGCCGCGTGCCCGGTGAACGGGCCCGCTATCGCCGCGGACCGCAACGATGTCGCCGTCGCATGGTTCACCGCGGCGAACGACAGCGCGCGCGTGAAGCTGGCGTTCTCACGCAACGCCGGCGAAACGTTCGACTCGCCCGTACGGATCGACGGTGGCACGCCAGCCGGTCGTGTGGACGTCGCGCTGCTTCCGGACGGCAGCGCGCTGGTGAGCTGGGTGGAACGTGTCGGCGGTGACGTTGCCGCGGTTCGCGCGCGCAGGGTGCGTCGCGACGGGACGCTTTCGCTCCCCGTCACAATCGCGACTTCTTCGGCGGCGCGTGCGAGCGGATTCCCTCGCATGGCCATCGCGGACAAACACGCCGTGTTCGCCTGGACCATGCCGGGCAAGCCATCGCAGGTGCGCGTGTCGCGTCTGGAGCTCGCCGATATCCCGTGAAGACATCACTGGCGTTCCTCGTCCCCATCCTCGCCGCCTGTGCGGGGCAGGGCGGGGAGGGCGGACCAGCACGGATCGAAGTTGGACTGCCCGCGCCGGCGTATTACGCGACCTCGCTCAGGGGCGATTCCGTCTCGCTGGCTACGTATCGCGGCAAAGTGGTGCTCCTCAATGTGTGGGCCACGTGGTGTCATCCGTGCCGCGAGGAGATCCCGGAGTTGCGCGAGCTGCACATGCAGTACGCTGGAAGAGGCCTGGAGCTCATCGGAGTGAGCGTTGACGCCGACGGAAACGACGCCGGTATCCGCGCGTTCATGAAGGAGTTCGAGATGACCTACCCGGTCTGGCGCGACCCCGGCGAGCGCGTGTCGACGCAATTCCTGATTATCGGCGTGCCGGCCACGTTTCTCATCGATCGGCAGGGTGTGTTGCGCTGGCGGAAGACCGGTCCGATCCAGCCGGCCGACACGTCACTCACCAATGCGATCGAGCGCGCCCTTGGTGACTAGCAGGAGCCCGACCGCTCGCGCCATGCATCACGTCACGCCTGCCACTCAGCATGCAATCTGACACGGCATCCGTCGGCGTCGCGATCAGTTTTGCCGCCGGACTCCTGAGCTTTCTGTCGCCATGCGTGCTGCCCCTGATTCCCAGCTACGTCACCTTCGTGACGGGCCTGAGCCTCGAGGACGTGCAGCGGTCGCGTCGCATTGCGCTGGTGCACTCGCTGCTCTTCGTGCTGGGATTCACCCTGATATTCCTGGCGCTTGGCGCCACCGCGACCACGGTGGGGCGAATGCTCGGCTACAATCGCGAGTGGGTGGGCCGCGTGGGCGGCGTGCTCGTCATCGTCCTTGGCCTCTACCTGCTGGGCGTGTTCAATATCGGCTTTTTCTCGCAGGAGCGTCGC
>JANNJV010000153.1:0-2443 GCA_031395945.1 Gemmatimonadota bacterium | reverse complement strand
CCCGGCTGTGCAATGCGCAGTAGCGGCGCGCGGGCCGACAGGTCCTTCAGCTCGATGACCTTTTGAAATCCCTTGCCGGAGCGAATGACCATGATGCGCTTGCCGCCGCCGAGCGCCTTCTGAATCGATGAATCCTGTGCCGCGCGGGACAGCGTGGAATCCGGCCGCCATGGCGTGCGCATCACCATGCGCCCGTCGATCAGGGTCAGGTCATGCAGCACGATCCACGGAAACCCTTTGCTGCGCACCGCGCGCGACTTGGTCGTATCCGACGAAGGGAAAATCCGCTGATAGTTCCATTTTCCACCGGGCGGCCGGTCCAGCAGAATGATCGGGCGAACCAGTGTCACAGAACGCAGATCGATCCTTCGGGTCAGCAGCTCCAGCACGCTGTAGCGCGCGCTCACGCGTTCCGCGGCGAAGAACGGCTGCCCCGCGCTGTCGCGGACGGCGAAGTTCTCGATGGTGGCGCCATTGAGCAGGTTGCCGGAGATCCGCCCGATGGTGACTTGCCCGTGGAGGATGCCCTGGAGCTGATTCATGGCGAATCGGCGCACCCGCTCACGCCCCCAATCGGTGTGGCTCAGGACCAGGACAGCCACGAACGCGAGCGCCACGAGTGCCGCGACGAACACCGCGGTGATCTGAAGGATCTTCACCGCCTCCCTGCGCGGCGCGCGCGGCTGAACGTTCGTCTGTTCGGGCGCCGTCATCAGAATGCCTGTCCGATGCTGAGGTGCAGGACCACGCGATTGAAGAGACCCCAGAAGCCCCTTGCGTTGCCCCCGCTCGAGTACCGACGCGTCAACGGCAACTGTTCGAGCTTCGGCTGGCCGGTGGTGGAGTCTGGCACCGATGTCACCACGAACAGGTCGTCGCTCTGCTTCGGGTTGTAACCCAGGTCGATTCGAATCGGCCCGACCGGGGATCTGTAGCGAAAGCCGACACCTGGCGTAATGCCGTACGCGCCGCTGACGAGCTGCGCGCTGTCCGTCAAACTTTTCAGCTCGCTGCCCCCGACGTATGCACCGTCGAGGAACACCGCCCACTCCATCTTTCGCGAGAAGGGCATGCGATACTCGATGCTCGCCTCGATCAGTGACTTTCCACCCACGGGACGCGGCGTGAAGTCACGGTTCTCCAGGGAATCCGAATTCGGGTCACACGTCTGGATCGTCGCCGCGCTGCTGGTGTTGCATCCGATGTTATCCAGTTGCGCAGGAGGAATGGTGAGAATGCGGGGGCCCAGCTGGTTCTCGTCGTAGCCGCGCACCGACTGCGACCCTCCCGCATAGAACCGGCTGCGCGGGTGCAGTACCGCAATGTTGGACGAGCCGTTCGCCAACGGCTGCACGAACCCCAGCCGGAGATGCCCTGCCAGCACTTGCGCCCGTGGATCGCGGCTGGGATAACGGAAGTGCGTATACACCGAACCCTCGGCGAACAGCCGGTTGAACCGGTAGTTCGACACCGTCGCGCTGGACGCATGCTCCAGGTCCACGCGCGCGATGTACCCCTTGGTCGGCGAAAACGGGACGTCGCTGCGGTCGACGGTCGCGCTGAGTTGCAGCGGCGATAGCCGTTGATGCAATCGAAGCGACTCGATGGTGGGCACATCGCAGACGCCATAATTGACGCAGAAATAGACGTCGTTCGCCTCCACACGCGTGATCTCGAATCGGTACGCAGTGCTGGCGCTCGCTCGCGGGGCGAGCGTACGCGTAAACGCCAGCTGTCCGCCGTACCCGCGATCGATGTACACCGCGGGGGCTGCGCGCCGGTGGGCGAAACCACCGACGGAGATCGCGTTCTCCGGCTTCCGCAGCCACGCAGGCTGCTTTAGCTCCGTGCTCACCTGCCACGTGGGCGAGGTGAAACTACCGCCCTCGAAAAACTCGTCCCTTGGCTTCCGGAAAATCCCGCGCCCCGCCAGGCCGCCAGCGCCGATATTGCCGATCGCCCCAGTGATGTCAAACCTGCGCGCGCCGCCGAAGGTGTTGTAGTTCGTGTAGCGGCCGTCGAACTGGACGAAATCGATGTTGTTGAATCCGCCAGCGGTGCGGGCTTCCTGCATCTTTGTCTCGCGCACATCGATGCTGATGTTCTTCACACTGTCCGGGCGCGGCGCCACGGTGAACAACGCCATCCGGAACAGGTTCGACTCGTACAGATTGCGCTGGCTCTCCGTGAGATCGTTGTATTTGAACAACCGTCCGGAGCGCAGCAGAATCGAATTCTGAATGGTGCGGACGTTCACTTCGTTGTTGCCACTCACCGTGATCGTGCCAATCGTGGTCACCCAGTTCGGGTCCACGCGCAACACCACGGTGGCGCGCCGCGCGACGGGATCCACCGTGATCGACGTGTCCACCTGCGCGTCCGCGTGCCCCTGGTCCCACATTCTCAGCTGCAGCATCAGCCGCATGGTGTCCAGGACCACCAG
>JANNJV010000454.1:0-1994 GCA_031395945.1 Gemmatimonadota bacterium | reverse complement strand
CCCCTCCAATATTGCCCGCGTAATGCCTGCCATTGTCGCGGGACTGCGCTTTCCGCATTCGCGAGTGATGCTTCCTCGCACGCGGCTCGCGTACGTACACCTCCGCAACCTGTTGACCGACGCGAAGCGCGACCGGTCTGCCCGGCTGTCCGGGTACGTCGCGGTGTGGCTGCCCGAGGAGTTCCTGGTCCTGTATCTCCAGCATGGCGAAGTGGTGAACTCCACCGTCATGGATGCGAAGGGTTGGCGCTCCGTCGCCATCAGCTCGGCCCTCGAGCGCATTCCGCCGGAGCCGGAGTACGGCGAGATCTGCTTCAATGAGGCCGAGGACGAGCAGCTGGCGTCGATGTTCCTGGCGCAAACCAGCGCGCCGGACCCGTGGCCCCAAGAGCTGCAGGTCACCGACCCCGCGGCGTTATTCCCGTTCCTGATGTCCATCATGTTCGACGGCGTGGTGGAGATCGTGGCGGAGGGGTCGGTGAACTACCTGGCCTTTCGCGCCGGCGCGGTGGAGCGCGCGTTTCTTTCGTTCTCCGCGGCGGGGTCGATCGTGGACCGGGTGGCAAAGCTCTTCGCGCCGGGCAGCAACGTGGAGCAGGGCAAATTCCGGCGCTGGCCATCCCTTGGCGAGCTCCCCGTGCAGGCACCGCCGGCACTCATCCAGGCGTACCGCGAGTTGAGCAACGCGGTCGTTCAGCGACTCGTGGCCGGTGGACGTGAGAGCGCTCCGGCGATCGCGGAGCAGGCACGGCAAAACCTGCTCAAGGCCCATCCCGAGCTCGAGAGCTTCTGCGTCGGGAAGAAGCCGATGCGTGAACCGATCTCGGACACCAACAAGATCACGGCCGCCGTGGCGAAGTGGCTGTCGGAGCTGATTTGGGCGGCAGCCGATCACGAGACAGCGCCACCGGCAGCGCTGCTCAAGGAGCTCACCTGGGAGCGTCGCCACATGTTCCAGTCGGCGGGATTCTATGACCAGATGCCCTGGAAGATCATGTGACGACCGATGGCACCGGGACACTCTTCGTGGTCAGCACCCCCATCGGCAACATGGGGGATTTTTCTTTCAGGGCAGTCGAGGTGCTGTCGGCCGCGCAGCTCGTCCTGGCCGAAGACACGCGGCACTCCCGGCCATTGCTCGCTCGCTACGGCATCAAGACGCCGATGGCGTCGTATCACGAGCACAATGAGGCCAAGGCGACACCGCGCATCGTGGAACGGCTTCAAACGGGCGAAGACATCGCGCTGATCAGTGACGCCGGCACCCCGTTGCTGTCCGATCCCGGCGAACGGCTGGTGCATGCGGCGATCGCGGCAGGAATCACGGTAGTTCCTGTACCGGGAGCCTCGGCGCTGCTCGCAGCATTGGTGGCATCGGGCCTGCCGGCCGACCGGTTCACGTACTTTGGTTTTCTTCCCAGGAAGGGAAAGGAGCGCACCGCGCTCCTCGACGAGGTCGCTTCGTCCCCGTATACGGCCGTACTGTACGAAGCGCCTGGCAGGGTGGCCGATTCGTTGCGAGAGTTGGCTGACAGGGCGGGAGATCGGACCGCGGTGGTGGCGCGGGAGCTGACAAAGCAGTTCGAGGAACTGCGGCGCGGAACGCTCGAGTCATTGAGCGCGTATTACATGGAAACCCCGCCTCGAGGAGAAGTCGTGATACTAGTCGCCGGTGCGCCGCTCGCGGCGCCGGACGAGAACGCGTTGCACGACGAGGCACGCCTACTCCGCGCGCGCGGGCTGAGCGTGCGGGACGTCGCCGCGGAATTGACCAATCGCGGGACTTCGCGAAATCTCGCGTACCGCATTGCACGCGGCACCGATGCATAGACACCGCGCGTTGACGGTGCTGCTGGCGATGTGCGGCGCGATCGTGATGGTCACGGGGGCCGCGCCCGCCCCCCCGGCGATGCGTCTCACGGTCGCGCGTCTGCAGTACGATGGCGGAGGGGATTGGTACGCGAATCCATCGAGCCTGCCCAACCTGCTACAAG
>JANNJV010000141.1:0-3959 GCA_031395945.1 Gemmatimonadota bacterium | reverse complement strand
GGCGGCCAGATAGTTCTTCAGCGCGCATGAGCAACTCCACACCTGTTCAGCTATCTGGATTACTGAGCGTCTGACAACGAGAACCAGGCGGCTCGCAACACTCGAGACTCACACCCCGCTATGGACTTGCGAGTGTAGGTGGCTCGCTCTCGCGTCTGTCCGAACGGGGCTCCCTGCGCGCCGGGAGTGCGAACGCGAATACGGAGCCCCGCTCCGGAAACTCGGCCCAGGCGCGGCCGCCGATCGACTCCACCGTATCACGCACGATGCTCAACCCCAAGCCCGTACCCTCCGCGCCACTGATCGTCTCATGGGCGCGGTAAAAGCGCTCGAACAGGCGAGCGCGCTTGTCGTCGGGAACGCCCAGCCCGTTGTCGTGCACACGCACCACAATCTCGGTTCCGGCTTCACCCTGCTCGATCGTCGCCGAGATGTCCACGCGGCGATCCGCGCGGTCCGTGTTTGCGTACTTGATTGTGTTCGTGAGATAGTTCGTGAGCGACAGCTCCACCACCGCCGCGTTCACTTCAACGTCCGGGATATTCGGATCGAGATGCACCTTCACGCCGGCATCCTGCGCGGCCTCCCGCACTCCCCGCCGTGCCTCCTTGACCGCCTGGACAAGCGTGATGTGCCGGTGCTGCCGCGCGTCCTGCTCGGTGCGGCCAAGGGACAACAGATTTTCCAGCGTGTCCTTCATCGCGCGCGCGCGTCGCAGGATGAGCTGCTGGAACTCCGAGCGCTTGTCGTCAGACAAATCCGTGATGGTCTCCAGGATCTCTCCCGCGCCCAGAATGGCGCCGACCTGGTTCTTGATCTCGTGGGAGATGGTGTGGTTGAATGCGCGCAGGCGGGCTTCACGTTCTGCCACGCGCTCGTCCGCCAGCCGCAAATACTGGGTAGTCGTCGCCGCCTGGATGACCGCAATCGCGCTGAACAGCCGATGCCCGCAGACCAGTAGCTCGCTCTTCTCGCACGGCTCCGTCATCTGATCGGATGCGTGCGCCAGATACGTGAACAGGATGCCGCCCAGGATCTCGTATTCTTTGAGAATCTCATGCGCGTCGAAGCCCTGCGTGTACCGGAGCCTGCCCAACTCCATCGCCTTGCCGACAACGGGCGTATCCGTGCCTACCACGGCGGCGGGGTCTTCCAGATACGCCGCAATTCCGTCGATCAGAATGGGGACGTGATCGAGCAGATCGTCGGTTGGGAACACCCGATTGGGGTGGATCGACATCCGCTCGCTGATGCGAGTGAGCCAATGGAGCACCAGATCAGCCTTCGACTCGCGCAACTTGTCAGCGAGCGCGCCCGCGAGTGGACATTCGCTGCGGACCTGGTACGCTGCTGACGGGGGGCCTGCCATAGGGGCATGAACCAGCACGGAACGTGCCCCAGCCAACCTCTTCTTTCTACTGGAAGAAATATTTCACCCCCAGCTGCGCCCGCCAGCGTGAGAGAATATCCGGATCGTCGATGAAGGTCTTGGTCGGGCCGGTGAAGTTGAACACCGCCACGCCGTCGGGATCGTAGCGCACCAGACGCAACGGCGACGTGGCCGACGGATCGGCAATTTGCCGCACCCCCCAGCTGGAGTTCACCAGGTTCGCCAGGTTCATGACGTCCAGACTCACCTGGAACGAATGCGTGCGCGCCGCCCGTGAAAGCGAGATGTCCTGCTGGACGCGGAGATCGAGATTGCTGTACCAGGGATTCACGAGCCCAAAGCGTTCCGCGATCTCGCCGCGATGCTCGCTGAGGTATTCGTCCTGCGCGATGAGTGCGTCGAAGCGGGTCCACTGTTCAGCCGTTGACAGCGGCGTCGTAGCGCCGAGGGGAGTGTACGCCTCGAAGCGGATTTCGGACGACGTGCGCGGGATGTAGATCAGGTCGTTGCCGCCGGCGCCGTCGCCATTAACGTCGCCCGAATAGATGAACGAATACCGGTTGCCGCCGGCGCCGGCGAAGCGGTTCCCCTCGGCCATCTCCATGAACACGCCGAACGTCGTGCGGTATCGTTCGTTCCAGCGCTTCACGTACGCTGCGTCGCCCACGATGCGATGCCGCTGCCCGAACTCCGACCAGCTCAGCTCCGGCCGATTGGGGTTGCCTTGCACCGGCTGGTTCTGCCACAGCACGCTGGCGATCTCGGTGGACTTCAGCGTGTTCTTCGCGTTCGTAAAGCTGTACCCCAGCCCCGCGCTGCTCTCGCCGATGGCCTTGCGCAGCTGCGCGGTGACGTTGAACGAGTGTCCCTTGTCGGTGTTGTCAATGACGTAGATGCCGGCGCCACCGTCGGGGTTGCGCTCATTGGCGCCGAACCCGCCGTAATACGGACGTCCATCCGCGAGCGTGCGCACCGGCGCGACCAGGTCGGCGTTGCGCATGAAGACGTTGCTCAAGTCCTTGGCGTACAGCACCTCGAGCGTTCCGCGCGTCGTCCACGGGAGCGCTTTTTCCAGCGCGAGATTCGTGGTCCACGTTTGTGGCCACTTGAAGTCGGGATCCATGGCGTTCAGGTCGAACGACTGCTGTAACACCGACTCCTTGCGCGTGGGACGCAACGGCGCACCCGCTCCAGGCGTCAGATTGGGATTGAAGCCGGGGTTGGAGATGACGTTGCCAACCCAGACGAAAGGCACGCGCCCAGTGAAGAGGCCTGTGCCGCCGCGCAGCCGCATGGTCTGATCGCCACGTACGTCCCAGTTGAAACCCACTCGTGGCGAGAACATCGGCGTGGCGCCCGGCAGGCTCGCCTGGTCCACCGTTTCCGGGTTGCCGTTCTCGTCGGTGGCGTTCAGTCCGGTCGAAAATGGATTGGCGATCGGGTTGGTGAAGTACATCGGAAAGTCCACCCGTACGCCGTACGTCAGGGTCAGACGCGGCGTGGCGAACATCTCGTCCTGCAGATAGAGCGAGAATTGCCCCACGTCGATCTCCTCGCCCTTGAACGGTCCCGAACCCACCATCGCGTTCAGGTCCTTCCGGTTGGGGTCGTTGGGGTCCGTCAGCGTGAAGAACTCGGCCAGCGAATTGAACGTGCTTCCCGGAGGAATCGTGGCCGGCAGGAAGAACACGCCGTGGCGGAAGATGTTGAACGAATTGAAGAACGAGAACCGCTCGAAGTTGGCGCCCAGCGTGAATGTGTGGTTTCCGCGGAAGAAGCTCACGTTGTCGGTGAGCTGCAGGACGTCCTGGTCCAGGATGTTGTGGATCGAGAACGGTTCGTGCCCGGCTGTGGTGTACGTCACGCCGCCCTCACCGATCTCGAGGGTCGGGAAGGGTGCGCTGAACGGATTGCGGAAATCACGGAACCGGCTGTAGCTCAGGAACGCGCGGTTGGCGAACCGGCTCGAGCGACTGTTCAACTCGGCCGCCACCGAGTGCAGCTGGTTGTTGATCTGATATCCGGCGTTCCGGAACGGCAGACTGCTGGAGTTCGGCCCGCGTCCGGTATTGGCGAAGCTCAGCACGAACGGGTGCGGCGGCAGGTCGCGGTGCGCATCCAGATAGTTGTAGCGCAGCGTGAACGTGCTGGCGCTGTTCACGTTCCAATCCAGCTTGGCCAGCAACTTGTCGTTGTTGGTCTGGTTGGTGTAGCCCTCGTACGGACCGGGACTGTACCCGTACGTCTGCAGTCGCGCGCTGATGGCGTCCATCTGCGCCGCCGTCACGCGTGATACGCCAAAGCCGCTCACGCCGGGGCGCGCCGCGACGAAGTTCGATCCAGGATCTTCGGTGCGCTCGATTTCGCCGTTGATGAAGAAGAACAGCTTGTCGCGCATGATCGGTCCGCTGAACGACACGCCGGTCTGGTTGTAGCGCAGGCTGGGGTTTGCAATCACCTTCTGCCCGCTCACCTGATTGCCCACCATCGCGTCGTTGCGCACATAGGTGTAGGCGGCGCCACGAAAATCGTTCGTGCCGCTCTTAGTCACGGTGTTGATGCTGGCGCC
>JANNJV010000105.1:0-11452 GCA_031395945.1 Gemmatimonadota bacterium | reverse complement strand
ATCCACTGGTGGGAGGACTACACCACCAAACTCGGCGGCGAGATGAACAACAATCCCTCGCCGGGAAACAAGGCCGGTGGCCTTACCACGATCCTGGAGAAGTCGCTCGGCGCGGTTGCCAAGGGCGGCACCCAGGCGATGATGGGGCGGAAACACGGGACCCTCTTCGAAATTCAGTTGTGAAGCATCCTCGCGAGTGGCGCCGCACACGATGCGCTTGACGCCACTCCAGAGCGTGGCACCCAGGCACATCGCGCACGGCTCGCATGACGTCACCAGTTCATGAGCGGGCATGCCCGGCGCGCCAAGCGTGAACGATCCCACACGATGCTGCGCCATCATGAACGCCACCATCTCGCCGTGCAGCGTGCAGTTGTTGAGTCGCACCACGCTGTTCATGCCGACACCGACCAGCTTGCCACTTTCTCGTTCTACGATGATCGCACCGAACGGCCCCCCGGTGGAGCGGTCCACGTTCTCGCGAGCCAGTCTGATCGCCAGGCGCATGCGTTCGTCACCGACCAGGGGGCGCTTGTAGTCCACCACCTCATGTACCCAATCGGGGTGCTTAACCTCCACTCGCGTTTGCTCCATTGGCAGAAATGAACCGGTTTTGGGTCTCTGGGCCAGCGGCGGACGTCAAAGTACCGCATTCTGGGGGTACGCCGCCGCACAGAATTGCGAATGTTTCCAAGCGCACACTTCTCGAGCACCACATACTTCATTCTGTAGTGCTGTAGTTCCGCGGGATGTCGTCGCGTGCTCCTTCGGTCGTTGGAAAGACTCGGGAGCAGTTGTGCACCAAAAACTCATTTGCGCGGCTGGGAATTCAATTCTCGCGGGCTTGCCCGCGTTCGATCGCGAGCGCATTCTCGAGAACACGGAATTACGGAGCCTGCCCGCCGGTCGAGTGATCGCCGATGCCGAGCAACCGATCGGCGAGATCTACTTCCCGGTGACCGCTGTCCTGTCCGTGCTCAGCATCATGGTGGACGGCTCCGGCGTGGAGACGGCGGTGATCGGCCACGAAGGCATGTCACCGCTCAACGCCTTCCACGGGGTGGACGTCGCCGCCGAGCAGGTGGTGGTTCAGGTACCCGGCGACGCGCGCGTGATGCGCCGCACTGCGTTCGACCTCGCACTGGCGGACGTCCCCGAGCTGCGGTCGGCGCTTCACCACTTCTCTCAGGCGCTGTTCACGTTCGCTTCGCAGACCTCGGGGTGCAACAGCAAACATTCAGTCGTGCAGCGTTGCGCGCGGTGGTTGCTTGCGACACACGATCGCGTGCCGGACGATGAGTTCGAGCTTACGCATCTGTTGATGGCGCAAATGCTCGGCGTGCGACGATCGAGCGTCACGATCGCGGCGGAAGAGCTGCGTTCCGCCGGTGCCATCTCCTATTCGCGCGGACGGGTGACGATCCTCGACCGCGAAATTTTGCACTCGGTATCGTGCAGATGCTACGACACCATTCGAAGCACGTACGACCGGCTCCTGAATGGAAAACACGCCATTAGCCCGCTGACAGCACTCACCCTTTCCGTGGGCCAGATGTCGCTGGCCCACAACGGCGACGGCGCAGGCGTAAAGGGCCTAAAGTTCGGCAAGGGCGGCACATAACGTGCCCTCCCGTACAGTGCTTCAGGTGATGTGGTAGTCTCTCAGTCGGGGTGTTGACGTGGCAGTCCAGCGAAACGAATCGGAACGACGCGTTGCTCGCGCCCTACTGATCGTGACCGACCCCAGCATCGAATCGCTGCTCACCGAACTCGTGACCTACGCTGGTTACCAAGCGCTTCACGACTCTGGCGATTCCGCGGCAGGGACATCCATCCGGCGCCTGCGCCCCGACATCGTTCTGATCGATACGGCGGCGACGCGCGGCCTCGTGAAGGCGTCCATGCGCGCGGCGGATGAGGTTGGCGCCCGAATTCTGCTGGTGTCGAGCATCGCGAGTGAAAACGAACTCGCGTCCGAGGCGGCCGCCCTTCGAAGGCCGTATTTCGCGCTCCCAGGCGGGCCCATCGCGCTGCGTCTGTCCATCGCGCGCGTGCTGGGAGTGGATGACCGTCACGCGGATCCAGCAGGCGCGGCGCCCATACCGATCCGTCCGCCACGCGACCGGAACCCGTTCCCCCAGGCCGAGCGCGCGTAAAGAATGGCCCAGTCCGTGCTTTAGGCGGAGTCGGCAGGACTCAGGGTAGCGACTCAACCATTCGCCTTACACGACCATGTCTGCTTCGATAGTGGATTTCGGGACGCGGCTTCCTCAGATGCCTCGGCGCCAACGCACCGAACGGAGGACCCGGGGCCGGCTTCGCGAGCTGTGCGACGAAGTGCTCGCCTCGTACCGCCTGGCACAGGGACAGGACATCGTCTCTGCCGAGGATCGGGAGATCGCCAATCAAGTCCTGCGGGGCATCGCGAAGGGAGCTGGCCGGTAGGCTCGGTCGCGGTCTCGCGGGCGGCTGCACGAACCACGGCCTGCGCGCGGACAAAAATGAAGAGCCCCCTAGATTCTGCACGCAGATCCTAGGGGGCCCATCACCGCTGGCGGGATTCAATCGTCGGTTTGACGCCACGTCGTGCGCGGCCCGACTGACTTCCCTTTACTCGAGTCGCACGGTTACGACCCAAGCGCTCCGTTCAGTTTTTTTTCTCGAGTGGAGCTACTAGCTGCGACCAGCGACTCCGCAGCCGTCCCATCAGGGTCAAACTCCCGATGAGAGATCGCTCGATGATTCACTCTCGTGGTCTCATCGTTCGATCACGTTCCGATCAAAACCGTGAGATCGAATCGCACGATGATAATGCGAACGCGCGGATTTTCGCGCAATCCAGAAAAGAAACCGAATTGTTCGAGCTGAACACCGGTTAGTTTTTTTGTCGCGCACGCTTTCGGTTCGGGTGATGGCGTGATGCTGTTGCGCGTGCCGAGCGCGGAGGAAGGCTTCGGCGCCGTTCGATACCGTTATGTGCCAGTGATGTCGCGCGCAATCAGGCATGAGCGTCGTGTGTGGCAAAGCAAATCCTGTTGTCCACACTCGGATCGAACGGAAGAGCCGAAAGAAGCGCTAGCGATCCGTCGCCGCCGCGACGGTCACGTAACTCACCAGGGAAAACGCCAGCGAGATGAGAAACGGGGTGTCCGCGCCCGCCGTGACGGCGGCCAGGTAGCTTGCCAGTCCCGTGACCAGCGTGGCAATGGCGGCGCGTGACCCGCCCCACGTGGAGAAGAGACCGAAGCAGACCGTGACCAGTGTGCCGGCGCTTCCGAACGCGGATGCCTGCTCCACGAGAGCGAACACGCCTGTAGCGTGCAGCGCCAGCACGTAGGCAATGACCCCGAACGCGACGACGCCCGCGCGAGCCACGCGCACTTTGGTTCGTTCGTCCGTGATCTTCAGCGTGGGCACAATGAGGTTGTGCGACAGCAGCGCCGACGACACGAGGAGGGTGCTGTCCACCGTCGAGAGAATCGCCGAGATCAGCGCCCCAGCAAAGACGGCGTAGATCGCGGTGGGAAGCAGGTTCCGCGCGACGTACGGCAGCAGTTGCTCTTCGTCCGCGATTCCCGGCGCGAGCTGGGGGCCGAGCAGTCCGATCATCAACGGGATGATGCCAATGGCGATGTACATCGCGGCGGCAATGAATGAGGAGCGCCGCGCCACAACCACGGAGCGTGCGGCGAAAATCCGGCCAACCAGCTCGGTGGCGATGACCGAGCCGCCGATGGGAATGGCCCAGCGCTCGGCGATGGCGAGCGCGCTTTCCCCAGCCGGAATGGCGTGGACTCGCGCGGGGTCGGCGATCACGCGCCCCAACTCGGCGACACCGCCGGCGTGAGGCAGGATGGCCACAAAGACGATCACCAGCCCGATGGCCAGCAGGCCGCCCTGGATCACGTCGGTGATCGCATCCACCAGCATTCCGCCGAACGCCGAGTACAGGATGGTGAATCCTGCAGCAATACCGATGGCCAGCTCACCACTCATGCCGTCGGACGACGTGGAGATGACATGGCCGAACGCACGAATCTGCGCCGCGGCCCAGAGGATGGAGCTGGGGATCAGGATCATCGCCGCCAGCCGCTCGGCGCTCACGGAATAGCGCTGGCGATAGAGGTCGGCGAGCGTAGTGAGCTGTCGTCGCCAGAGCGGAGCCGCGAAGATCAGGCCCATGAGCACAAGGCAGAGGCCGTAGCCGAACGGCTCCGCCGAGCCGAATGACATTCCGTCCCGATACGCCCGACCCGCCGATCCCACGATGGTTTCCGCGCCGAACCAGGTGGCGAAGATGGAAAACGTCGTGAGGGTGTAGCCGAGACTCCGCCCCGCCAGGATGTAGTCGGACTCCGTCCGGATGCGGCGCGAAACCCAGACGCCGATCCCGAACTGCAACATCATGTAGAGCGTGATGGCCAGGAGCGGTGTCACGGCGAGGAAACTTGGGGTTCCGGCCGGTTCCCACAACCGCTTTTTTTGTGCATGGCACACGACACCGCGCTCATCGGCATCCTGGCGGCCGGGCTGGGGCTGGCGTTCCTGTTCGGCCTCCTGGCGACGCGGCTCAAGCTTCCCCCGCTCGTGGGCTATCTCGTGGCGGGTGTCGTCATCGGCCCCTTCACGCCCGGGTACGTCGCGGATACCGGACTGGCAGCGCAGCTGGCCGAGATCGGCGTGATCCTGCTGATGTTCGGCATCGGGCTGCATTTTTCCATCGAGGATCTCCTGGCTGTGCGTCAGGTCGCCGTGCCCGGCTCGATTTTGCACATGGCGATCGCTACGGCCCTCGGAGCCCTTGTCGCGCTGCTGCTGTGGGGCTGGCATTGGGGTGCCGCACTCGTGTTCGGGCTGACACTGTCCGTGGCTAGCACGGTGGTGCTGCAACGCGCGCTCGAGGAGCGTGGAATCCTCGACACCGCGGATGGACGGCTGGCGATTGGATTCCTCATCGTCGAGGACCTCGCAATGGTCCTCGTCCTCGTACTGCTTCCGGCGCTGGCGGAGACACTTGGAGGCGCGGCACCGGCCGGGACATCGCCCGCCGGCGGCCTCGCAGTGCAACTCGCGGTCACGCTGGTGAAGGTCGCGGCTTTCGTCGCGCTCATGTACTTCGGCGGACGGCGGATGGTGCCCTGGCTGCTGGGGCGAGTCGCGCGCACCGGCTCGCGCGAGCTGTTCACGCTCGCGGTCCTGGCTGTCGCTCTCGGCGTCGCCGTCATTGCGGCAACGTTGTTTGGAGTGTCGTTCGCTCTGGGTGCGTTCTTCGCCGGCGTCGTGATCGCGGAGTCGGACCTCAGTTATCAGGCAGCAGCCGACGCGCTTCCGCTCCAGGATGCATTCGCCGTGCTGTTCTTCGTTTCCGTCGGAATGCTGTTCGATCCGAGCGTGCTCGTGCGCGAGCCGCTGAAGGTCCTCGCGGTGTTGCTCGTGATCGTCGTCGGGAAGTCGCTGGCGGCGTTCGTGATCATGGTCGCGTTCCGACGGCCCGTACGAACGTCGCTGCTGATTTCAGCGAGCATGGCGCAGATTGGCGAGTTTTCCTTCATCCTCGTGGGGCTTGGAATCACGCTCGGATTGCTGCCCACCGAGGCGACCAGCCTGGTCCTGGCCGGTGCGCTGTTGAGCATCACGCTGAACTCGGCGGCCTTCGCCCTCGTCGGGCCATTGGCGCAGTCGATTCAGCGCCGTCCCCGGCTCGCTTCGTGGATCGACACTCAGCCTGATGACGTCATCCCGGCGTTGCCCGGCGGGGCCGAAGCGACAAGCGTGTCGAACCACGTGGTGCTGATTGGATATGGACGTGTCGGGCGACGTATTGGCGACGCGCTCGAACGCGCCGAGGTACCGTACATCGTCGTGGAGCGGGATCACACCATGGTCGAGGCCCTGTGGAAAAGCGGGATTCGCGCGGTGTTCGGCGACGCCGCGCGGCCGGGAATCCTGAATCACGTACAGCTCGAGCGCGCGCGGCTGCTCGTTATCGCCACTCCCGATCCATATCACGCGCGCGCCGTCATCGAGCAGGCGCGTCGCGCCAACCCTGCAATCCACATCTCTGCGCGCACGCACAGTGAAGCGGGTCAGAAACTGCTCGAGGAGCTTGGCGTCGAGCGCGCGTTCATGGGCGAGCGGGAGCTGGCGCTCAGCATGGCGCACGACACGCTCATGCGCATGGGACGCAGCGACGACGAGGCCGACGCGACGGTGGACGCGATGCGCCGCGTGACCTCACTCGGCTTGCGCGTCGTGACCCAGACGCGCGAGTACCGATCGCGCTGAGCAGGGCCCCGCACGGATCTCAGGCCCGGACGAGCTTCTTGTACGCGATCCGGTGCGGCTGGTCGGCGTCGATGCCTTTACGCCGTTTGAGATCCTCGATGTACGACTGGTAGTTCCCTTCGTGCCACACCGTCTCGCTGTTCCCCTCGAAGGCCAGGATGTGCGTCGCGATGCGGTCCAGGAACCAGCGGTCGTGGGAGATGACCACCACGCAGCCTGCAAAGTCCATCACGGCGTCTTCCAATGCGCGGAGCGTGTCCACGTCCAGATCGTTGGTCGGCTCATCCAGCAGCAGCACGTTACCGCCGCTCATGAGCGTTTTGGCCAGATGCAAGCGATTGCGCTCGCCGCCGGAAAGGTCGCCGACCTTTTTCTGCTGGTCTTGCCCCTTGAAATTGAAGCTCGACAGATAGGCGCGCGAGTTGATTTCCTTGCGCCCCACCATGATCTGCTCGACGCCACCGGAAATTTCCTGCCACGCCGTCTTCTTCGGATCCAGCGTGTCGCGTGACTGGTCCACGTACGCCAGCTGGACGGTATCGCCAACGCGCAGCGAGCCGCCGTCCGCCTTCTCCCTGCCGGTGATCATTCGAAAGAGGGTGGTTTTCCCCGCACCATTGGGTCCAATAATCCCCACAATGCCGCCGCGCGGCAGCGCGAACGAAAGGCCGTCGATGAGCAGCATGTCGCCGTAGCCCTTCTTGAGATCATCCGCGATGACCACGTCGTTGCCGAGCCGCGGCGGCGGCGGAATCTGGATCTCGTTCTGTGCGATTTTCTCGAACTGGTTGTCACTGGCCAGCTCCTCGTACTTCTGGATGCGCGCCTTGTTCTTGGCCTGGCGCGCGCGCGGCGACATGCGCACCCAATCCAATTCGTGCTGCAGCGTGCGCTGACGCGCCGACTCGGTTTTTTCCTCGATGGCCAAGCGCGTCTTCTTCTGTTCCAGCCAGCCGGTATAGTTGCCCTCATACGGAATACCCTTGCCACGATCAAGCTCAAGGATCCAACCGGCGACGTTGTCCAGGAAATAGCGATCGTGCGTCACGGCCACGACGCAGCCCTTGAAGTCCGCGAGGAATCGCTCAAGCCAGGCGACACTCTCTGCGTCCAGGTGATTGGTGGGCTCATCCAGCAACAGCATGTCCGGCTCTTCGAGCAGAATGCGGCACAGCGCCACGCGGCGGCGCTCGCCACCTGAAAGATTCTTGACGCCCGCGTCGCCTGGCGGCAAGCGCAGGGCATCCATCGCGATCTCGATCTTGTTATCCAGGTTCCACAGATCGTGCGCATCGATCTGCTCCTGCACCTTCGCCTGCTCGTCCAGCAACTTCTGCATGGCGGTGTCGTCCATGGGCTCGGCGAACTTTTCGGAGATCGCGTTGAAGCGATCCAGCAGCTTGCGCTGTGACGCCACTGCGAGCTCCACGTTGCCGCGCACGTCCAGCGATTCGTCGAGCCTGGGCTCCTGCGGCAGGAACCCGATGCGCGTTCCCTTGGCGGCCCATGCCTCGCCCTGAAAATCATGGTCGACGCCGGCCATGATGCGCAGCAGGCTGGACTTGCCCGCGCCGTTGGCGCCGAGGACGCCGATTTTGGCGTCCGGATAGAACGAGAGCCAGATATCGTCGAGAATGATGCGGGAAGGGGGAACAACTTTCTTGAGCCCTTTCACTACGTAGATGAATGGAACGGCCATGATCCTGGTAGTCCGGTTGTCAGATGGCAGGTCCAAGGACCGCCAAGTTCTCTGGGCTCAGGCTTCGAGTATTCCAGATAGGTCTAGAGTTCTCCTGATAAACATAAAGGCGTGAGGCGCTTGCCTCACACCTTCCTATCGCTGAACAACTCTACGCCTATCTGGTCCTGAGGTCTGAGAACTCGCCGTTAATGATCATGCCCAAAGATGGTCTCCAGGTCATCGCCGGCGAACACGTTCGCGTGGATCATCCAGCCGAACAGGCTGGGATGGAACCGTCCGCCCACGGCATCACACTCGCCGCGCGTGGCGATGGGTGACTCGGGGCCGAACAATGGCAGCCCATTTCGGCGTTCGACCCAGCGCTCATTCTCACCCTTTTGTGGCAGGCACCAATTCACATGCTTGTGCCACCGCGCGATGGACAGCGGAATGCGGCCGTCCAATTTGCCCGTCCGCATGCGCTTCGGTGCGGTGTACATCGCACCCACCAGTTTGAGTTCGCCATCGGAGCCGCGCTGATACAGAATGGAGGTGGGCTTCTCCGGATCGAAGCGCACGGCCTCGAGTATCGCGCGCTTGTAATTCGTGAAGTGATAGACCTTCTGCTGCTTCACGTTCGGCATGAACATCTTGTAGCCGTCGGCCACGGCCGCCGCGGTATCGGCGTACTTCGCAAGAGCGACGCGGAGCTGGCCTGCCACTTCACGCGCCTTCAAGGAATCCTCCCGAGTGGCGCGACGCGTGGGCGACATCTCCATGTGCTTCCTCGCCGCATCCGACATCGGACCACTCATGGCGGCGTCCGCCGCGCCCACCATGTGTGACGTGTCGGGATGCTGGCCGCCCTGAGCGCCATGCGCGTGCTGCGCTTCCAGCAGGCTGGCGGAAGCAGCCGTAAACAGCATGAGTAGCGCGATTGTGCCAGTTTTCACGTTGCTCTCTCCAGTTGTGTCCCACTCCCCACTGTCCACTCCCCACTGTGGTTCAGCCGGACCTCTCACAGCCGCTGGTCGCCATTCCTGCGCTTTTCCTGGGCGGGGTGCTGACCAGTCTTAACCCATGCATCTATCCCATGATCCCCATCACGGCCGCCATTGTTGGAGGTCAGGAGGTTGGATCTGTTAAGGAAGGAGGAGTAAAGCGTCGCTGGCGGCCTTTTCTCCTAACGCTCACCTATGTGCTGGGTCTGGCGTCGCTGTACTCGGTGTTGGGCGTGATTGCGGGAATGACCGGAACGCTTTTCGGCGCAGTGAGTACCAATCCCTGGCTGTACTTCGCCATGGCGAACCTGCTCATGCTCAGCGCGCTCGCCATGTTCGACGTATTGCCGGTACCGGTTCCTCGCTGGGCGCTGGAACGCGCGTCGCGCGCCGGCACGGCCGGTCGCTTCACGGGCGCCTTCGTGATGGGCGCGGTGTCCGGATTGGTTGCCGCCCCGTGCGGCGCACCGATCATGGCCGCGGTGCTCACCTGGGTAACAACGACGCAGAGCGGCGCGCTCGGATTCGTCTATCTCTTTAGCTTCTCAGTGGGGATGAGCGCGCTGCTGGTACTGGTCGGGGTGTCGGCCGGCGCGTTGGCCCGATTGCCGAAATCGGGCGCCTGGATGTCGTGGATCAAGCGGGGATTCGGGGTCGTGATGCTTGGCGTCGCCGAGTACTATCTCATCAAGATGGGGCAGCTTCTGATATGAAGGCTTTTCTGACGGTCGTGCTGCTGTGTGCTCTTGGCTCTGGGCTCCCGGCACAGGACATCGGGCTGGAGCTCGGGACGATCGCGCCGGCGGCGAAGGTCGAGACGCTCGATGGCAAGGCCGCCAATCTCGCACAATTCGTCGGGAAGACGCCGGTCGTTTTGGAATTCTGGGCCACCTGGTGCGGCAACTGTCGTGAGCTCGAGCCCACGCTCAAGGCGCTGCATGCCAAGTACGGCGCTCGGGTCGCATTCGTGGGCGTGGCGGTTTCGGTGAACCAGACTGTGGCTCGCGTGAAGGCGTACGTGGCCAAGCACGAGCTGGCGTGGACGCAGGTGTTCGACCGCCAAGGCAATGCGAGCGGGGCGTACGACGCGCCCGCCACGTCGTACGTTGTGATCGTCGATCGCGCCGGGAAGGTGGTGTACACCGGCCTTGGCGGAAAGCAGGATCTCGAGCCCGCGATTCGCAAAGCGCTCGGTGATTAGGCTCGCTTACCACTGGGCTAACGAAGTCCTGGGCGGCTGAGTGGTGGGCGCCGCGTTCGGCGCTCGGTGCTGCGCCTTTTGGGAATGGATTCAGCGTCACCAGGCACCGGATGCGCCGACGACCAGTGAGCCGTCCGGTGCGGCATTGAGGCGTAGGTGAAGGCCCGCGGTTTCCTTCCCGAGCAACCAACGATCGAGGCGATTGCCAGAGCGGGTGTGATTGAAGCGGACCGTTTTCAGGCCGGCGAAAATGCCAACCGCAGCTCCCATCACCACGTCGCTGGCCCAGTGCTTGTCCTCGTACATGCGTGACAGGCCCACGAGCGTCGCGCCACCGTACAACACTGGGCCGACAACCCAGGTGGAGCGCGGCCACCAGTCGTGCGTCTCGGACGTAACCGCGGCGGCCACAGCGAACGCAGTGGTGGCGTGGCCCGACGGGAATGCCTGGTAGGAATCGCTCTTGAATCCGCGCAGCAGGACGAAGCTGTTGGGGTTCGTGTCCCCCGTGATATACGGCCGCGCGCGCCCCAAAGTTGTTTTCAGGAGACCCGCCGCGCCAAGGCCGACGAAAATTGCCTCGGTGCCGTGAACCGCGAGGTGCGCCATTCGCGGCATCTTCCCAAACCGGCCAACCACGTACATCGCGCCGCCGATGATGAATGGGCCCGGACTTCCCAGGAAGCTCATTGTGGTCGCTGCGCGCCTGAGATCCTTGTTGGCAACGAGCTGTGGGTCGCGCACCGAAGTCGCAAGCTCGCGATCCAACGGGAAGAGGGCGACCGTCGCGGCGCCAAAGGCGGCCATCACATAGAGGTCGGAGCGGTGAAACAACCTGGAATCCGGCAACGCCGAATCGCGTGGAGCGGGCGCCTGCGCGTGCAACCCGAGCGGCATGAACGCCAGCACTACCAACCGTACGAGCAGCGCTTGCGGGCGCACAGTGCAGTGGCGTCGCATCATCCTTGAAGTGGCAGCTCGAGCAGCTTGGTGGAGTTCACGATGTTGTTGGTGCGATGCGCCGAGATGCGGTCTACGATGATTGGTTCGCGAATCCGGATCGCCAGCAGCTCCTTCACTTCAGCGTCAGACAGTTCCCGAAAAAAGCTCAGGGTCACGTGCGGCGTGAAGGTGAACCGAGGTTGCTCGTACGCCAGGCCGCTCAGCTTGATGCGCTCGTGCAATGCGCGCACTGGGCCGTTGGGATCGAGCGGGAGCACCACGATATTCGTTTGCATGAAGCGGTGCGGCGGCAGGAACTCGAGCGTCATCGGAGCGGTGTCG
>JANNJV010000092.1:0-1840 GCA_031395945.1 Gemmatimonadota bacterium | reverse complement strand
CAACTGCCACGCGTCCTTCGTGAAAGAACGAGCGACGGAATGCGGAGGTCACCAGTTCCGCGCAGCCTTTGCTGGAACTGTAGGCGTCGTGCCCGCCCATGGGATCCTCCTCGACGTATCCGCGGTCGAGATCGCGATTCTCATAGCATTTGTCACTCGTAACGATGACGACGGCGCGCACCGAAGGAGTGCGACGCACGGCGTCGAGCACGTGCGCGGTGCCCATGACGTTCGTCTCGTACGTCCCCACGGGGTCGCGGTACGAGCGACGGACCAGCGACTGCGCGGCCAGGTGAAATACGATCTGCGGCCTGCCGGTGCCGAGTGCGGTCTCCAGGGCAGCAAGATCGCGAATGTCCGCGATCGTGGACTCTATGCCGTGCGCAACATTCGCCGCATCGAAGAGGTTGGGGGTGCCGTCCGGCGCCAAGGCAAAGCCGGTCACTTCCGCCCCGACACTCCGCAGCCACGCCGTCAGCCACGCCCCCTTGAAGCCCGTATGCCCTGTCACGAAAACGCGCCTGCCTGCGTACCACGCAGCCACTCCCTCGCTCATGCAGGCTTCTTCATCCACGGTGCCTCACCACTCTCCCACAGTTCCTCGAGCAGTTGCCGATCACGGATCGTGTCCATGGGCTGCCAGAACCCCTCATGCCGAAACGCCATCAATTGGTCGTCATCCGCCAGCCGCTCCAGCGGTGCACGCTCGAGCGGCACATCCGCACCGTCGATGTAGTCGAGCACCGCGGGCTCGAAAACGAAAAACCCGCCATTGATCCACCCTTCCGTGGTCTGCGGCTTCTCCGAGAAACGTGCGACCGCGTCGCCTTCGAGCTCCATGGCGCCAAAACGAGCCGGCGGTCGCACAGCCGTTACCGTCGCAATCTTGCCATGCCGGCGATGAAAATCGACGAGCGCGCCAATATCCACGTCGCCGACGCCGTCACCATAGGTGACCATGAAGGAGCCTTCGTGCAGCATGGAGCGGAGCCGCAGGAGGCGCCCGCCGGTCAATGTGTCGAGGCCCGTATCGATGAGATGAACGCGCCAGTCCGGCGTCTGCTTGTTCACCACCGTCCGCTCTCCCGATCGGAGGTCGACGCTCCAATCGGATTGATGAAAGAACACATCGCTGAAGTACTGCTTGATCACCTCGCCGCGATAGCCGCAGGCCACGATGAATTCCCTGAACCCATGCGCGGCATACACGTTCATGACGTGCCACAGGATGGGCTTTCCCCCGATTTCGACCATCGGCTTCGGGCGCAAGGATGTTTCCTCGGCCAGCCGAGTGCCTCGACCGCCCGCCATGATGACTGTCTTCATTTGTCGGGTCCGTGGCGGAATCGGGGGCCAAGTGAAGGAGGGAAGGGCAAAGTGGCCGATTGGCGCGAGTGACCAATAATCGAAGCCGACTGGTCGCTATACAAGACCTTACGGCTGCAGTTCGAAGGCCTGACGCTGGGTTTGCAGCATTCTGCAACAAGGTGTTGCGACGTCGCAACAGGCGCGTCGAAATCGGTGATGAACGAGAAGCGTATTCCTGCAACAAACCCTTGCGGCATAACAATATGAATATGGCTGGGCAGACTGCCTGCTTCTTGCGAAAGCCGACTTGGCCGAGAATCCTTCCAAGCTCGGCCTCGACGTACCGATGACGTTGACGAAGCTCCCGGTGCGCCACCGCAGACTCCCAGATGACCGCTAGCGTTTCACAAGCCAAGGTGCCGGCTCGCCGCGTTTCGCCTCTCCGGGCCGGCGAGCGAGTCGTCATCGTCGGTGCTGGCCCAGCCGGCCTGACCGCCGCCTATCTCCTGGCGAAGCAGGGGACGCCGGTCAC
>JANNJV010000086.1:0-2186 GCA_031395945.1 Gemmatimonadota bacterium | reverse complement strand
GAACTGAACCCGGAGACGGGTGAGATCCTCACGGCCGGCGTGCCACCGGAGTGGTTGCAGCCCACGTATCGCGCGGGGTGGAAACTCTGAGTCAGCCGCCGATCAAACGGCGCATCCGAACAAACTGCGTTACCGTGGCTTCCAGGTTCCCGAGGCGACGGCGGGCACGAACTTGTCGAGTCCCTTGGGCGGGAAATCGAGCGTGCGTCCCTCCTCCGCGCTTTGGTAGGCGGTCATGAGCACCTGCACCACCTCGAGTCCATCGTCCCAGGTGAGCAGCGGCTGCTCCTTCCCGAGGAAGACCCGCACGAAATGGCGGTCTTCGGCCTCGTAGCCATAGGCCGCCGCTTCATTCGGGACCACCGGCATCAACCCGATCTCCGCGTTCTGCTTTTCCACGAGGTCTTCACCCGCCTTCCCGCGAACTTCGCGACTGAAGAACAGCTTCAGCCCTGAGTCCAGGGAATTCCAGGCCATGGAGTACTCCGGACCCAGGAGTTCCGCTGACAGTCGCAGACCGGCACCCACGAAGCTCCACGAAGTACTGGCCTCGCCCAGAACCTTGAAGCCGTCGTTCGTCTCGAACTCTATGGTGATGCTCGCAAAGTCTTCCGACGGCGACTTCGCGTAGTTCACCTCCGCACCCATCGTCTTCGTCAGTTGTTTGGCGTATTCGGGACGCGACCACTTGAGACTCGCGATGTGGGCGGTGACGCGGACGGGCGTCACGGTGCTCAGCGGCTCGCCGGGTCTGGTGAGCAAGTGCCGAACGACGAGTGCCGAATGACACATCATGTCGTTCAAGACACCGCCGCCCTGGAGATTGCCGCGCCAGAACCACGGCATGTGGGGTCCGCTGTGTTCCTCCGCAGCGCGCGCCAGGTACGGCCGACCCGTCGTGGCGGCGCCGCGAGCCCACGCGAGCGCCTTGCCAGCCTCGACGTGCGGAGCGAACAACTGGTTCTCGAGATACCCGTGCTTGATGCCGGTCCCTTGCACGAGTTTGGCGATGTGCCGCGCCTCGGCAACATTGCGCGCGAGCGGCTTTTCGCATGCGATACCGGCGAGGCTTCCGCGCCCGCTCGTGAGCGACTGAACAATCTCCTCGACATTCTCGACGCGGGCATGATTGGGCCCGGTGAGCCAGATAGCATCGATGGCCGGATCGTCCACCATTTCGCTGATCGAGCGGTACGCCTTTGCCTTGCCGATCTCGAGCGAGCGTGCGTACTCCGCGGCGCTTTCCGCATTCTTGCGGTTGGGGCTCCACACGCCCAGCACGTCCGCGTCGCGAATGGCCCGAAACCCCTGCATGTGAAAACGTGCGTTGAATCCGCTGCCGATGAATCCGATCCCGAGTCGTTTCTCGCTCATCCGTTTCTCGCGGGGCGCACGTTCATGAGGTCCATCGTGACACCGAGTTTGTTCATGGCCGCCGGTGGACATCCGTTCCAGCCGGGGTTCGACACGTTGCCGATGTACCGGAGATCCTGCCATCCCATGAGTGACGAGAAGAAGCCCGACGCAGTGAAGTCGCGCATGCGCGTGAAGAACGCGACGCCCTGACTCAATGCCGGTTTGGCTTTCGCAGGCCACGCGATGTCATCGAGAATCTGGCGCCGCTGCGCGTCCGAGGCGGCGACGAAACCGCGGCTGAAGCGCTGTCTCGATTCCAGGTTCAGCCATGCGAGGCCACCGCGCATCGAGACCCTGCTGGATTCGCTCGCGTCCTTGTCCGCCAGGAGGAAGTCCATGAATTCCGGGACTTTGGCGTCTGTGGCGCTACCGGATCGTGCGTCGCGCGGAATGATGTAGTCCACCAGCACCCTCACCGTTTGCCATTCGCCGCGGGCGAAGAACTTCGGCGCATACGGTTGCTGTTGTCCCTGGGCCGTGGGCTCCGAAACCGCGGCCTCGTCAAACGTCGCCATTCCCGCCAGCGCGCGCTCGAGCTGCGGTGGCGTGAAATCGAGAAACGCCGCAAGCGAGGCGGCGCCAAACCCCTTCAGCGCGTCGCGCCGGTTCATCTGCGTCATAGGGCACCGGCCTTGCGCTGCTCTGCGATGTAGTCCGCGGTTCGCCACGCGAGGGCGAGAATGGTCCACGTGGGATTCTTGTCCGCCTGCGAGACGAATGGACCGCCGTCGGCAACGAAGAGGTTCTTGCAGTCGTGCGCCTGGCAGTTG
>JANNJV010000065.1:0-2973 GCA_031395945.1 Gemmatimonadota bacterium | reverse complement strand
CGGGGGTTTCCGGAACGAGCCGCTCGATATCCTTGGTGTGTCCCTCGCGGTACTCGGCGCCGGGAATGTGGTTCTCCACCGACCCGTTGAAGTAGTTGTCCAGCGAGATCACGCGGTTTTTGGGATTCGCCACCAGGAGTTCGACGACGTGCGATCCGACGTGCCCGGCGCCGCCCGTGACCAGGATGGTGCGTTGTGCCATGGGGCAGAAGTTTAGTACACAGCCGAGACGCTTGGCCAACGGCCTTCGACCAGGCGCCATCGCGTCGGCGGGATGTGCGATGCGGCGGAGTGATGACACGCGCGCAGGCGGCGCCGGCACCATGGTGGAGTGCCGAGTAGACAGGATACCGCCAAGGGGATTAGCGTATGGGTATGGCGATCAGCGTTCCGCGCTACACCGTGGAAGATCTCGAGCGCTTCCCGGAAGACGGCAACCGCTACGAGTTGCTGGACGGGATGTTGCTTGTGACGCCGGCGCCAAATCCGTCACACCAGTTGGTCATTACGCGCATTGAGCTCCCGCTCGTTGCCGCGCTAATGCCCGAGCATGCCTGGGTGGTGGGGCCGGGCGCGATCGTGCTGCCGCCGGGCACACAGCTCGAGCCAGACATCCTCGTCTTGCCCGCGCGCTTCGATCCGAATGGCAAATGGCGGGAGTTCGACGAACACTGGCTGGCGGTCGAGGTGTTGAGTCGCTCATCGAAGGTGTACGACCGCGACTTCAAGCGCGATGCGTACTTCGCCCTGGGCGTGCGTCAGGTATGGTTGGTGGATCGTTCCACGAAGAGCGTGGACGTCTGTCTCGCGCCCGGTGAGACGCGGACCGTGCACGACGTGATTCGCTGGAGCGTCCCCACCATCGGAAAGACCGTGTCCGTGGACCTGGGCCAGGTGTTCGAGGGCATTCGCTGAATGCGTGGCGCCTAACACTTCACCCTCCCTGAACGGGGCAACTGTCCTCGTAACCGGGGGCGCGGGTTTCGTGGGCGGGGCTCTCGCCACGGAGCTCAAGCGCGCCTGTCCCGGCGCCGCGGTGGTCGCCCTCGACAATCTCAAACGGGCCGGCAGCGAGCTGCGTCGCAGTGCGCTCAAGGCAGCGGACATCGAGTTCGTCCACGGCGACATTCGCAACCCGGACGATCTAGCTCTGGGCAATCGCACCATCGACTACCTGATCGAATGCTCGGCCGAGCCTTCGGTGCTCGCGGGATTCGACGGCTCACCCCGTTACGTGCTGGACACGAACCTGGGCGGCACGATCAATTGCCTGGAGCTGGCCCGGCAGCGCAAGGCCAAGGTCGTCTTTCTCTCCACGAGTCGCGTGTATCCAACCGCGACCTGCAATCAACTCGTGTTCACGGAAGAGAGCACCCGATATCAACTGAGCGCCAGGCAGACAATTGCAGGCGCATCAGAGAAAGGAGTCGCCGAGGGGTTTCCACTCGCGGGCTCACGCACGTTCTACGGCGCTACCAAGCTTGCGTCCGAGATGATGCTCGAGGAGTACGCGGCCGCCTATGGTCTGGAATACGCCACGATTCGCTTCGGCGTAATCAGCGGGCCCGGCCAGATGGGCAAGGTAGAGCAGGGGGTTTTCGCGCTGTGGATGGCGCGGCATCTCTGGGCGGACTCGCTGGCGTACAAGGGCTGGGGCGGCAAGGGCAAGCAGGTGCGCGATGTGGTGCACATCGATGACGCGCGCGACCTGGTGTTTTCAGTGCTGAGCAACTGGGACCGGGTTCGCGGTCACACGCTCAACGCGGGCGGCGGCCGCGACATCAGCGCGTCGTTGCTCGAGGCGACAGCGGCGTGCGAAGACATCACGGGTCGCAAGCTCAAATTCAGCTCTGTCGCCGAGACACATCCGTCGGATATCCGCATCTATCTCACCGACCATTCGGCGGTCACCGATCTGCTTGGCTGGCGTCCGACGCGCGGGGTTCGACAACTATTCGCGGACCTGAAACAGTGGATGGTGTCGGACGAAAAGCGACTCCGACCCATTCTGATTTAGGCCCACTTTAGCATTCAGGCATTGACGACACAGTGTGACAAGGATCAACCGATTGAGCGTGATCACTACGATTACTGACCAATTGATGTTGTCTCATCGGTATGATCCTTTTCTATCTACAGATCCTGCAAACCTTTGTCGAGAATGCCTGCCGCATTCTCAAGGGAGACCTGATTGTCTGTCGTAGTCGTCACGGGATCCTGCGGGCTAGTGGGTTCTGAAGCCGTGCGCTCCTACCATGCGCGCGGGTTCGACGTCGTGGGAGTGGACAACGACATGCGCGCGTACTTCTTCGGCGCCGAAGCGAGCACGAAGTGGCAGCGCGACCAGCTGACGCGCGAACTCAAGCGCTACACGCACGTCGAGGCGGACATCCGCGACGAGAGCGCCATCCACAGTCTGCTCTCGAAGTACGGCAAGAACATCGCGCTCATCGTGCACACCGCCGCGCAGCCATCGCACGACTGGGCCGCGAAGGAACCGCTCACGGATTTCAGTGTCAATGCCAACGGCACGCTTGTGATGCTCGAGGGCGCGCGGAAGTTCGCTCCCGACGCGCCGTTCATCTTCACGTCCACCAACAAGGTCTACGGGGACACGCCCAACCGTTTGCCGCTCATCGAACAGGAGACGCGCTGGGAGATCGACCCCGCGCATCCCTATGCCGCCGGAATCGACGAGCAGATGAGCGTCGATCAGACGACGCATTCGCTGTTCGGCGCTTCCAAGGTGGCGGCTGACGTCCTCGTTCAGGAATACGGCAAGTACTTTGGCATGAAGACGGCGTGCTTCCGCGGCGGATGTCTCACGGGACACAATCACTCGGGCACCATGCTGCACGGTTTTCTGGCCTATCTGGCCAAGTGCGCGGTGACAGGGCGCGAGTACACGGTGTTCGGCTACAAGGCGAAGCAGGTGCGCGACAACATCCATTCGGCGGATCTGCTTTCGGCGTT
>JANNJV010000059.1:0-1852 GCA_031395945.1 Gemmatimonadota bacterium | reverse complement strand
GCGAAACGCAACCACGCCCAATATTGCAAGCACTGCCGTGAACGTCGCCCAACGCACCGCGACGTACGCCGGCGACTCTGCGTCGAACCCAGGACCGCTGGGCATGGTCGCCGCGTCGTGATGGGCGGCGGGAGCGTCAGGTACGGTACGCATAGATGTGTCGCCCGCATGCGTCGCATGCGACACTCCCAGTCCAGTGGCGCCTGGAGCGATCGTAAAGGTGAAACGTCCGCGCACCGGATGGCCGTCCGCACCAACTATCTGCCAGGCGACCGTATACGTTCCGGCGACCAGCGGTCCCACGATGTCGGAAACGACGGTGCGTACAGAGTCGAGGCGCAGGGCGCTCAACGCCACGCCGCTATCGCCAGGCGCGAGGAGCTGGAGGCGAACAAACGCAAGCTTCGGCGCACTGGTGAAGGTCAGCCGCAACGATCGCGGGGCCGCGCTCAGGTGCGCGTCTTTCGACGGCACCGAGCGCTGAAGTCCCTCGTGCGCGAGCGCGCCCGATGGTATCGCAAGCGCCGCCGACAACAGCACGGCCAGTAGCGATCGCCGGATCATGATGGTGGCTTATGCCCCGCGTGCGGATCGGCGGTCTTTGCCTTTGTGGCAGGCGCTGTCTTTGTCGGCTGCTTGGTTGCTTGTTTCGTCGCCTGTTTTGTCGGTTGCTGCGTCGATTGCTTGGTCGCTTGGTTCGTCGCCGGCTTGGGGCTTGTGCGAGCCGGCGCTGCCGCGGCGGGTCTCGGGACACGAGCGGGAGCGTCCATCATGCGCTGCATCTCTGCGCGATGCTCCGCAGGCATGGCGCTCATCATCTCCATCATCATGCGATGCAGCGCGGTGTCCGCCATCATGCGCGAGCGAATGACCGGGTCCGCCATCATGCGCATGTGCATCTCCATCATGCGATCGGCTTGCATCGCCGGCATGCTGGCTTTCGCGGTGGAGTCAGCCCCCGCGGCCGGCATTGCATGCCCCGCGTGGGGGTCGACCGCCGCCGTCTTCTTCGCACTGTCGTTCGGCGCCGCCGCGCCGCCGTGCTGCATACCCGCGTGCTGGCCGCCCCCTCCGGTTGCAGCTCCGTAGCTGAATCCCGTCATCGCGCCGGTGCGCTCGTCGTGGGTCATCACCGCCCCGTACGTGACCGTGGGCGTGGGCAGCGCGGGGAGGAATCCAACCGAAGGCCCGCCCATGTTCTCGATCCCCATGTGCGACGCCATCGTGCGCCACGCTTCCGGTGTCAGCACATTCGAGGTGTCATCGCGATAGCGGCGCGCGGCGCGCAGGATCTCGGCGCGCTTGCGGTTTCTTGGCACCGAAGGGTTTGCGAGAATGTCGCTCACCACGTCGTGCATGGAGTGCAGGTTGTCGAAGATGATCGCCGCCTCCGAGAAACGCTCGGTGAATGTGGGCGCGACCGCGGGCGTCATCGGCATGAGATGGGGCATGTTCGACGGAACGCTGTCCAGCATCTGCCAGAATCGCGCGACGGTGGCGCGAACGCCGGACTGGCGCGTCTCCGTCGTGCGATTGACGAGAAGCGGTTCGTACAGACCCACCTGGAGCCAGTGATACGCCCAAATCAAGCCGTTGAACTTCGGATAGTTCTTGCGGAAGGCCAGCGAGTACGGCTGCTCCTGCATCAGAGCCATGGACTTGGGCTTTGAGCTGAACGCCAGATCGGGCCGTGTCTTGTAGTACAACACGAGTCGAGCCACCTCCGCGTCCTTCTGCGCCTCGCTCAACCGTTCGTCGGCAAGGACGTCATAGATCTGACGATGAAGAATGTGCGCCCACTCGAACCGACCTGAAGAACAAGGCCAAGGAAGCGTTCCGGCGCAAGAACTAC
>JANNJV010000051.1:0-5074 GCA_031395945.1 Gemmatimonadota bacterium | reverse complement strand
GCCCATCCGAACGCCGTTCTGTGATGAGACCGCAAGGACCACAAAGTTCTGCAGGCTCGCAAGCACAGGCTCACCGTAGATCCAACGGATCGTCGTGGACGGTCCGTCAATGACGCGACTCGGCCGCACCGTCGTGGAGACGCCTGCGGTGTCGAGCGGAATGAGGCGGTCGGTCGCGCTCAACTCATTGAACGCGCGGACCACCTTGGCGACGGCCGCGACGTCCCCGCGGGGCGCTCGCGTCACTTCGACGATGCCGGTAGGGATGATGATCTGGCCCTGATCTTCGAGTACGGGGCCGAGCTTGAAAGCCAAATACCGCTCGCCTTCCGGTGCGACATACCCCACCGGCGGCGCGATGAATATTCTGTCATACGCCTGGAACCGGAACCGGTCAGACGCTTCGGCAACGCCCGCGATGTCTCCAGACTTGAGAATCCGTCCGAAACCCCGAGGGCCTCCCTCGCGATCCACGTACGGGGCGACGATCACTTCACCAGCCCGAACCGTCGGAGCCGTAATCGTACCGATGACGCCGATCTGATCCACCAGACTTGCCGGAATTGTGGTGGCTGCCGCAGCTCTGCGCCCGAACACAGTGGGAGCAGTGGGGTCTACGGGAAGCTGCGCCGAGGGTTCCTGCGCGGGCGGCTGTTGCCCGGGCGGCTGCCCCGGCGGCGCTTCCGCGACAACGGTCGTGACATCACCGGGGAGCCGAAGGATTTCGCCTGGATAGATCCAGTGCGGATCCTCAACGACATCCCGATTCAACCGGTAGATCTCCGGCCACAGGAAGGGGTTCCCCAAGTATTTCTGGGACAGATCCCACAGGTTGTCTCCGCGCACGACAGTATGTGTGCGCGGCTGTTCTTGGTCCTGGGCGTCGAGCGACTGCGCCGCCGTTAGACCGGCAGCCAGCGCGAGCATGGTGCAACGGTTAAGAGTGCGCATTGCAACCGATTGGACGACCGCCGTCACCAAATGGAAACGGGCCCGGCGTTACCGGGCCCAAACTTCGTGTCCCGCTGACCCCGCGAAGCGCCTTTCAGCCCAGCAAAGACGCGATTTCTGGGGTCAGAACGGCAGGTCGTCGTCTTCGTCCTGAAGCGCTCCAGGGAACTCCTCGAAGTCGTCTCCACCGGCAGTCCCGGTCCCAGCGCCCGCCTTGGCCTTGGCCGCCGCCGGTGCGCGTGATGCCCGAGCGCCACCCTCGCCCCCGCCCTCCGAGCTGCCACGGCCGGAGCCGAGCATGATCAGCTCACGGACGTTGATCTCCGTGGAGTACTTGGTCTGACCATCCTTGTCCTGCCATTGGCGATACTCGATGCGACCCTCCACATACAGCTTGTCGCCCTTCTTTACATACCGCTCGACGATATCAGCGAGCGTAGACACCTTGGAATTCCACACCACGCAGCGGTGCCACTCGGTTTTCTCTTGTTTCGCACCGCTCGCGTCGTTCCACGCGCGGCTGGTCGCGAGGGAGAAGGTTGCGACGCGGTTGCCACCAGTCGTCGACCGCACTTCGGGATCGCTGCCGAGATTTCCAATCAGCGTCACCTTGTTCAAGCTCCGGCTCACTTTGCCTCCTGGCGAGAATGTTCGTTGCTCGCCTTCATCCTATTGAAACTACTCGAGGTGTACACAACCAAACTATTTCGTCGCAATGATTTCCGTTGCACTCAAGAACAAACCGGATGAACTATGGCTTGAGCGTGCGTCGCAGAATCAGGGCGTCTTCCACCGGGGTACGATAATAACTCTTTCGACGGCCAATCTCCTCAAAACCACGCGCCAGGTAGAGTTTCCTTGCAGCAACGTTGGTCTCCCGCACCTCCAGAAATACATGTGAAGTGCCGCGCGCCGAGGCGTCGGCCAACATCGCGTCCAGCAGGATTCGGCCAATTCCCTGCCTGCGAAGTGCGGGGGCCACGGCAAGATTGGCGAGTTCGCCTTCATCCAACACGTACCACGCGACAACATAACCAGCGACTTGTCCGCCGACATCGGATCGCGCAACACTGAAAAACACCCGCGCGTTCTCCGGAAGTGATGCAAACGCGGTCTTCGGCCATGGATCCGAGTAACAGGCCTCCTCAAGACCCGTAACCTCGGCCAGGTCGTCGGCTGTTGCCGTCCTGAGGACGACGCCTGTCAGCTCGGGAGCGTCCGGCCGTGCGCTGCTTCCCATTTCGCCTGAGCCTCCGCCATGCGGCCATAAACCGGCTCCCAGCCTGCCAAGTTGACGGGGCCGTGGGATACGACTGTGTCCAACAACAGCACCAAGCCGCGAGCGTGCGGCTGCCACTGTTCCGGCAACTCCGGTCCCACGGCACGCGCGCCGCTGACCGCACACTCCGCTGCCACCCCTGCACTGGAAACGAGCCGCATGTCACCGACAGGCCGAACTACACCTGCTTCATGCTCGAACTCAGCGACGTAACTCTCGCCGCGCATGGCGTCCAGCGCCGCCAGGTAGCGCCTTGGGCCGCGTGGCCCGTCAGAGACGTTTCCGGCAACGATGAGTGCGAGAGACGACACGGCGAACAAGGGTACCGCACGGCCGACAGCGATGCCCTTGGCTATCGAAGCCGCGATCCGCAGGCTCGTGAAGCTGCCAGGCCCGCCTCCACAGACCACGCGCTGCACCGACTTCACGCTGCTCCCGGCGTCCCGCAGCGCCTTTTCAACGGCCGGCATGAGCATCTCTGCGTCCTTGCCGCGCATCGGCGCCGAAGTCTCGACCAGCAGACGCTGATCGTCCAGGACCGCGACGGTGCCTCGGTATGTCGAGGCGTCGAGAGCCAAGGTGATCATTCGGCAACCGACTGATACCCGACATGCCCACCGGCATAGAGCACCCGGCGGTCGGGGGCGTTTTCCACGTGGCGCAATTCGATGGGGAGGCGCCCGCTTGGGAGCAGGTTGCCTGCCCGGCCCGGCCACTCGATCAGCAGTAGCGCGTCAGCCTGGATGAGGTCGTCCCATCCAATGTTCTGCAGCTCACGGGGTCCTTCCAAACGGTACAAGTCCACGTGATAGACGGGCGCCTTTGGCGCGTCGTAGACGTGGACAAGGGAAAAGGTCGGACTCGTCACTTCGTCTCGCACGCCAAAGCCGGCGCAGATCGCGCGCGCGAGCGTGGTCTTGCCGGCGCCCAGGTCGCCGTCCAGCGTCACCACCAACGGCGGATTGATCTGGCGGCCCAGCCGCGTGCCCCAGTCAGTCAATTGCTCTTCAGTAAGGGAGAGCTTCCCTTCCGCAGCGAGCGGCGGGACGTGGCTCTGGCTCATTTGGCGGCGACTTTCAACTCGAACAGCTGATCTCTGAGGGTGGCGGCCAACTCGTAGTCCATGTTCGCGGCGGCCTCCTTCATCTGTTCCTCGAGCATCCGAACCAGGGACTCCTGATCCATCACTGCGTAGCCGCGCGCCGGCTCTGCGACCTTGGCTACAGCCTTCTCCGTCCTGGCATCAGCCACCCGCGTACTGAACCGCACTTGGTCGATACTCTTGCGCACCGAACGCGGGCTGATGCCGTGTTCGCGGTTGTGCGCGAGCTGCACCTCCCGCCGTCGAGCCGTTTCGCCAATGCAGCGCTCCATCGAGCCTGTCATCCGATCCGCGTAGAAAATGGCACGACCGCTGATGTGTCGCGCCGCGCGGCCGACGGTCTGGATCAACGATCGATCGCTCCGCAGGAAGCCTTCCTGATCGGCATCCAGAATCGCGACGAGCGATACTTCGGGAAGGTCGAGGCCCTCGCGCAGCAGGTTGATACCGACCAGGACGTCGAACTCCCCCAGGCGCAGCCCCCGCACAATCTCCATGCGCTCGATCGCGTCGATGTCCGAATGCATGTAGCGAACCCGAACACCAACCTGTTGGAGGTAGTCGGTCAGGTCTTCTGCCATCCGTTTGGTGAGTGTGGTAACCAGGACGCGCTCCCCTTTCCGTTCGCGCAGTCTCACCTCGTTGAGCAGGTCGTCCACCTGGCCCCGGACGGGACGCACCTCGATCTCGGGGTCAACAAGCCCCGTGGGACGAATGATCTGCTCCACGACAACGCCTTCGGAGAGTTGCAGTTCCAGGTCACCGGGCGTGGCTGACACAAACAGCGCGCGCGGGGTGAGCGCGAGGAACTCGTCAAACATGAGCGGACGATTGTCCAGCGCGCTGGGGAGCCTGAACCCGTATTCGACAAGAGTGAGCTTGCGCGCGCGGTCGCCGTTGAACATGCCGCCAATCTGCGGCAGCGATACGTGCGATTCGTCCACCACGACCAGGAAGTCTTCCGGGAAGTAGTCGAACAGGCAGGCGGGGCGCTCACCCTCGGCGCGACCGGAGAGATGACGCGAATAGTTCTCGATGCCGGCGCACGTGCCGATTTCGAGCATCATTTCGATGTCGAAGTTGGTGCGGCTCTCCAGGCGCTGCGCTTCGAGCAGCTTTCCGACGTTCCGGAGCATCAGAAGGCGTTCTCCGAGCTCGGCGCGAATCAGCTTTACCGCGCGCTCCAAGGTAGGACGCTGGGTCACGAAGTGCTTGGCCGGATAGATCGCCGCGCGATCCAGCGATGCGATGCTCTCGCCAGTCAGCGGATTGATCTTCGAGATACGTTCGACTTCGTCGCCCCAGAGCTCGACACGCACGCCCTGCTCCTCATAGGCAGGCAGAATCTCGACGGTATCGCCTCGCACGCGAAAGGTGCCGCGTTCGAACGAAACGTCGTTCCGGTGATATTGAATCGACACCAGGGACCGCAGGATCTCGTCGCGCGGGATGCGCTGCCCCTTGGTGATCGTGACCATCTGGGACCGGTACTGTTGCGGGTCGCCGAGACCGTAGATCGCCGAGACCGTTGCGACGATGATGACATCCTCCCGCTCCATCAGGGAGGACGTGGCACGCAGTCGAAGACGGTCGATATCGTCGTTGATCGACGCGTCCTTCTCGATGTAGGTGTCCGACGAGGGGACGTACGCTTCGGGTTGGTAGTAGTCGTAGTACGAGATGAAATACTCGACCGCGTTGTGCGGGAAGAAGCTCTTCAGCTCACCGTACAGCTGCGCCGC
>JANNJV010000049.1:0-18498 GCA_031395945.1 Gemmatimonadota bacterium | reverse complement strand
TCCGCGTCGCCACCGGCCTGAGTGAAGGCGCAGCCCTGGACGTGCTGTTGATGGTGTCGGCCAGCGCGGCGATCTCGCCCTTGGCCTCGACGGTGAGCTTCTGCTTCAGGTCGCCATTGGCCACCGCGGTCACGACCTTGGCGATGCCGCGCACCTGGCCGGTCAGGTTTCCGGCCATGAAGTTGACGTTTTCGGTCAGGTCTTTCCAGGTGCCGGAAACGTCGCGCACCTGGGCCTGGCCGCCGAGTCGGCCTTCGGTGCCGACTTCGCGCGCCACACGCGTCACTTCGGCGGCGAAGGACGAGAGCTGGTCGACCATGGTATTGATCGTCGCTTTCAACTCGAGGATCTCGCCCTTGACGTCGACCGTGATCTGCTTGGACAGGTCACCGGCGGCCACCGCCTTGGCTTCCGCGTCGTCGATTCGGTTGTTCACCGCGCAAGAATACGCCGCGGGCTGTACGCTGTCATCAGTCGGCTGTCATCAGTCGGCTGTCATCAGTCGGCTGTCATCAGTCGGCTGTCATCAGTCGGCTGTCCCCACTCGGCTCTCACCTCGCAGTCTCTCACTCTCCACGCCCTCGCATATATGCCCCGCACCGAGATCCTGGCCTTCACCGTGGTTCTGACGCTCAGTCCCCTCGTCGCACCCGTGGCGCAACAGCCGGACAGTGTCACCGCGGATTCGACCAAGGCCATCTCGCGCCGGCGACAGCCCCTGCCCCCCATCTCGGTCACCGGCACATTGTCTCCCGCAGCGGCAGATGCGCTGGGAAGTTCGCGAACGGTGCTCGACGCCAGCGCGCTGCGCGCCGAACCGGCCCGTTCGGCCGTGGACGCGATTCGCAACACCACGTCCGTCTTCATCGACGAGGCCAATGGTCCCCTGGGACCCACCATCATCCGCCTGCGCGGCGGTGAAGAAACGTTCGCGCAGATCCTGATGGACGGCGTGCCCGTCAACGAGAACGGCGGCTTCTTCGACGCCCAGGGGATAACGCTCACCAACGTGGACCGGGTGGAAGTAGCGCGCGGTCCGCAGAGCACCTTGTATGGATCGTCGGCCCTGAGCGGCGTCGTGCAGATGCACACGCGCGCGGGCACCCCAGGGCCGCTCCGCATGGAGGCAACCGCGGAGGGCGGCCGCACGTCCACCTACGGCGGCAGCGCACGCGCGAGCGCGCTGGCGTCGGGCGGCAGCGAGCGTGCGCGCTTCTCGTTCGGCGTGGGCTCCATTCGCGACCGCGGTCAATACCGACTGCCAAACGATCTCCAGGCCAATGAAGTCTCGCTCAGAGCCGACATCGTTCCTAGCGATGCGTTGACGCTCACCACCGTGGGGCGGTTTCTCGGTGTGGATGCCAAGCTCCCGGTGCGCAATCCCGGCACGACGCGCGCACCGCTGGATCCCAACCAGCGCCAGGCTCGTGACCGGGTGGTCGGCTCACTGGTGGGGGCGTGGACTCCGACCGCACGGTGGGCGCATCAGGCCTCGGTCTCCTACTTCCGGCGCGACTTCACGTACGAGGATACGCGCGACGGTCTGGACCAGTCGCAGTTCAGCTCTTTCGTCTTCGACTTCAACTATCACTATGAGGCAGTCGTCCGGCGCGCCACGGCGCGGTACGTCGGCACGGTCAGTGGCACGCCACTGCGGCGCACTGATGCGTCGCTGTCGTATGGCGGCGAGTGGCTGCGCGAATCGCTCACCGATCAGCAGCGCGGCGACTTTGGCCCGGCGTCGACCTCCATGGCGCGTCCAAGCGTGTCCGGATTTGGCGAAGGACACGCGCGTATCGGCGAGCGTCTCACGATCCTGGCGGGGGGACGTATCGAGCGGTTCGAGGGGCTCGAAGCCGCGATCGTTCCCCGCGCGATCGCGGTGTTGAACGTGGTGCCGAACCGCGTTGCGCTCCGCGCCTCGGTGAGCCGCGCCTACAAGGCTCCCAACATCCAGGACCAGTTTCCCAGCAATCCAGTGATCGTCGCCAATCCGGACCTCGAGCCGGAAACGAGTCAAAGTTGGGAAGCAGGGACCGAGCTGCGCTTGCCGTGGATGAATGGCACAGCTGGAGTTACCTATTTCTATCAGGATTTCGAGAACCTGATCCGCAGCGTCAGCTTCGACACAACGGGGAGGCAGATCAACCGGAATCTGGGTCGCAGCCGCGCGGCCGGTGTCGAGGCGGAACTAACACTCGCTCCCCGTGCACGGTGGTCGCTCGGTGGTTCCGCCGCGTGGATGAAGACGCGAATCGTGGACAATGGCGGCCTTCCAGCAGCCCAATTTCCCAACGGCGGAGAGCTTCCCTTCCGGCCGGCGTACACGGCTACCGCGTTCGCAAGCGCGCCAGTCGCAACGTCGGCAACGGTGCTGATGCGTGTTTCCGCCGTAGGCCAGCAAACAGTGCTGACCGACCGGTTCCGCGGTGCGCGCGTGGACATCGCGCCCTATGCGCTACTCGGCGCCACCGCCACGTGGACGATGACGCCGGCAACTGACGCATATCTCCAGCTCGCGAACATCCTTGGAAGAAAATACGATACAGCGTACGACAGGCCGGGAATGGCGCGCGGCGCTGCAATCGGTCTGCGATACTCGAGGTGACGTTGGAAGGTTGTAGGGTGAGTACGCCCGCCTAGAACGAGTACTGCAAGCGCGTGATGGCCATGCGCCCGATCTCCGGCACGCCGGCGAACGTCGCGCGCTCGTTGTTCAGCGCGTTGGTCACCGTCAGCGCCCACATCGCCTTCCGGCCGTTCACCAGAAACCGGTAGTTGAGGCCCGCGTCCACCAGCATGTTCACGGGCACCGGCTTATAACCGTATGCCGGATCTCCCACGTTGGGGCTCGCAAAGGTGCCGTACGACGAGTACACGCCCGAGTTCACGGGGAATCCGTCCATGTACCTGCCGCGCACCTCCCCACCCCAGCCACCCACGGCACCGGCATGGCGGGCGGTAAGCGACGCCTTGTGGCCGGGCGCGTTCAGTGTGAAGGGCGCATTGCGCTGATCGACCACGTCGTCGAACACGACCTTGCTGGCGAAGCCGTACGTCCCAGTCAACGTCACCGCGTCGGTGAGCACGTAATCCATCGACAGGTCCGTGCCCCACAGCTCCACTTCCTTCTCGATGCGGCGATACGTGGCCAGCACGTCGGCTCCCGGAGCCAGTCGCGTGTTGTTGAACGTCACCGTGCCCATCGGGACCGGGGCAAAATTCGTGGAGAGCGTGGTCGCCATTGCCGTGGCGGTGCCGCTCGCCTGCGCAGCGGAAAAGCCGGCGCCCTGTAGAATGGCCTGGATGCGCGGCTGCATGTACGCTGCTGCCGAGGCGGGAACCATGAATGCGCTGGGCGTAGCGATCGTCGCCGGCGTGGCAACGTCGCCGCGGCTCTGATACCATGTGGCGACGTCGAAGCGGATGCGCCGGCCGAAGATTCCCTTGTAGCCAGCTTCGTAGGTGTTGTTGAACGACGCCTTGAGCGGATCGAGGTCCACGACGTTGTTCGGGTCCAGCACGGTCGGGTCGCCGAGGTTGCGCAGAACCGTCGTGATGTTGTTGAGCGCAGCGCGCGGCGTGCGAAGGTCGTTCACGATCGCGGTCGCGAGCGCGGCCGCGTTCGCCGGCGGAACGCCCCCGGCAATCAGCGCATTCGACAAACTGGTTGTGATCGAGGTCTGCTGACCGGTGATGAGCCCAGGAAGTCCCAGTCCCGCCAACGCGGGAATCATCGGCGCGCCGTTCAAGCTCGACGGAACGAACGCCGACCGCATGCAGAAATTGCCGATCGCGCCCGTACAGGTGCGGTTGAACTGCCAGCCTTCTTTCGGCGGATTCCCCATCGCGCGGACGTTGAAGGGCAGCCCGCCGGGATTGCGCGACGCCAGCAGATCCAGAAAGAACGAGAAGTTCTGCGGCGTGTTGAAGGCGCGGTTGTATGTGACGCGGAGGTTCTGGTTCTCGACCGGCTTGAAGATCAACGCCGCGCGGGGCGACACGAACGTGCCTTCGATCTGGTCGTGCTGGTCGGCACGGATCGCGCCGAGTACCTCGAACTTGTTCGTCAACTTTGCGGAACTCTGGAGGTAGGCACCGTACTCGGTGATGTTGTCGATGTCCTCGTTGCGGCCGTTGATCGTGCGACCGGTCGTCGGATTGGTGTAGACGAAGTCCGCACCGTAGGTGAAGCTGTACTTCTGCGCGAGATCGAAGCCGTTCTGCGCCTGCAGTGAGTACACCTGCGATTGGTCGACGATGGGCTGGCCCGTGCGCAGCAGGAATGTTCCGCGGGTATCGAGAGAGTCCTTGTTCCCCGCGTCGCTGGCGTTGATGAAGCCCTGGAGGAAGAAGCGGTTCCAGCTGAAGCGCTGCTGCACATTCATGAAGCGCCAGTTGCGGATCTGCGCGGTGCCGTTGGCGCCGGTCAGCTCGAGGCCGTTGCCGATCTGTGTGCCGCCGACGGTCGTAATGAACTCCATGCCGTCGCGCGGGCGGAAATCCAGGCGGCCCTCGGCCGAAAACTTGTTGACGTTGAAGTCACGTGCGTTGAGGACGCGAACCCCACCACGCGTAAGCGAGTCGGGCTCGCCCGGGTCGCTGTAGGCGAAGTCCTCGGCGCGCATGTACTCGCCGGACAGCTTGACGCCGACCTTTGTTCCGAAGGTGTGGGCGGTGCGCAGCGCGCCGCGGAACATGGACCGCTCGCCGCCGTCTACGGTGATCGTCGTGCCCTGCGAGGTGAATGGCGACTTCGTGATGACGTGCAGGACGCCGTTCGCCGAGTTTGGGCCGAAGAGCGCGGACGCGGGACCGAGCAGGACTTCGACTCGCTCGATGTCCTCGTTCGTCCCCGTGAAGAGGTGCGGGATGTTGACGCGAAGCGATGGGACGCCGGCGAAGCGGTAGTCCTGCATCATGAGCATCGATCCGGAGAAGGCGTTGTTGAAGCCCCGAGCGACGATGTTCGATTGCGCGACGCCGCCCTGGTTGACGTCGACCCCCGCGATCCCCTGGACGTGTCCCGCGAGCGTCACGGTGGCGCGTTCCTCTACCTGTTCTTCGGTGACGACGGTAATCTGGGCGGGCGCGTCGAGGGCTTTCTCCACGCGTCGCGACGCGGTGGAGACGACGGCGTCGAGTCGCGTTGCCGTGATGGGGAGGGCGATGTCGAGTGTCGTGGGTCGTCCGGCCACGACGGCCACCCCCGGAGTACGCAGCGGCGCGTTGCCGATGCGCGTGGCGAGTACGTCGTACGTGCCCGCGGCGACGTTCGCGATCGTATAGGCGCCGTCGTCACCAGTGATGGTCGAGGCCACGGTGCGGGCGCCGGCGAGGAGCTGCACCCGCGCTCCGGCGAGAGCGGTACTCGATGCCACCGCGGTGACTCGGCCGGTGATGGAACCGGTCTGCGCGGCCACTGGCGCGGCGGTCGCGAGAATGGCAACAAGGGCAGCGGCGGGAAACAGGCGGAAGGACGAGGCGCTCATGGGGCTCCGGCGTGAGGCAGGTGTGAAAATGGCGCTGGCAATACTTGCGTGCGGACCGCGCCGTGGGAAGAGGCAGTTGTCGCTGACATGTCGTTTCAGCAGCGGCCCTGCAGCGCCGCCGCTCCGATCCCAAAGCCGAAGGGACCGAGAATCGCGGCTGGAATGACCCCCACTGCGGCGCCCGCCAGGCCGCGCAGAAAGCGCGCTTGCGTACTGCATTTGGAGTCAAACTTGAGAATCGCGGCGCCGAACGCAGCACCCGCGAACATGCCGGAAATCAGGCCAATCGCTTCCTGATCGCTCATGACATCCCAGTTGCGCGGACGCGGCGTATAGTACCGGCCTATCATGTACCCCGAGTAGGCGCCGGCAGCCGTGCCGAGGGTACCCGAAAGGGTGCGCATCCAGAAGACGTGCTGCCGCGACGCGCGCGGCGCATTGCGACGGGCGGTGTCCGAGATGTCGGCCGAGGGTTCGACGACCGCTAAACGAGCGCTTTCGATGCGTTGCGCTTCGGCGGGCGTGGGCAACAGCGTGGCCGCAGTCAGGATCACTATCGCCATTGGCTTTCGCATCAGTCCTCGGGATTATTGGCACGCGCATAGTGCCGAATCGCCAATGCGAGACAGGCGCAATTCTTACGTAGCCGCGGCCACGGTTTACGTAGGCGCGCGTTTCGGAGTTGTCCACCCGCCAGTGCCGCGGGTCCCACAAGCGGAGCAGCGACGAGGAGCACAGCGTGATTCGCGGCGGCGAGCCCCAGCCCAAGCGAGCGTATTCGCTGCGGACAGGCTGAGGCGAACTACTGGCGCACGATTCTCCAGACGCGGCCGTTGCCGATCATGTACAACTCCCCCTGCCCATCTCGGCCAAGCGACGCGGTGAATGGCACCGAGACGCCGCTCCACAACCGGTGATCCGTTGCTCCGGAGCCCACCGATCGGAAACTCCGCAGCCATCCAGCGCAGAAGTCGGAATACAGGTAGTGTCCCGCGAGCTCCGGAATCGCCGAGCCGCGATAGACGAATCCGCCAATGACCGAGCAGCCGTCGGTGTGTGGGTACTCATGCACGGGTGGCGTGAGGGTCAGCCCCGCCGAACAGTTGCTAGTCGGCGAGAAGCACGCCGATCCTTCCATTCGAGGCCAGCCGTAGTTGAGACCCCCCGTATTCGACGGCGCGACGTCGATCTCCTCGCGCGCGTCCTGCCCCACATCGCCGATGTACAACCGCCCAGTGACCGGGTCGAATGAAAAGCGCCACGGATTGCGCAGGCCGTACGCCCAGATCTCGAGGGCGCCTCCGTCGACGCTTCCGACGAACGGGTTGTCCACCGGAATGGAGTACGGCATGGTGCGCGCATCGATACGCAGAATCTTTCCCAGCAGCGTGTTGCGATTCTGCGCGTTGTTGTCCGGATCACCGCAGCAGCGGCCGTCACCCGGACCCAGATACAGCATGCCGTCCGGTCCAAAGGTGAGTGTTCCGCCGTGGTGCTCGCTGCCACCGTGTGCGAACGACATCACGATGCCGTCGCTGCCACCGGCGACGTTGGCGCCGGGCGTGGATGAAAACCGCTCGACCACCACGCCTCCGGCCAAGTTCACGTAGTAGACGAAGAAGCGCCCATTGGTGGCGTATGCGGGATCGAACGCCATGCCTAGCATGCCGCGTTCGCCGTTGAAGTTCACTCGGCCGCCGATGTCGAGGAACGACGTCGGCAGCAGCACGCCGTTCTCGATGATCCGAATGCGTCCCAGGCGCTCGATCACGAACGAGCGCGCGTCGCCGTCGGGCGCCGCGAGCAGTACGGGTGCGTTGAGCCCCTGCGCGGCGAGCACCGCGCGTAATTGCAGCGGAGCGCCTGCGTACGCCACAGACTGAGACGTTGTAGCGTCATCGGCCACGGCAACGCTTTGGCTCGCTGACGTTGGCGTGTACGTGGTGAGGTCGGCCCCCACGAGGCCGGACGAGACAGTGTATGTGCCCGCCTCCAGAAACCGCAGCGTGGTAGATGCGCTCACCGTGCGCGAGAATCCGGCCGGGCCTGTCACGCTCACGGCAGCAGCGATACCCGTTGGCAGGCCGGTGACGTCGAGTTGAAGCGCGCCGCTTCCAGCGCCGTATCCCACCGTCACGCGACGGGGCGGGGCGCCAGTAGTCTCCACGGCCAACGTGATTGTCTGAGTCGTCGGATCGGGACGGTAGAGCCGCCCGTTTGAGGAGACATCGGCGGCGGAAAGCGTGTAGGTGCCCGGCTCCAGTCGTTGCAGCGTAGTTGTCGCGGTGATCGTGCGCGAGAACCCCCCTGGACCGGTCACCGAGATCGCGCCCAGTGCGCCGCCAGGCAAACCAGCGACATCTACGATCATCTGCGCAGTGACCACCGTATAGGCGATCGCCACAAGCGGTGCCTGTACGCCCGACGGCACCGTGACGGTCTGCGTGCCTGGAGCAGCAGCATAGCGGGCGTCAGGCGTTTCCACGTCCAGCGCCACGATCTCGTACGCGCCGACGCGCAGGCCGGACAGCATGCTGGACTCGGTGACCGTCGCAGCGAACCCATTCGGACCCGACACCGCGACAACGGCGTCAACGCCCGCTGGCAATCCCGAGATCGCGACCGGAAGTCGCCCGTCGTTCGGGACAGTCGGTGCGTCACCGCATGCCGTGAGTGACGCGACGACACACAAGAGTGCGGTGGCAAGGCGACGCATGGTGTACAAGGTAAGCATAAGTTTGTGCATGCCCCAGCGTGCGTTCGACGACCTATTTGTCTCGTTTCAACAGGCGCTGGTGGGGCGCTACTCGCTGGAGCGCGAATTGGGGCGTGGCGGGATGGGCATCGTCTATCTCGCGCACGAGGTGCGATTGGATCGCCCGGTGGCCATCAAGCTCCTGCCACCCGAGTTCGCCGCCAACGCCGTGCTGCGTGAACGCTTTCTCCACGAGGCCCGGACGGCCGCTCGACTCTCGCATCCTTACATAGTCCCCACCTACTCCGTCGATGAGATTGGCGGGTTCGTCTTTTACGTCATGGCTTTCGTGGACGGGGAGACCCTGGCGGAGCGCGTGCGGGCGCACGGGCCACTCAAGCCGGCTGACGTCATGCGTATGATGCGCGACGTGGCGTGGGCGCTGGCCTACGCGCATGCGCAGGGCGTGGTGCACCGCGACATCAAGGCCGCGAACGTCATGCTCGAGCGCGGCGGCGAGCGCGCAATGGTGCTGGACTTCGGCATTGCCCGGGTCACGAGCGTCCAGGGCCACACTGCGGTGGGCGAGCTGGTTGGCACACCGGAATACATGAGCCCCGAGCAAGCCTGCGGCGAGCCGGTGGATGGCCGCAGCGATCTGTACTCGCTGGGTGTTGTGGGATACTTCGCGCTCACGGGGACGCTGCCCTTCACGGGATCGGCGCAGAAGGTGCTCGCGCAACAGGTCACCAAGCCGGCGCCCGCCATGGCGAGTGTTTCGCGAGGAACACCACGCGCACTGGCGGCCGCCATCGATACCTGCCTGGCCAAGGACGCGGCGAAACGATTCGCCACGGGTGAGGCTCTTGCCGAAGCGCTGGATTCGTCGCTGGAGAAACGCACAGAACTGCCGATTCCCTTGCGGGTGTTCCTCGACCGCCGGCGCATGATTCAGTTGATTGCGCCACCCGCTGCCGGCGTCGCGATGCTGGGCAGCCTGTTGGCCACCATGGAGCGCGGCGGCGTTGCATCGACCACCCGCATTGCTGCCGTAGCCGTCCTTGGTGCCGTCATCATCGTGGGCCCCATCGCGGTGTTCATCAGACGCTTGCGCCAGGTGTTGCGGCATGGTTTCGGCCCTGAAGACATTGCCGCTGCGCTGGACTCCTTGCACGAACGCCGCCATGAAGAGTTCATCTACGATCATGGCCCAACGCCCAGCACTCGCGAGCGGGTCTTGAGACTGATGGGTATTGGCGGGATGACCGTGGGTGTCGCAGCGCTCATTGTGCTCGCCACCGGTGCGGGCGGGCTTCCCAAGACCGTTCTGTTTCCGGTGATATTCTCGGGCGCATATCTGGGGGCCGCCGGGCTGATCGTGTCGGGCAAGTGGCGTCGGCTGCGCAACAGCACCGAGTCCCGGTTCGCTCGATTCTGGCGAGGCCGGGTTGGGCATGCGTTCGCCCGGCTGGCCGGATACAAACTGGGCCAGCGCGCGATCCAGGCGGACCGCCACACGGAGTTGGGGATCGCAATGTCGGCGGAAGCGCTCTACGCCGGCTTTTCCAAGCCGCAGCGTAAAGCATTGGGCGACGTTCCCGCGGTGCTGCACAGCCTGGAAGCCCACGCCCGGGCGATGCGCGCGCGGATCGCACATCTGGACGCGTCGCTCCAGGTCGCACAGGCGACTCCCGCGCGCACCTTGACTGCGGGTGAGATGCAGGAGCGGCTCATGGTGGATCTGCGCGCCGCGCGCGCGAAGGCGGAGCAGCGGCTGAACGATGTGGTCACGTCGCTCGAGACGTTACGCCTGGATCTCCTGCGTCTCCACGCAGACGGCGGCGTCGGTTCCGCTGAGAGCATCACGCAGAATCTCTCGTCGGCGCGTGCGTTGGGCGACGACGTGGATCGTTTGCTGGCGAGTGGTGGCGAAGTGGAGCGGCTACTGGCACAGCAGCCGTAGCGACGCCCGCGACGGTCTTCACCGGCGGTGAGCTATTCCGAGCTAGCCAGCACCCACGGATCTTCGTTCATCCACGACTTCTCTGGCGCAAAGAGGAAGACCATCCCGCCGTTCGCCAGCATAGGGAGCAGACGCCAGGCGCGCGTCTGCTGCATCGCGGGACAGCCTTCACTGCGACCGGCCCTCATGGCGGTGACGTATGGCGCTCCGTGCGCCACCACGCCGCGCATCCGCGCGTTGTCGTTGTAGCCTCGCGAAACGCCTTTCAGTCGCAGTCCCAACGAGCGGTATCGGCCACCGACCAGCTTGCCGTTGAAGTCGTACGTCTCCTGCGCCAGGTACAGCCCCAGCGAAGTCGCGGCGCTGCCCGACCGGTTGGAGAAACGCGTCGGAATTCCGCGCTCCCCTCCAGACGATCCGCGTCCATGCGCAACGGTGAACGGGCCTTCCACCACCTGCAACGTCTTCATGTTGAAGACATAGCCGCGGGGCGACGTGCTGGGCAGGCCGTAATCCACGAAGTAGAGGAACGGCTTGTCCACCTGCTCGGGATGCTCCGCCTGGAAGGCGAAGTAGCTGCGGAACGCGACCTCCAGTGCCTTCGCGTGGCTCAAGGGTCGAACGGCCGAGGCGAACGCGTCGACCGCGACCTTGGCTTTCGTGAGGACAGCGCGTGATCGATGGCTTGCTCCTGGCACGTCCCCATCTGAAGCGACGAGGGCCGCGATTGACGCTGCCTCAGCGAGCGCGGGGCGCGACGCGTCTACAGCAGGAATGAAACGAGCGCCTGCAATGAGCAGGGCCGTCGCCGCAATGAGTCCGTTTTGCAGGTGGGAACGGAGTGACACGAGCTATCTAAGGAAGGTGGGCGTGTTCTTTCCCCATGACGCGCGGCGTACTGCGGGGTCACGCCGCGTGGGTCTGAAGTGCGACGTAGATCACCGTCAAACTGACCGACACTAAAGTTCCCTAAGACGCGGTTAAGTCGGTGACCTTTGGATTTTAGACGCAGTCCTATTTCGAAGGCAAAGATGGGTTGTGTCCCCCTCTACCCGACCTATGACAAACGCCCCATATCGCACGCGCATTGGAATGAGCGCTGTTGCTTTGGCTTTGGCCACGCTGACTGCATGTATGAGTGAAATGCAGCGGCCTTTTCCGACCCAGCCAGAAAGCGCCGGCATTCCGCCCTACTTTTCGCCCGGGATCATACCGATCAGCTCCAACGGAGCGATCTATGCCAAGTCAAACCGGGTCAAGTATCGCGACTCCGGCCTGAAGCCGGCCAAGGGCCGCGCGGGCACTGCCACCATGGAAGTGCGTGCGCTGCTCAGCGAGGATGGCGTTACTGTCATCGAAGCCACCACGGGCGACTTCGAGGGCAGAATCGGTACGGGCGTTATCGAGAAGATGCAGCTCAAGGTCCTGAACACGGGCCTGAAGACGCTCAATGAGAAACCGCGCGACAACGCGTGGTTGCACATGATCCAGGGCCTGGCGCCCGGCGATCAGATTCAGCTTCAGGCCCACATCCGCGGCTTCGACGCCGCGCGCACGGACGTCGTGACGGTCACCACGAGCCTCACGCGCCGCCCCGACATCGCCGTCACCGGCATTAGTGGCGTGGCGCAAGCGTACTCCAACGCGCCAGTGACGTTTCGTGCCACGGTGCGCGAACTGAATGGTGACCTCGGCGCGCGCTCCGATTGCGTCTTCATAGTGGACGGCGTACAGGTCGACCGCGCGGCAGGCATTTGGATCGACGCTGGTGGCGACGTGAGTTGCCAGTTCTCGTACGCGTTCACGACCACCGGCACCCACACCGTTGCCATCGCAGCGGCGAATGTCGAACCCAGTGACTGGAACGCATTGAACAACAGCTCCGTCGCGCCGATCACCATTGTGACGGCCGGAAACCCGATCACGTTCGGTTCGCTCGCGGTAGCCGACGAGGCGTATGTGTACACCGTAGACCAGGTGCGCACGGGCGCGTACCCCATTCAGGGCGCCTATCGGGGATCGCAGATGGTGTCGTACGTCAACTTCTATGGAACCACCGTCAACGTCGTTGGTCCGCTGCGCCGGGTGGATGCCCGGGTGTCGGCCAATGGCGTCGAGATCTACACGTCGTCGCTGTCGGAGATGAGTTCGTACCGATACGATGACGGCTTTGCCATGGTGGATTGCACCGAGTATTTCGTCAACGGCGAGGACCTGCAGTCCTGCGTGTCGCGAAAGTGGGAGGACGGTTCGAGCTCGGCCTGGTTCTCCTATATGCAGTCCAGCGGCGCCGTCACCTACTACGGCCAGACACTGTATTGCCACACCCGCGGCTGCGACACGTATACGCGCAACACCAACCGCGTGACGGGCTGGGGCGAGCGTTACGGCCTCACGGCCGGCAGCGAAGTGCGCGTGGAACTGACTTTCGTGGACGGCGACGGAACGTCCAATATCGTGGACCGCGGCGTGCCACTCCAGGATTTCTCGGCGCCAGAGAACTACGACCGCACCACGTGCGCTCCCTACTTCGACGGGCTGGGCCAGCTATGCACGCGCCGCACGTCGGTGGGTACGGTGTGGAGGGGCATCGTCGCCTGGTAGCCGCAGCATAAGAAGTTGAATGTGCCCTGCCCTGCGCCGCGCGCGTCAAACCGCGCGGCACAGGCGCGGGGTTAGTCGCCCACCCGAATGCGTAGCGAGCGCATACGATGCGGCTGCACAGTCTCGATCTCGAACATGAATACCGCGACCTCGCCTTGCGAGCCACGCGCCTGAAGCTCAACGCGCCCGCCGTCCAGCGCCTTGTACGACACGGGCACCAGCGTTCCGAAGTTGGATCGCATGTCGCGCAGCCGCTCCAGACGCACATCGAGCGGCGGCGCGCCTGGCGCGGGGACGACGCGCTCGGTGAAGAACTTCCTCGTCAGCGCCGAGTCGCCACCGTTGAACATGTCCAAATACTGTTGCACAGTGAGGGCAACTGAGTCGCGCGGCAGTTGGATGGCCGGTGCATTGGCTGCCACTACAACCACTCCGCCTCCCCTGGCCATGAATAGCGCGGCGAGCTGCCTCAGCACGGCTGGCGCAGGCATCGCCGTGGAATTGGACGCCAGGAATATCTCGAAGCCGGGATCGGGCTCGCGCTGGTACATGAAATAGCTCACGCGGTCCGAGCCGGCGAGCACCAGGCCACCCTGGGGATCGAAGAGGCGCTTCCGGCTGCCGCTGGAGACGAGCTTCTCCGTCTCGAACAGCGCCTGGTAGAACTTCGCCATGTCCGCGACGGTGGAGAGCATCCCGCCGTTACCACGCAGAGTCCACGACGGCCCGTCGGCCGGATGCGGAAAGTCGAGGAGGTGCCGGATGCCCTTGTCATCGCGGTATCCGTGGGCCAGTCGCTTGCGGTCGAATTGCGGCAAATCGTACCCGGTTTCCCGCAGGTTCAGTGGCGCCAGAATGTTGTCATTCACGTACCGGTCGTAGCTCAGCCCGGACAGCTGCTCCACGATGGCCGCGAGCACGCTGTACCCAATGTTGGAGTATTCCTCGCGGGCACCGGGTCCGAACGCCAGGGGCGTGGCCATCGTGCGCGTGAGAAACTCGGTGCGCGAGACGCGCTGCGAGTCCGGCGCCAGCGCGTGCGGCAGGCCGGACCGGTGATTGAGCAGTTGCAGCAGCGTAATGCCGCGTTTGTCCCCAGGTGCGGACGGGAAGAACGTCGCGAGCGAATCATCCAGGCGCAGCTTGCCGCGCTCCATGAGCTGGAGGATGGCGACGGCGGTAAAGTCCTTGGTGTTGGATCCGATCTGGACGATGGTGGCAGGCGCGAATCGGGTGTCGGGCCGCTGCGCCAAGCCGTAGCCTTTTTGCAGGACGGGTACTCCCTTCTGCCTGACGAGCGCGACGCCGTGGAACCCGTGCGCCTCGCGGTCGGTGAGGAGTGAATCGGCGGCGCGCCCGGACGGCGTCACAAGGGCGGCCTGCGAGAGAGCAACCCCGGGCAGCAGCACAGCAAATACCCACGCGCGCATCACGTTCCTCGAGTTGTACCGGATGCCCGTTTGGTCACCGCGTCACCTCAATTGGTTGCTACAAGCACTTGAAGACGCCTGCAGGCGCTCCGCGCGTAAGCACGAATGTCTGCGTCATGATCTGCGATGGAAGGTTCGCCGTAAGCGTCACCGTCAGTCGGTCACGCGTCGCGCGCCCGGTGTAGCGCGCGGGATACATGGGTGGCGTTTCATTGTCGCGCACGGGACCGCCCTGCCCCGGCGTGTGGAAGCCTTCCCACGTGAACGCCCCAGAGGCGTCGAGCAGGAGCGGCTGGGTGATGCGTCCGGCGGCGCAGTCATACTCGATCAGGGCTCCGGTGTCGGCCACCACCATGCCGATGTGCTCCCCACCCCAGGTGCCTAACGGGACACGATCGGGTGTCTGTGTCGCGCAGGTGGCGCCGGAAACGACGACGGCGGCCAGAATCATGAGGGGGAGACTGCCACGCTTGATGTCGATGCGCATACTTCGCTCCTGGGACGACTCCACAAATTGAATACTCACCCCATCCGACCACTAACTCCAGACCAATGTCTGCAACTACAACGGATCGCGCCGATCTGCTCGCCATCGTCACCGGTCATTCCCGTGGGTTGGGGGAAGGCATCGCGCAGTCCCTGCTCGAGCGCGACGTCCCGGTGGTCGGCATCGCGCGGGGCGGGAATGCGTCACTGGCCAGACGTTTTGGCAAGACGCTGACGCAGGTAACGCTGGACCTCTCGGATCCTGTAGCGATCGAACGGTGGCTCTCGTCCGGGGTGTGGAAGCAGGGGCTCGAGTTGGCCGGCACGGTGTTCCTGGTCAACAACTCCGGCGTGCTGCAGCCCATCGGGCCGCTGCAGACGCAGGACCCCGCCGACGTGGCGCGCGCTGTCGCCGTCAACGTGGGCGCCGTGCTCATGCTCTCCGCAGCGTTCGTCGCCGCCACGATGGAGGTGAAGGAACGACGCATCCTGCATGTCTCCAGTGGCGCGGGTCGCAAGGCGTACGCTGGGTGGAGCGTCTACTGCGCCACCAAGGCCGCGCTCGACCACCACGCGCGCGCCGTCGCCCTCGATGCGACGCCCAGGCTGCGGATCAGCAGCCTGGCGCCAGGCGTGGTGGACACGGCCATGCAGGCCGAAATCCGGGCGACCACCACCGAGCACTTTCCCGACAAGGAGCGGTTCGTGACCATGAAGCGCGAGAGCCGGCTGAAGCGGGCCGACACGACGGGAAGCGCCGTGGTGGACTTCCTGCTCTCGGACGACTTCGGCAGCGAGCCCGTGTCTGAGCTCCCCGCGCTCCGCTAGCCCTGCGCCGCTGGACTCCGAGCAAACACGCGCTACGTGGTCAGTTCGGCGGGATGGTGAGCACGACGCGCTCGCCCGGCGTCACGTACATGCGATTGCTCTGCGCGGTGCGATTGCTCCCGATGGGGTCCACGAGAAATGTCAGCTCTCTGCCGTTGCCGACCATGGATGGCGGAATGGTAAACGTCGTCGTCGCCGCACCCGTGGCCAGACCCAACCGTCGGCGCGCACCGACGCCTTCGATGACGTACACGGTCATGTCCATGAACGCGCGATTGTCCACTTGGAGGCTCGTGGGCTCGGGCCGTGGAATCGACCCTGGCCTGCGCGGAGAGCATGCGGCCAGCGCGATCAGCGTCAAGACTGGGAATAACAGCGCTCTGTTTCGCGATGCAGCGAGCATCGACACCTCCTGTTCATGAATCTTAGTCGCGCTGCTTGACGGTCTGTCGGCTGGCGGCATGTTTGTCCCGCCAGGGAGGCCCCAATGACCACGCCCAGGACCGTTCCCGTAGTCGAGACAGGTCGCTATTCGCCCATTAGCGATGTCGCCACTGAGCGCACCATCATCGGGCGTGTCTCGTCCATCGATGTGCTGCGCGGGATCGTGGTGATCCTCATGGCCATCGATCATGTGCGGGTGTACTCGGGCGTCCCCGCGGGGGGACCGGACCCCGGCCTCTTCTTCACGCGCTGGATCACGAACTTCGTGGCGCCAGTGTTCGTTTTCCTCGCCGGGACCGGGGCGTATTTCTACGGTGTAAAGGCGGGCGACAAGCGGGACTTGGCCCGCTTTCTCGTGACGCGCGGGCTCCTGCTGGTGCTGCTCGAGCTCACGCTGATCCGCGTGTCGTGGACGTTCAATTTCGACTACGGCACCTACCTGCTGGCGGGAGTCATCTGGGTGATCGGCTGGTCTCTGGTGGCGTTGGCCGCCCTGTCATTCCTGCCGACGAAGGCGGTGGGCGCGTTCGGGCTCGCCGTCATCTTCCTGCACAACTTGCTGCCAGGTGGGGGCTCTGAGCACTGGGCTGTGAAACTGCTCTACTCCGGAGGCGGCGTTCAGCTTGGCGCGAACGGGCCGACGCTGGCGGTGCTGTACGTGCTGATCCCGTGGGTGGGCGTGATGGCTGCCGGCTATGCGTTCGGAACGCTGTACGAGATGGAGCCCGCACGCCGACGCACGCTGCTGCTTCGCATTGGTGGCGCCGCGGTGCTGCTGTTCGTCGCGCTGAGGTTCGCGGACGTGTACGGCGACGGAAATCGGTGGCGGAGTGCAAACGGACAAGGTGCGTGGCCTGCGACGCGAGCGTTCCTGAACACCAGCAAGTATCCGGCGTCACTCCTATTCCTGCTCATGACGCTGGGTCCGGCAATCCTCCTGCTGCCAGCGCTGGAGCGCGCGAAGAACTCGGTGACACGTGTCCTCGAGATATTCGGTCGGGTGCCGATGTTTTATTACCTGCTGCATATCCCACTCATCCACGCGCTGGCATGCGTGGTGTCACTGGTACGAACAGGATCGGTGTCGCCATGGCTGTTCGCGAACCATCCGCTGTGGCCACCGGAGCAGCCAGTCGGATACCGGTGGAGCCTGGCGCTTCTATATATGGTGTGGGTGGTGACCATCGCACTTCTGTACCCCGCGTGTCGCTGGTACAGCAGGATGAAAACCGAACGACCGAAACGGTGGATGAAATACATTTGACGGCGACGGCGTGCTCGGCCCGCGCGCAACACCGTTCTCGGCGGCGCTCGTGACAGAAAAAAGACACGCGGCGGTGTGTTTTCGACGCGCCGACGGCGCGGTGGGCGTGCTCCTGCTGGTCGTGGCGGCGTGCGGCCCTTCCGACGAATCGATGTATCGTGGCGGGAAGCTGTCGGTCGCCACTCTGACGGTGAGCGACGCTGTCGGCGTATACCGGGCGACGCTGGGCGGCTCGTTCACCCTTGGGGATCCGTCGCTCTCCATACTCGTGGATCCCACACTGTTGCCACGAACGCCAGGGTTGGCGGGCGGGAACGCGCTGTCAACAGATGTACTGTCCGCGATACGCGCCGATGGCGTCGTTAGAGGCACATGTACCGTGCCAGTGCAGAAGGCGCGCGAGGCGCTCGTGTGTCCCGCCGAACGAGCAGGCTATGCCGTTCGCTTCTCTGCCCCGTTCGCGATAGGGCCAGACTCCGTCCAGGTGCACATGGTTGCCGAGCAATACGCGATTCCGAACGGGCCACGAGCCGAGCGTCTGCGGTTCGAGCGCGCATATCACGTGGTGCGGCGCGGATCGGAGTGGCGCGCGCTGCGCGAAGCGCGCCTGCCCCAGCCATAGCCGCGCGGTAACCCGCTTGATCACGGACTGACCCTCGGTACCTTGAGCGCATGACACGCCCACTCACGATCCTGGCGACGCTCGCGCTGTCCACCGCACCAGCAGGTGCCCAAGTGCCGGGCCTCACCGGCACCCTCGTGGTCACGAACAAGACCCCGTCCACGGCCACGATCATCGACGTCGGCAGCGGCCGCACGCTGTCCACGATCCCCACCGGCGCCGGACCGCACGAGGTCGCGATCTCCAGCGACGGTCGCACCGCCGTAGTTACCGACTACAGCGGACAGCCCGGCCGCACGCTCACGGTGATCAACGTGCTCACGTTGAGTGTAGCTCGCACGATCGATCTGGCGCAGTACCCGCGTCCCCACGGCATCGTGATGCTCCCGGGTGACAGTGTCGTTGCCGTCACCAGTGAAGCCAGCGGCAACGTCGTTCTTGTGAATGTCCGCACGGGTGCGATCAGTGGCGCGATTGCCACGCAGGGCAACGGCTCGCACATGGTGGGTGTCACGCGCGATGGACTCCGCGCGTACACCGGCAACATGGCCAGTAACACCGTGTCCGAGTTGGACGTCCGCGCGGGACGCTTCACGCGCAGTTGGAACGTCCCTGCAACGCCTGAGGCGATCAACGTCACCCCCGACGGCAAGGAAGTCTGGGTGGGCAG
>JANNJV010000037.1:0-1541 GCA_031395945.1 Gemmatimonadota bacterium | reverse complement strand
GAACTGCGCACGCCCCTGAACGCCATTTCCGGCTACACCGAGATCCTGGAGCTGGGCATTCGGGGCGCGGTGAACGCGGCGCAGACGCAGGACCTGGGTCGGATCAAGCGGGCAGCCGCGTATCTGCTGCGCCTGATCAACGATGTGCTCACGGTGGCCAGACTCGAGGGCGCCCGGGCGCTCGAGCTGCGGCCCATCGCGGTCGCGCCGATGCTAGGCGAAGTGCAGGGTCTCTGCGAACTGCAAGCCAAGGCGAAAGGATTGAAGCTGACCGTCTCGTCGCTGGTGTGTGACATCTTCGTGACCGCAGACGAGGAGCGATTCCAACAGATAATGCTCAATCTCATTACCAATGCGATCAAGTTCACTCCGAAGGGCGGCAGCATTGACATCGCTTGCGACGCAGACGCGCAGGTGGCGCGGATGCGCGTGACCGATACCGGCGTTGGCATTCAAGAGGCCGACCTGGAGCGTGTGTTCGAGGCCTTCGTTCAAATCGACAGGCACCTTACGATTGGCACGCAGCAGGGGGTGGGCCTGGGGCTGTCGATCAGTCGCGACCTCGCGCGGGCCATGCGCGGCGATTTGACCCTTGAGAGTACTCTCGGCGCCGGATCAACGTTTACGCTGACGCTGCCGCTCGCGATGGAGGGTGATCCAGCGACGGTGGTAGCGGCGACGGATCTCCCGAGCAAGTCCGCGGTTATGCCGACGTTTGTGAGGTAGGGCCTCGGTCGGCGCTTGCACCCGCGCTTTCGTGTCCGAGCACGTCGCGCACGAATGCAGGCCACCAGTTGTGTTGCTCGTCCAGGTGCCGGTATTGGTCCAGCGCCGCCCATGTCTTGTCGTGGATGGCCTTCGCGCGCTCCTCCGCCTGCGCCGCCGTGATGCCTTCCCGCTTGAGCATGCGCCGCCCGATGCGAGCGTGCAGCACTTCGTCCGCCCAGTCGTAGTCGTGAAAATGCGCGGAGAGCGCGTCACCCGCGTCCTTCGCCGTCTCGTACTCGAAGCGCTTCCCGGTATCGGCGGGCATGAGCGACTGCTCAATGGCGAAGAGCATGATCTGCCGCTCGATGGGCGAGGCATGCAGGTTGAGGCGCAGGCCGAAGCTGACGTTCAGCGGCACACGCGCCTTCCAATCCACGCCCCTGGCCTGCAACGCCACCGTACCCATCATCGCGTGGCGCGCCTCGTCCCACAGCTGGCGTGAATAGTCGCGGTAGAACTCCCACGGCTGATCGGCGCGCTCGGTCATGAAGGACGCCATCATCTCCGGCACGTCCATCTCGAGGGCGCGCTTGCAGAGGAGCGCAAGGTTGCGTTCGTCAGCCGGAACGTGGGGCATGTTGTACACCGCGTGCGGCGGGAACTCGAAATTGTACTGCCCTGGAAAACGCGGGTCCCGCCGGGGGCGCAGTGGCTCGTCGGCTGGAGCGGGGGCCAGCGCCGCCGCCTTGGAGATCTCCGCAGCCGCGGCTTCACCCCAGCGGATGGGGTCTTCGGTCTGCGGCAAGGCCATGCGCGGCGCGCGCAGCGTGGGG
>JANNJV010000031.1:0-3495 GCA_031395945.1 Gemmatimonadota bacterium | reverse complement strand
GCGCCGGCACCGGACCGCCACCGCCGGAACAGAGATCCACCACGTGCAACGTCGCGCTGTCGCGCAGGAGCGCGGCGAGTAGCGGCGCGATTGCGCGGTCCAGTCCGAACTTGGCCTCGATGAAGTGCAGATAGTCCGTGGCCAGGTCACGAAGCGTCGCCGGAAACCAAGCCTGGTCTTCGAGCTCGAGCAAGTGAAGGCGAGGCAGAAGCGACGACATCCGCGCAATTTACAAGTTTGTACAACTGCGAGCCGTTTTCATGGGCTTGCGACCTTGCGTGGTGCGGGGATTTTCGCGACGATGACCGGCGCGAGGTGCACACGAAGATCATGCCGATCTCACTCCGAGTCAACGACAAGTCCGTCACCGTCGACGTCGCTCCCGACACTCCTCTGCTCTGGGTACTGCGCGACACGCTGGATCTGAAGGGAACCAAGTTCGGCTGCGGCATCGCACAGTGCGGAGCGTGCACGGTACACATCAATGGAACGCCGGCGCGGTCGTGCAACCGCGCGGTGAGCCGCGTGGCCGGCATGGACGTGACCACCATCGAGGGACTGTCCAGCGACGGCTCGCATCCGCTGCAGGTGGCGTGGCAGACGCTCGACGTACCACAGTGCGGGTATTGCCAGGCAGGTCAGCTCATGAGCGCGGCGGCGCTGCTGAAACGCAGTCCCAAACCGACGGACGCAGACATCGACACCGCGATGAGTGGCAACATCTGCCGCTGCGCGACGTACACGCGAATCCGACAGGCCATCCATCAGGCCGCCGGCACCACGTCAACGCAGGCCGGCGCGTCGAAGTCCGGACAGGAGGACTGAGCCATGACCACCACAACCTCACGGCGCGATTTCCTCCGGGTCACCGGGATCGTTGGAGGCGGACTGCTGTTCGCCGGCTACATCGACACCCTCGACGCCGCGAGCACCTTTGGCGCGCCGGGCGCCGTCGATTTCGTGCCGAACGCGTTCATCCGCATGACCCCTGACGGCATCGTGACGATTGTCGCCAAGAATCCCGAAGTGGGACAGGGCGTGAAGAACATGCTGCCCATGTTGATCGCCGAGGAGCTGGACGTGGATTGGACGAGTGTCCGCGTCGAGCAGGCCAGCTTCGACCCGTCGAAGTTCCAGGCGCAGAGCGTTGGGGGCAGCACGGCGACCTGGATCAACTGGGAACCGATGCGCCGCGTGGGCGCGGCCGCGCGTATGATGCTCGTGACCGCGGCGGCACAGCGCTGGAGCGTCCCGGCGTCGGAGATCGAGACACAGTCCGGTGTGGCGCACCACCGCGCGAGCGGCCGTCAGCTCAAATACACCGAGCTGTTCGATGGCGCGGCTGCCGTTGCGGCGCCCGCGCTGGATTCCGTGACGTTGAAGGACCCGAAAAACTTTCGGATCATCGGAAAAAGCACGGCAGGGGTGGACATTCCCGCCATCGTCACCGGCAAGCCGATCTTCGGCATCGATGTCACGCGACCCGGGATGCTGTACGCCGTGTACGTGAAGTGTCCGGTGTTCGCCGGGAAGGCCGTGAGCGCGAACCTCGACGCCATCAAGCGGGAGCCGGGGATCAAGCACGCCTTCATCATCGAGCCAGCGCCGAACACGCCGCTCGATGGATTGCTCGGCGGTGTGGCGATCGTCGCGGACAGCTGGTGGAACGCGCAGAATGCGCGCAAGAAACTTCAGGTCACGTGGGACGAAGGCGCCACCGCGTCGCAGAGCAGCGCCGGCTTTGCCGCCCGTGCCGCCGAGCTGGCGAAGCAGGCCCCCAGCCGTGCGTTGCGCAGCGACGGGAACGTCGACACGGCGCTGCAGAATTCCGCGAAGGTACTGCGGGCGGAGTACTTCTATCCGTTCCTGACGCACGCGGCGATGGAGCCCATGACCACGACGGCCGAATTCACGAACGGCAAGATGGAGATCTGGTCGTCCACGCAGAACGGCGGCGGCCGCGCACTCTCAGCGCGCCTGCTGGGCATTCCCGAAACCGACATCACGATTCACTTCATGCGCGCCGGCGGCGGATTCGGGCGCCGCATTCAGAATGACTATCTCGTCGAAGCGGCTGCGATCGCGAAACAACTGCCGGGGGTGCCGGTCAAGCTCCTCTGGTCGCGTGAGGATGACATCCAGCACGACATGTATCGGCCAGCCGCGTGGCATCACTTTACCGCCGGCCTCGATGGATCCGGCAAGCTGACGGCGTGGAAGACGCACTTCATCAGTTTTGGCGAGAAGACGAGGGATCAGCAGGGGAACGAGGTGGAGCGGGGCGTGCGCGCCGCGGACATCCCGGCTTTGGAGTTCCCCGCCCGGTTCGCGCCCAACTTCTCACTCGGTGCGTCGTACATGCCGCTGGGCGTTCCGACCGGGTTTCTGCGCGCGCCCGGCAGCAACGGGATTGCCTTCGCCTTCCAGTCGTTCATCGACGAGCTGGCGGTGTTGGCCAACAAGGATCCGATGCAGTTCCGTCTCGAGATGCTCGCGAGCCCGCTCGTCGGAGAGGGTCCTGTGGGCAATGCGGCTGCATTCGCGTTCAACGCCGAGCGGATGCGCGGCGTGGTCGAGTTGGTCGCCGAGAAATCCCAGTGGGCCGCGCGGTCGAAGGCGCTGCCGAAGGGCACGGGGATGGGCGTGGCGTTCTACTTCAGCCATCGCGGGTACTTCGCCGAAGTCGTGCAGGCCACCGTGAGCAGGGCGGGAGCGCTGAAGGTGGACAAAGTCTGGGTGGCCGGCGATGTCGGCAACCAACTCATCAATCCGAGCAACGCCGAGAACCAGGTTCAGGGCTCAGTCATCGACGGACTTGGCGAGGCGATGAATCAGGAGATCACGATCGAGAAAGGCCGCGTGGCGCAGAGCAATTTCAACAATTATCCGCTGTTGCGGATGCGTCAGGTGCCGCCCGAGATCGAGGTGCATTGGAGGAAGACGGACTATTCACCGACCGGGATCGGGGAGCCCGCGCTGCCGCCCGCACCGCCGGCGCTCTGCAATGCGATCTTTGCGGCGACGGGCAAGCGGATACGGTCTCTCCCGATCTCCAAGCATGATCTCAAATGGGTATAGTTCTGCGCGCGAGGGTATAGGTCTGCGCGCGAGAAGAAAGAAGAATCCGAATGAGTCCGAATTGATCCGAATGGTTCCGATGTAAGAGAAAGCTCCTCTCGACAGTTCGAGAGGAGCTTTTTGTTGTTTTCAATCAAAGTTCCGTTCGCTTGACAGGAGCTGGCGACGTCCGGGTTTGATTCTGATTTGTCGTTCACCACGTGAGAAAGGCTCTCCTTCGCGCCGGAACCATTCGGATTCATTCGGATTCATTCGGATGCGTAGTTCCTCCGCGCTCCGGTGCGTGCGTGGCGAACGACCGGAGTAGCTTGCGAGGGATGATTCCATCGCCAACCGCGTGGCAGTCCTGGCTTGCCGTCCTGGTCTTTCTCGTAGACGTCGCCGGGTCCGTGCACGTCGTCTTGCGCAAGCGCGACA
>JANNJV010000572.1:0-6409 GCA_031395945.1 Gemmatimonadota bacterium | reverse complement strand
GGGAGCATCTCACTGCTCAAGGCGATCAAGCCATCAGCGACCCGGCAGGGTATCGGCTGGGAGCCATGGGAGTCGCTTGGCGCCGATCGGCTCCTGCTCGCGCGCCTGCTCTTTGCCAGAAAGGAATACGCGGAAGCGATTCGCGTGGCATCATTGCTCGACGCAACCGAGCCTCTCATTTATCCGATCTTCCTGCGATCCAGCTTGGAGGTGCGTGCGCGGAGCGCAGTCGCCACCGGAAATGTGAATGAAGCCGCACGATATAGGCAGCGCCTGGAACGGCTGTCGAGCACGAAATGATGCCGCCCTGGATCGCGTGGCCACGCCCGTGATGCAATTCCTCCTACGTGGCGACGGCCGCGAGCAGCGTCGCTGACTCGGGGCGAATGCGCCAGGTCTGCTCGTCGAATCCCAATGGCGACCCGCCATCACCACCATACGCCGGCGCGTCGCTGTGCCAGAGCCGACGCCAGCCGGCATGCGACTCGGGCGATACGAGCAGAGCCTCCGTCGAGCGTACCTCCGCCTCGGGTCCGAGGTTCACGACCAGTAGGCGGGTGCCCTGACCGCGGACCGTAAGTCGGACGACGAACGCATGGCCGGTGAGAACCCCGCCATCCACGCGCGGTTCGGCGACGCCGCCAATCACACAATCCGATTTACGAAGCGCGATGAGATCGCGGTGCAGCGCGTAATGCGCCGCGTTCAGTTGCCGTTCGCGAACGTCCAGCCGCGACCGCGCGAAGGTGTCCGGGTCGGCCGGATCGTCGAGTGTCCCGTAGCCCCCCGACTTGCCGATCGACGAAAACTGGTCGAGAAACTCGCCGCGCCCTTGGCGAACCAATCTGGCCAGTTCTGGCTTGTGGTCGGCAAAGTACAGGAACGGCGACGACGCGCCGAACTCCTGACCCTGAAACAGCATGGGCGTTTGACGCGCCAGCAGCAGTAGCGCGGTAAGCGCGCGATACATGCCGGGGCTGGTGACCTGGTGCAGTCGCCGTCCGTCACGCGAGTTCGCCACCTGATCGTGATTCTCGAGATAGAACACCTGCCGATGCGATGGTACGTCCCACGCGCCCAGTTTGCGTTCCTGCTGCCACCGGAAGCGCGGGCCTTCATGGAGAATGCCGTGCGTGAGTGCCGAGACCAACTCCTGCGGCGTGCCTCGGTAGTCCGCGTAGTAGCCCTCCCGCTCCCGTCCGGCCGCAACAATCGCCGAGTGATGGAAGTCGTCACACCACACATGATCCAGACCGTAGCCGCCGGCGGCAGGCGCTCGAACCGTTCGCGGATCCTGTGGTTCGCTCTCGGCGATGACGATGATGCTGCGGTCTCCCGAGGCGCGCCGCGCGGCTTGGCCGACCTCGAACAGGATGTGCATCGGTGAGTCGTCGTAGATGCTGTGCGTCGCATCGAGCCGCAGTCCGTCCAGGTGATACTCCTCAATCCAGTGACGCGCGTTGCTGATCACGAACTCCCGCACCGGCGCAGAGCCCGGCCCGTCATAGTTGAGCGCGTCGCCCCACTCGGTCTGGTGGCTCTGGCTCACATACCCCTCCGAGAACTGACCGAGGTAATTGCCGTCTGGCCCGAAGTGGTTGTAGACGACGTCCAAGACGACGCCCACACCCAATTCGTGGGCGCGGTTGACGAATGCGCGAAAATCGTCTGGCGTTCCGTAGCCGTGATAGGGCGCAAAGAAACTCACACCGTCGTAGCCCCAACCAAACCGGCCGGGGAAGTCCGCGACCGGCATGACCTCGACTGCGGTAATGCCTAGCTCTGCGAGGGCAGGGAGGTGATCTCTGGCTGCAGCGAATGTTCCCGAGTTCGTGAAGGTGCCGATGTGCATTTCGTAGACGATCTGACGTTCCGAGGTCAGGCCGCGCCATTCACCATCGGTCCATGCGAACGAGAAGGGGTCGACGACTGCCGAGGCCTCGTGCGGACCCTCCGGTTGATATCTGGACGCCGGATCGGGAAATGCCTCGCCCGAATCCAGGCGGAAGCGATAGCGGGTACCCACGCGCGCCCACGGCGCGAGCCCGGAAAAGTATCCGTTGCCCTCGTTGATCAGCGTCGTGGACTGGTTTGCCGCGACGATCTCTACCTGCGTTCTACGCGGCGCCCACACACGAAAGTGAACGCCGTGGTCAGTACTCTCTGCGCCGATCGGGAATCGGCGGTGATGTAGCAGCATGACTGGGGTGAGGGGAAGGACTCTGCAAAATGGCATCGCGCGAATGCAAAGGCCGCACCTTTTGTGAACTGCATTACGTGCAGGTACGAATCTGGCGTTTCGTGGGGAGAAAGGACAAAGCGGCCTCGAGAGCCGCAATTTCTCGAACTCACGGATTCGGATATGCTCGCGCACTTTCGCAGAATCGCAGTCGCCAGTTTCGCACTCGCGCTCATCATCGCAATGCCCGTCTCGCGGGCAGACGCTCAGGCAATTTTCGGCGCCGCTGAGCTCGACGACGACGACGTGTCGCTCTACCTGCTGGGTGGTGCCTGGGGCCCGGGTGGAATGGGATGGAAGCCGTTTGGCAGCGTCGTTGGATACATGCTCCGCTTTCCGGCTGGCGCCACGACTGAGACGCGGAACGTCATCACGCCATCGCTGGGCATGATCAACAACAAGCAGGATCAATCGCTGTCGCTGGCCGTTGGCTATGCGTTCTCGGACGACGACGCGGGCGCGCCCTTCCTGGTACCTGCGCAGTCGGGCGACGGAGTAGTGGCGTCCCTGGGTTGGGACTATTGGGGCAACGGCACGCGCGCGAGTCAGGTGCTGGCCTCCTATAACTTCGGCCAGCAGTTCCTGTGGACGCGCGGTCGCATGGGGTTCCGCCTTTCCCCGACGTCGCCGCTGTTTGTGGGCGGTGAACTTGCCGTCCTTGGTGGCGGTGATGCCTCTGCGTATCTCGCGCAGTTCGGCCCTACCATCGAGTACCGTTTCACGCCGCAATTCCGGCTCGGTGGGTCGGCCGGACTAAAAAGCGGGATCTCCAACGTGACAGGGAGCGCGGCATACGGCCGCGTGGAGTTCCTGTGGCTGCCCAACGCGAAGTAGCTCGTCCCGGTCCTGAATGCTTCTCAGTCTTGCACTGAGTCTCTCAGTGGCCGGCGCTCAGCTGCCGGCCGCGACAACGAGTGAAATCCGACCGGCCGCGGACGTCTTTGACTCCGCGGCCGTCGTCGCGTGGACACAGTTCAATCGCCTCTGGGTACCGGAGACCGGACTCGCGAAGGCCACGTTCGACTATGACAAGCTCACGACGTGGGACATCGGCAGTGTCCTTGGCGCCCTGTACTCCGCCCGCGTTCTGGGACTGATCGATGAGGACGCCTATCGCGGCCGCGTGTGCAGGACGCTCGAGACACTCGAAGATATGCCGCTTTTTCGGGATTCGGTGTTCCACAAGCTTTACGATGCGCGAACGGGCCAGATGGCCAACCGCGAAGGCCGAGTCACACCGCGCGGATACGCCTGGTCCGCCACCGATCTCGGGCGCCTGCTGGTGTGGCTGCGCATCGTTGCGCGCACCGACACTGCCCTTACCGATCTGGCGAGTCGGGTGGCTCGCCGTCTCAAGGTCGATCGCGTGGTCGTTGACGGATACATGTATGGGGAGGACGCCACCCCGGGCCGACGCGTTCGCCGTTTTCAGGAAGGACGCATCGGCTACGAGCAATACGCCGCGCGCGGATTTGCGCTCTGGGGACACGATGTCTCCCTCGCGCTCGACGTCAATACGAATGCCGTTCCCGACACCGTGATGGGCGTGGAGATCCTGCGCGACGCGCGGGGGCTGGATCGCCTCACCAGCGAACCCTTCGTCCTGCTCGGACTCGAGATCGGCTGGACCGAAGACGAGGGCGCTCTCGCCCGTGGCGTCCTGAAAATGCAAGCGCAGCGCTATCTCCAGACGAAAACGATCACGATCGTGAGTGAAGATGCAGTCGCCATCGCGCCGTATTTCTTTTACTACTACTGCGTCTTTTGCACCGGGCGCACCTTTGTCGTTGAAACGTCGGAGCCCGGGCTGCGGCTGAATTCGCCGCGGTGGGTGAGCACCAAGGCGACATTTGGTTGGCACGCCCTGCTTCCCAGCAACTATACGCGGCTCGCCTTAGACCGGGTCGCAAAGGCGCGCGCGTCAGTGGGATGGAGCTCCGGTGTCATGGAGCGCACGGGCGCTCCAACACGGACCTACGACCTGAACACCGCGGCGGTGATCCTCGAGGCCGCCGCGTACAGAAAACTGGGTCGGCCTCTCCTGCCGAAGGAGCCCGCTAACGCGCCTGCGCGATAAGCGGCTTGCCGGTTTTTCGGTATAGCGCCGCTTCCAGAATCATGGCGGCTGTGTTCAGGCTGTAGGTCTCGGTGGACTTCTTCGAATCCTCGAATACGCCGGTCGCCCATCCCGACTTGGCGTCGAGCGACGGCAGCACGGCCTGCGTCGCCTGCCAGGTATAGTTGCTGGGCAGCAGCGCGTGCCAGGCGAACGCCGCCTTGGTGCTCATCCACCGAGGGGCGGTCAGCTCGACTCCTGGTGTGTGGATGTTGATGACGAAGGGTTTCCCCGAGCAATACACGCAGTAGTAGTAGAAATAGTGCGGCGCCTGATTGATCGCGTCCTCGCTGGCCATCGTCATGACGCCAGTGGTAGTGAACCGCGCGGCCTGGGCGCTCAACGTCTGCCAGGCCATTTCCCGCATCGGCCCATCCCAGCCCACTTCCAGGCCGGCCATGATGAACGGCTCGCTCGTGACGCGATCCAGACCGCGTTTGTCGGCGGTGACGGGAATACCAAGCACGGTTGCCTTGGCCGAGTTGGCTCGGACGTTCATTGCGCCTTTCGCCTGCATGCCCCACAGGGCAAAGCCGTGTGCAGCGTACTGCTCGTAGCCTAGACGGCCCTCTTGATATCCCTCCGGCTTGCCGGCCTTGTTGAGTTCCGTCCCGTACAAGTAGCCGTTTCTGATTACCGCTTTCTGATCGATACGGAGCGCAACCGCGCGGGCTGCTTCGGCGAGTTCGGGATCCTGCTTGGCGACGATAGCGAGCACGACGAGCAATCGGCCGAGATCCATGGCGGAAAAGCCTGATCCGTCCGCGTGCGGTTTCTGGTCCGGACCAACGAGCTCGCCGGTTTTCGCGTCATAGTTCCGGCCATACGCCTTTCCCTGATAGAGACGCGCCTTCTGCATCGTTGCCAACAGTCGTGAGGCGCGCTGCTGATACTCCGCATCTGAAATCAGCCCAAGGCCGCGCGCCGAGTATGTGGCAGCGAGCGTACTCGCAATGTCCCACGCCGTTGGGTAAGTCCACGTGGGCTGCGCATTCGCGAGACCTGTCTCGGGATAATAGTTCAGGTTGATTTGCGCCCAGGCGCTCCTGGCGGCCCGATCAAAAAGCGTGTCCTGGGCTGCGAGATCCACAGGTACGGGCTCCCGAAGAACCTTCGGAGCGTACGCTGGCACCTCGTTCGCTGATGCCGAGGTCCACGCGGATTCGGATGCTGGCGCAACCTGAGGAGAGTCATCGGCATCGGCGGAGCCGCATTGGAGCGTCAAGGCTGCGGTGACGGCCGCGACGGCGAACAAGTGCGAGTGCATCATGGAGTTCAAAGGGTGGGGTCCTGGGTGTTTTCCGCGCCTGAAAAAAGCAAATCCCACGCCATTTGGCGCCGTAAACAGAAGCGGCACGACTGGTGCTTTGTGTCACATCATGGCTCGGAAGCATTCAATGATTCGCGGTGTTCGCGAGCTAACACACTTTACTGTGCCGCAGGAGAGAGTCGTCCGCGGCCTCGCGGTACTCTCGCTCGCGTTCGGTGTGTACTGGCTCTGGTGGCGATGGACGGAAACACTGAACCCGGATGCGCTCGTCTTTTCGGTGGTCCTCGTCAGCGCCGAGTCGTGGGGCTGGATCAGCGCCGCGCTGTTCCTGTTCGGCGCGTGGAGAATTCCACGCCGCGAGGTGCAACCGGCGCCACCCGGAAGAAAGGTCGACGTTTACATCACGGCCTACGACGAGCCACTGGACGTGCTGCGCCGGACTGCGATGGGCGCGCGTGCCATCAGGTATCCGCACCGTACCTACTTCCTGGATGATGGGAAGCGTGACGGCCTGAAGCTCATCGCGGAGGAGCTGGGCATCGGATACATCCGCAGGACCGACAACAAAAACGCCAAAGCAGGCAATCTCAACCACGCCCTCAAGGTCACCGACGGCGAGTTCTTCATAGACGAGGCCGGAGGCCGTGGTGATGGTGGACATGGTTTTCCTTTCAGTAGGGCAGGGGTGGGATGGTGAGCAGTTGCAAGTCTAAGTTAGCGACTGCAGGCGCGAGCGTCGGATAATCCGCCGCGAAAGTCAATCGGCGCGCACGGTGGCCGTCGC
>JANNJV010000544.1:0-7870 GCA_031395945.1 Gemmatimonadota bacterium | reverse complement strand
GCAGACGTTCCCGGGGCCAAGCCAGGACTCGATCAGGCTGCAGGGGAATGCGTACCTGCGGCGCGTGTTTCCGAACCTCGACTACATCGTGCGGGCGCGGGTCAAGCGTTCCTGGCCGTGACAGTTACGGCCAGTCGCTGGCCTGTCTGGCACCCATGATCGCTCGAATCGGATTCGAGACTAACGCTCGAAGAATAGGAAGGAACGAGTCGAAGTGCGTCAGTTCGCCGAGGCGTAATACCTCAACGTCGATACTTGGCGAGTAACGCCAGGAAGCGGGGGTGCTCGCGCATCGGGTCCCAGATCGGCATCAGTCGAAGCTCGTGAATGCTTATCGCAGGCGCTCGATCCGCCAGCAGCCCCTCGAGATCATCCAGCGCCGCATCGACGTGTCCGGCACGTGCAAGGATTTGAGCAGCACCGATCACGACGTACGGGCGGAGGAACAAGTCCTTACGGTAGATGAAACTGTTTCTCAGCTTGCCCACCTCGACGAGCGCCTCAGCGCGGCGCCCAAGTCCCGCCAGCGCCAAACCACGGGCGTGGTGTACCGGCCAATCGTCCGGGAACTTCATGATCGCCGAGTCGATGATGGCGAGCGCCGAGTCGAATGCCGAGCGGGCCGCCGCCGGGTCGCCGCGCATTTCGTGAGCCCAGGCGGCGAACAGTGCTTTCGGAGTAAAGGTGAGCGCAGTCGAAATGACGCGAACGCGCGGCGCCTTCTCGTCCGCCCATTTCAGCAACTTCAGCAGACTATCGCCCTGCCGTTCAGCCAGGAAGAAGCGAGCGTGGTAACGAATCCAGCCGTTCCGCAGCACCAGCTTTCCAGCTGGCCCGCTCATAACCGCGCGCAGCGTATCCATCTGACCTTGCCAGGAGGCGTACGCCCATGACTTGTCGATCGCAAAAGGGAGCGCGTCCGGATGGACACTCACGGCGCGGTCGTACCAACGAATGGCCTCGGCGTACCGGCCTATCCGCTCGTGCGTTAGGCCACCATAGTCCTGCAGCAGACGCACGTCCCGTGGGTCGAGTTCTACGGCCCTTTCGAACGCAACCTCGAATTGATCCCAATTCCCTAGCCGCCGATAGGCGGCGGCCACCCCTCTCCACAATCGCGCGTCATTCGGGGCGCCGCGCAGTGCGATGCGGAGTTCCTTGAGTCCTTTCCGCACGTCGGTGTCCGGCCCGACGTTGTGGACGCCAGCCATCGCCTGGTGCGCCTGCGAAAGGTCCGGAGCCAACCGCAGCGCGGCTTCAGCTTCCGCCCGTTGGCGCGCCAGGCGCGCCGGCGTCATGTCGAAGCGTAACCAATACATGTTACCATGTTCTATCGAGACCGCTGCCCGGGCCAAAGCGAAATCGGGATCGAGCGCCAGCGCCAGCTCGTATGACGCCATGGCCGAATCAAGATTGCTCTGCTGGGTCCCCGGCCGGCGCTCGAACTCCTTGCCCTCGAGGTACAGCAGATAGGCTTGGGCCTTGTTGGTCGGGACCTGGGCCAACGCATCACGCTCGCCGCCGCTCAGTGCCACGCCCACGGTCGCGACGATCTGACGCGCGATTTCGCTCTGAATGGCAAAGATGTCGTCCAGCGTGCGATCGTAGCGCTCGACCCACAGCGGAGCGTCGCGTAGTGGATCCATCAGTTGCACGTTCACTCGTACGCGGTTGCCGACTACCTGCACACTTCCCTCGACGATGGCTCCGGCTCTGAGCTCCTTCGCGATCTCTCGCAGCGGTGGCGTGTTGGCGCCGCCGTAACTCATGACCGAGTTCCGATTGATCGGCTTGAGGGCTGGCACCTTGTGGAGCTGCGCCAGAATCTCGTCTTGCAACGCGTCCGCGAGGTACGCGCTGGAGTCCGCGGGGCTGAGATTGCGGAATGGCAGCACCGCGATCACGTTGCGCTCGACGGCGCCAGCGGAAGCGGCACCGTTCCGGGTGACCGCTGTGTAGCCGACGGCACCAATCATCAGCGCACCGCCGAGGCCGACCGCCAGCATCCGCCGCCTCTTGGCGGAAAGCGCGCGACTGACTTTGCGCAGGCGCTGCCGCACGGCATGACGCGCACCCTGTTGTCTGCCCAGCCGCGCGATGTCGCCGAGGAGCTCGGCCGCCGACGCAACGCGCCCCGCGGGGTCCCTGTGCAGTAACCGGAGCACGAGATCCTCCACCGACGCGGGCACTTCCGCTCGATGGGTTGAGGGAAGGACCGGCGGCAGATGGAGAATCGCGTGCGCGATGGCGATCTCCTCCTCACCACCGAATGGCTTTCGTCCTGTGATCATCTCGTAGAGGACGACGCCCAGCGCCCACAGGTCCGCGCGCACATCCACCTTTTCGCCGCGGATCTGCTCGGGCGCCATGTAGGACACTGTGCCGAACCGCGCCCCCGTCTCGCTGAGACTTTGATCGCGCACCTTGGCCAACCCGAAGTCGAGGATTTTCACTGTGCCGTCGGGCAGCAACATCACGTTCGCGGGCTTCAGGTCGCGGTGGACGATCCCCGCCGCGTGCGCGCCTTCAAGCCCTTGAGCGACCTGCCGCGCGATGTCGAGCGCCTGACTCACAGGCAACGGTCCATTCAGGGCCAGGCGCGACTTGAGTGTCTCGCCGCGATAGAGCGTCATCGCAAGAAAGAGGCGGCCGTCGTCGCTCGTCCCCACCTCATGGATGCTGCACAGATTCGGATGGTCGAGTGCCGCGGCCGAGTGGGCTTCACGGAGAAAACGCGTCTTGGCGGCAGCGTCGAGGTTGTATGGAGGCAGGAGAAACTTCAACGCTACTGCGCGGCCCAGGCGGGTGTCTTCGGCCCGGTAGACCGCCCCCATTCCGCCGGCGCCGAGCAGCTCGCGCACCTCGAAGTGCGAGATCGTGCGGCCGGCGAGGCCAAGCGGGTCGATCGCCGGGCCAAGTTGCGAGAGGATGCCTGCTTCGAGGGGCGCGAGTCGTGCGCTGGCCTGCGCGTCGGCTAACAGGAGGGCCTCGAGTGCGCGGCGCAACTCGGGGTCCGTGCTCGTGAGCGTCGCGAGGCGTTCCCCGCGCACGCTCACGTCCAGCTCGACGATCTCGTCGAAGCTGGCTTGAATCTCTTCCCAGCGGCGCGGATCCACCAGGCCTCAATGCAGCGGTGTGCCCTGCAATTCCAACGCGAGCCAAGCACGCGCCGATCGCAGCTCGCGCTTGGCGGTGGCGAGCGACACACCCATAGCCGCGGCGCTCTCTTGCAGCGAGAGGCCGCCGAAGTAGCGATGCTGCAGGAGCTGGCCCTGGCGAGGGCTCAGTGCCTCGAGCCGCGTGAGTGCCTCATCCAGCTCGGTGACGCTGTCGAGATTCTCGCTGGAGACCCACAGCGTCTCGTCCAGCTCGAGGGGTGTCGCTCCTCCGCCACGCTTTGCCGCCATGCGGGCACGTGCCCGGTCCACGAGCAGGTTGCGCATTACCTCGGAAGCGAGCGCAAGAAAGTGGGCTCGGTCCGGCAGATCCACGCTGGGCGTGTCCACCAACCGGATGTACGCTTCGTGAACCAGGCCGGTCGTGTTCAGCGAGTTCTCCGCGGGCGCGCCGAGCAACCGCTGATGCGCCAACGCGTGCAGCCGTTCGTAGACCAGCGGGATGAGCTCATCCCGGGCGCGTTCGTCCCCAGCGCTCCACTGTTTCAGGAGGCGGCTGATTTCGGAGGGCACGGACGCCATAGCGAAGCCCCGCTGGGATTTGCGTGCTCCACGATAGAGGCCGTATTGGGGCCTCGCAAGCCAATGGCAGCGCGAGCTGTCCTCTTTTGTGAACAGCTAGCCGGGCGAAGGCTGAGCCGTTTGGCCCCGCGTTTCCGTTTTGTAAGGTACTACCCATCGCGGAGACTTCGATATGAGACGCATCGCCCTCTTGTTGGTGGCCGCAGCGCTGAGCGCCTGCGAAGCCCCGACGCCGCCCAATCCCGAGGGCATTGCGACTATACGCAGCAGCGACCTCAGAGATCGGGACGTCGCCGTGGTGCGGGTTGCGGCGCCAACTGGTAACGCAGCTGTCGATGTGCCGAACATTCAGGCCGCCGTCAATGCCGCGACTCCGGGCGCGCTCATTCAATTCGCTCGGGGGACGTATGCGATCGAGCAGGAGACCCAGTTCGTCGTGTCAGTCCCCGGGGTGACGCTCCAGGGGGATCGGCGCGGGACGACGATCCGGGGCGTGACCGCGTGTTGCCCGCCTGCTCTGTCAGGTCACTTTCTCCTGAACGGCGGCCATCAGACGGTCCGACGCCTGACCTTCGAAGGCTTCACCTTCGCGCTGTCATTCGGGGCGCCGGGGACGACGGTCGGCGGCTACCGGGTAGAGGGCTCGACGTTTCGCAACGGCCACGTTGCCCTCGAGGTCATTGGTTTCTCCAGTGATGTATCGACGGTTGAGAACAACGAGTTCGTGAATGTGACGACGGCCTTTGGTATCCTGGGAAAGACTGTCCGATTTCGCCACAACCGGCTCATGATCACGGACGCGACGCAGACGCCCCTCGGTCAGCCGTTCCAGGCCGGCATCGTCTTGCCTGACTTCCTAGCGGGTGGATCCGTCTGTGAAGACAATGTCATCGAGGAAAACAGCATCGTCGCGTTCAACGACGGATTCCTGTTTGTTGCAGGGCCAGGCGAGATCTGTCGGAACAACATCGTCCGCGACAATACGTTCATTCGCATGCGCATCTACAATGTCTTCGCGCCGCAATTCGACAACGCCACGATGGTCTACTTCGTCGGTCCCGGCCAACATGAAGACAACCTGGTCCAGGGAAACGTTCTGAACGGCAGCGAAGGCGTCGGACTGGTGCTGGAAACGGGAAGCCGCAACCGCATTGTTGAGAACCAGTTTCGCAATCTGCCAGGAGAAAAGGAAACGTTCATCGGGTTTCCGGGCACCGCGATCATTCTCGGCTCGGCCACAACAGGCAATCGGGTAAGCAAGAACGAATTCCTGAACGTGGTGAACACCATCGTGGACCTCGGGACAGGCAACATCATCAAGGACAAGGCGACGGGCAATCTGGTCGCTGGGTCCAACGTCGGACTGTCGATTACGCGAGGACAGTTGCGGCGTTTGGACCATCCGATGCGTCGCTTGCTGCAAGGCCGCAGCGAGACGCCGTGACCGCGCCTCGGTTTCCAGATTAGCGGTTGGTACACGGGGAAGAAGCGCTGTAGCACCCGGTCTGGAGATAAACGGCCAGCTGCCGTTACTTCCAGACGTGAAGAAGAGCGTCTTTCTCTACGGCATTGTCGGCGGCCTGCTCATCGCCGCCCTCAAGGTCATCGAGTACCGCTATCTCGTCGTCGAGCATTCCCTCGAGATATACGGGGGTCTGGTCGCGCTGCTGTTCTCCGTACTTGGCATCTGGCTGGGCCTCAAGCTCACGCGGTCGCGTCACACGGTGATCGTGAAAGAAGTGCCTGTTCGGGTGGAAGGGCCGTTCGTCATGGACACCGCCCGCCAGGAACAGCTCGGGATCACCGCCCGGGAACTAGAGATCCTGGAGCAGATCGCCGCCGGCCTGAGCAACCGTGAAATCGCCGAGCGCCTGTACGTGAGCGAGAATACGGTAAAGACGCACTCGGCACGCGTGTTCGCCAAGCTCAACGCCAAGCGCCGGACGCAGGCGGTGCAGCTCGCGAAAGCGGCGCAGCTGATCCCCTGAAAGGATGATTTTCGCGCCTTTTCCGTGAAATCACCCGTTCGGATGACGCGCAACGCTTGACTACTGGCGATGATCCGCTCCGTCAACGACGTCACCTCTCGCTCACAATCGCGTACGGAGTCACTTCCATGAGAAAGACCGTTCTGACCTTCGGACTCATCGCCGGAGGCATCCTCTCCTTGATGATGGCGATCACGATTCCCTTCCACGACGCCATCGGCTTCGATCGGGGGGAGATCATCGGCTACTCGTCGATGGTCGCCGCCTTCCTCCTGATCTTCTTTGGCGTGAAGTCCTACCGCGACAACGTGGCCGGCGGCGTCGTGGGCTTCGGGCGCGCGTTCTCGGTGGGCGCACTCATCCTCGTCGTCGCCTCGCTCTGTTATGTCGTCACCTGGGAAGTGATCTACTTCAACTTCATGCCTGATTTCGGCGTCAAGTATCAGGCGCACGTCCTGGAGAAGGCGCGGACCAAGGGGGAGAGTCAGGCGGAGATCGACAAGCGGGCGGCAGACATGCAGAAGTACGCGCAGTGGTACAAGAATCCGCTGATCAATTCAGCGATCACGTTTCTCGAGCCGTTGCCGGTAGGCCTGCTCATCGCGCTGGTGTCCGCGGGCGTGCTGCGTCGCCGGCGTCCGAGTGACGAAGCGGGCGCGCCCAGCGCGGCGACCTAGCTTCGGCACCCCTGCGTATCGAGCTCCTCCGACCGAGCCCTCTGCGCGAGACGCCATGGTATTCCCGACGGAGCCCGCGCGGTCGCAAGTTAAGGGATGCCCGACGCGATCGCGTTTCCACAGTGGGTTCAGCCGATGGCCGCGACGCTCACGCAAGAGCGGTTCGCCGGCCCGGAATGGATCTTCGAGCGCAAGTACGACGGCATTCGGGTGCTCGCGTTCAAGCAGGGTCGCGACGTTCAGCTGTTGTCGCGCAACCGCCTGCCGCAGCACTATCCCGCGGTGAGCGCGGCGGTCGCCGCTCTCGACGTGGACGAGGTGATCCTCGACGGCGAGTTGACGTGTCGCGGCGAGGACCGAGTCACCTACTACGTCTTCGACATTCTCTGGCTCGGGGCTCGAGACGTCACGAACCTCCCACTCGACGAGCGCCAGGCGCTGCTGCAAGCCTTGAAGTTCCGGCCGCCGCTGCAACGGGTGATTGCTCTGGACGACGGCAAGCCATGGGAGCGTGCCTGCGCCGAAGGGTGGGAGGGGGTCATCGCGAAGCGGCGCGATTCGCGATACGAGCACCGCCGCTCCCCCCACTGGCTGAAGATGAAGTGTGAAGCGTCCCAGGAACTTGTAGTCGGCGGCTTCACCGACCCACAGGGGAGTCGCGTGGGACTGGGCGCACTGCTCGTCGGGTACTACGAAGGGGACGACTTCGTTTTCGCCGGCAAAGTAGGCACCGGTCTGGATACGAAGCTGCTGCTCGATCTTCGCGCGCGTCTGGACCGTATAGAACTCCCCCAGTCACCGTTCACACAAGCCAGGGGGTTGCCGCGGATCCGCGCGCACTGGGTGCGTCCCGAGATCGTCGTGCAGGTGGCGTTCATCGAGTGGACGGTGCACGGTAAGCTGCGCCACTCGCGGCTACTGGGGTTGCGGACGGACAAACGCGCGCGCGAGGTCGTCAAAGAGGCGCTGTGATCACTCACCCGGAGAAGGTGCTCTTTCCCGACGACGGCATCACAAAAGGCGAGCTCGCGGCCTATTACGAGGCGATCGCGCCGGTGATGTTGCCTCACATCCGTGGCCGCCCGGTGACGATGGAGCGCTTCCATCGCGGCATCGGCGACAAGGGATTCTTTCAGAAAAACGTCGTCAAAGGATTCCCGGAATGGCTGGAGCGAGTGGAGGTGCCGAAGAACGACGGCAGCGTACATCACCCCGTCGTGCGCGACACGCGGTCGCTGGTCTGGCTCGCCAACCAGAACAGCATCACCCCGCACGTCTGGACGTCGCGCGTGCCGAAGATCATGAAGCCGGATATCTGCGTCTTCGACCTCGACCCGTCCGACGACGACCAGCCGCGCCTCCGCGCGGCGGCGCTGCTATTGCGCGACGTGCTTGCCGAGCTGGGACTCGTAAGCTGGGTGAAGACGTCCGGCTCCAAGGGCTTCCACATCGCGGTTCCGCTCGACGGCAAGGCGGAGTTCGGCCCGGTCGCGCGCTTTGCTCACAC
>JANNJV010000443.1:0-4282 GCA_031395945.1 Gemmatimonadota bacterium | reverse complement strand
AATCGACACGAGCTTCGGGAAAGCCGTAAACTGTTGGGTTCACAGAAATTAGCGTCATATCGAGGAGTGACTCCACGAGGGATCTCCTGTACCAGTCGAGTTGGATGCGTCTCGACCTCGACAGAAGATCCCTCGTTGTGTTGTTCCTCGGGATGACATGGCTTCCGTCCGCAGCGACGTGCGCCGGCAGGCACAACTCCCCGTTAGGCAGCCGCTGGCAACGACTTCTGAAAGTCAGCCGCGTCCGAAGCAATGCGCTCCAGCTGTCCTGCTTCCAATGCTAGCGTGACTTCAAGCCGCCAGTTCGGATCATGACTGCTTGCTAAGGTCACCGTGACTACGATGTGGCCGGTCCGATTGCTCTCGGCGCTGAGACCGAACTCGTCTTCGAGGCTTTCCCAGGTCTTCTTTCCGCTCCAGCCGCGCCATTCGGCGGCGAGTCCGCGCCAAAACTCCGCGAATGCAAACGATTCATCAACCCAGACTCTTGTGGAGGCCTCGAGGGATGCCGCCTTGATGGAGACGACGCAGTGATCCTTTCCGAGCGCGTCAACGGTCAGCGCCGCGCCATCATCTCGTGATCTGATGCGGAAGTCTGTCATTCGTGAAGCTCCTGCGGTCTGCCTACCGAGCCTCGTTAGGCAGCCGGCCGGTTGTGGTGTTTGCCTCAGTCGCTCCAACGAGCGTCTGGGTGTAAGGCAGTGGCCCACTCGTGACAAAGATCGGCGAGGTACTTCGCGAGGTCGTCGTGCGTGTCGATGAAGTGCGGAATCGGTAGGTCAAAGAGGGGCCCTCGCTTGCCTTCTGCGCCGGGATAGTAGATCGCCCAGTCGGTGCCGATGCGATCAACCAGGAAGGGTCTGCCAAAAAGATTGAGCTTGCGCACGGACTGTTTGGGTCTGCCTAACGCGATTGAAGTTTACCTGCGGCGCACCATAACAATGCGGCCGACGAGCGCAGCGAGCCAGCCGCAACCGAGGCGTGCGCCGGCAACAGCAATTCCTCGCTAGGGAGCGCTTACGGAACGACCGTAACGGCGATGCCCCAGGGCCCGCCATAGCGAGCACCGGAGATCTCGATGGCAGCCTGGCCCGGGGCCACCGCCATCGCGTGTCCCGTCTGCGCATTGACGGCCAATGCAGCTTCATTGGTAGACGTAAAGGTGAGCTCATCCTGCAGCGCTTTTGTGCCTGCACAGCCTCGAAACTGAAAGGTCGGCGTAAAGCTTTGACCGACACGAACCGTCGTGTCAGTAGGCGAGCGGATGACGCGCAAATCACTCGGACAGGCGGGTGACAATGATTCGCACCCTCCGATTGTGATTGCCGCGGAAGCTGCAACGGCTTTGAGCACTCTCATGACCGTTAAACCCAGCGGTGGCCTAAGCTAGTCACGTCTGCCTAACGCCCAGGTTCAGCTGCAAGCGAGTCAATAAGAGCGCCGCGCGCAGCGTGGGAGGTTGGCGCTTCCAAGATTGCAAATACTTAGGTATTTACAAAAGTGTTCTCCTGTTGTAGAATCCTTCGGTCAGATCGGATAACCCGAGCATTTGGATGGTGTCGGAAATGGTTCAATCCGCAGCCGCTGATGAAGTGTTTCACGCCTTGTCCAACCCGACTCGGCGAAAAGTCCTGGAGCGACTATCTGTCGGACCAGCCACCGTCAGCGAACTGGCGGCGTCGTTCGACATGCAACTCCCGTCGTTCGTACAGCACCTCTCGGTGCTCGAACACAGCCGACTGGTCAAGTCGAAGAAGCGCGGGCGAGTGCGGACGTATGAGATCGCGCCCGAACGGTTCAAGGTGGTTGACGACTGGCTGACCGCGCGTCGTCGGCTGTGGGAAGCTCGACTGGACCGGTTCGATCAATACGTCAAACAACTCAAGGAGAAGGAATCAGAATCATGAGCAAGCAATTCAGCTTCAATCCGAAACTCGATTTCGCCATCGAACGGTTCATCGACGCTCCCACGCGGCTCGTCTGGGAAGCGTTGACGAAACCGGAGCATCTCAAAGAGTGGTACATGCCCAAGCCTTGGGGTCGTGTGTCGCGAGCCGAAATGGACGTGCGACCGGGCGGCATCCTCAGTATCGACATCGCGATTGGCGACGGTCAGGAGTCTCCCAACCTCGGTTGCATCCTCGAAGTCATTCCGATGGAGCGGCTTGTCTGGACCTCCATGCTGTTCCCCGGCTATCGTCCGGCTGTCTTTGACGACATTCCGATCACCGCCATCATGACGATGGAAACCGTGGGAACCGGCACTCGCTACGTCTTCACGGCGCTGCACCGGAATGAAGCGGACCTCGAGACAAACAAAGCGTCGGGCTTTTACCAGGGCACCGAGATCGCCGTCGATCAGTTCGTGGCGCACGTGATCGCGATGAAGTAGTGCTGCGCGAATCGCGGCGGGCGGCCCTGGGCGTCTTGCGTCTTGCGTTTTGCCGCCGCCTTCGCCTAGTCCTTTCACCGGGAGATCACGGTCGTTTCGGTCCGGTCGTGACACGGATCCCGGGACCATTCACACACCGCATTGCGACGGCGCGACCACATGGGAAAGGTCGTTTTCGGCATGATGCAATCGCTAGCCGGAGCATCAGTCCAGCCTAAAGCCGTTAGCCTTCAACGACTGGTAGAGAATCGCGCGAGCCTCGGAGATCGCAGCTCGCTCGTTTTCAGGTAGGAGCTCCGGCGGCAGTCCACGCAGATTATTCACAGCTTCGTATAGATCAGCAGTGGAGTCAGTGAGCCCCGAGTATGCGAGATAGGACGGGAGCAGCGCTGCAAGCGGGCGCACTTCACGCCTCGCGCACCAGCCCGTAATGAGCTGCTCCAAGATTTCTACCAACCGCGCTGGCGCCATGAGGTCGTGGCTATCTAACGCCTTAGTTCAGCTGCAAGCACATCTAACAGTGCGCGCGAAGCGCGCAATCCAGAAGTGCTTGTCGCTGCAACGTTCCTTAGACAGCATCTTCCCTGCGACAGACCCCCCACGCTACGTGGTAAAACTCGGAAACTTTCAGATCTGAACCCGCAGTCGCCTCGGCACGAAGGGGGAGATAGATGTGAACCGCCGTCGGCTCCTGCCCGCCAATCGCGCGATTCTTCTCTCGCGTTCCGATGACAAGCTCACTACTCCGTATGAGGCGAAACTGATACACCTCCCCAACCTTCAGTTGATACTCAATCGGTTGGTCAAGGGCAACAATCCACCATAGACGTGGATCGTTGTCTGCGGAGAGTGGGCGCAGCAGACGCCCGGTAACCGGCAGGCTAGCTGCGAAATCCTCATTCTGATCCGCGTACTCAATTTTTACGCGAACATTAGCGAGATCCATTCTGATGCTGTCTAACGCGATTGGAGCTTACCTGCGGCGCACCATAACAATGCGGCCGGCGAGCGCAGCGAGCCAGCCGCGTCCGAAGCGAGCGCCGTCAGGTACAGCTCCCCGTTAGGCCGCGCAAAGTTTCGTCGCGAGTCAGCACTCGACCTCCGCAAATACCTGAGGAGCGTCCACAACGCAACCGCGAGTCGTTACTCGAACGTTGGCGCGTCCAAGGCCTGTACGGAGGTGCAACGATCGGTAGGCCGAATGCAGGACGCGTCACGGCTTGTCCACGGCCCGCAGGAACTCCCGCACGTCCTTCACGTTCGCGTCGCGTGCATCCCAGGACGTGATATGACTGGCGTCCTGGTACAAAATGAACCTGGCCCCGGGAATCAGATTCGCGTGCGCTTCGACCGACTTTGGCCCGACTTCGTCGAATCGACCGGCCGTCGAGAGCACAGCGACCTTGATCCTGGGAAGGTCCGCGCGCGCATCGTAGTTCTTCAGGGTGCCGGTGACGACGAATTCGAACGCCCCCTGCATGTAGTTGTACTGCTCGTTGCCAAACCCGGCCATGGTCGAGTCGAGGTCCGCCTGCACCGGGCGCCGCCAGACAAACTTTCCATAGAACTCGTCCGTGGCGGCCTTGAAGGCGGGCGCATCAGGACTCCCGCCCTTCTTCCACGCTGCGATCGCGCGCTGCGATGAATCGGTCAACTGCTTGATCCACGCCTCGACTTCGCGCGCATACGAAGGCCAATCGAACACCGACCCGCCGAAAACGATGCCCGCGACGTGCCCGGGATGCGCCTTGTAATACTCGAGCGCGAGGACGGTGCCCCATGAATGACCGTTGACGAACCACTTCTCGATCTTGAGCGCGCGTCGCAGCGAGTCAAGCTCCTCGACGAAGCGCGGAATCTTCATGAGCGTGGTGTCGGTGAGCCGATCGG
>JANNJV010000113.1:0-3009 GCA_031395945.1 Gemmatimonadota bacterium | reverse complement strand
CATGGTTCCCACCGCCGTCTGGTCCCCGGTCGCCGTGCCGCGAATGAAGCACGGCCCTGCCTGCGCCAGCACTTTTCCGGCGCCGTCGATGGGCTGAATGGAGGCGTAGATCAGAACGTCGTCGATGATTTCGTTGAGATTCGGTTGGCCTGTGACGCCGCACTGCGCCGGATCGATGGTGCCGCCACGGGCATCCGCGTCGATGACGTCACCGACGATGATCCCGCTAATGCGCGCGGCAGCGTTGGTGAACAGCGCCTGCTGCGCAGCGCTCATCGCCGTGCCGAAGAAGCGAATGGTGATCTGATACCCCGTCTGGACGGTGGCACTGATATCCGCGGTGATACTCCCCAGCGACACCCGCAACGTCTGGGTGTTGGCGCTCTTGCCCAGCTTCCAGGTCGGCGCGGTCGCGGTGCCGCTCGCGTCCGATACCGCCGTCGCGGTAATCCCGCCAGCGAGTGTCCCACCGCCTGCCGCGACGGTAAAGGTCACGGTCTGACCAGCCACTCCCCGGCCGTTCGCGTCGCGCACGGACACCTGCACTGGCGCCGGAAGGTCGGTGTTGGCCCGGGCGCCTTGCGAGGCACCGGCGACAGGAACTATTTGGGACGGAGGACCGACTGCAGGCGGACCGTCGCCGCCGCCGCAGGCGGCGAGAGCAATGAGGCCGCTGACCAGGATCCAGGTCTTGGATGGACGACGCTTCATGGTTGGACTTGGGGAGGGGCGGTGCCGACGGTGGCGGCCGCTACGACTACGGTGCGGGCAGGGACATCAATAATACGCCAATGTCACGCGGTTGTTCAGTGATAAACGCCGCAGACCGGCTCGTTTGGGCACTGTCGGCTGCTCAAAATGGGCCTTGGGGATGGATTGCGACCCTCCGGAGTGAGGCGCGGGGAACGCTGGGCAGGTTCGCGACCATGCGTTAGGAACGCGGGAGCAGCGCCGCCAAAGCCTTGGAAGCCGAGGATGCCTCTATCGCCGCCGAATGAACTCCTCGTGTGCCCGCGAAATCAACGCGAGCGTGCGGTCTCGCTCAGAGGCGGTGTTCCAGTTTGTGTCCGCGCGGACCCGCTGCCCAAGCACATTGATCCACCGCAGGAAAAACTCGGCGTCCTCGCGACAGTTCGGCGGGGTATTGCCCACCGACACATAGATAGGGCTGGTGCTGGCGAAGGGATACAGGTCGAGCACCGGGAGGCGGGGTTTGTCGGAGTAGGCGCGCGCAACATACCAACCGGTGTTCGTGACCCGCAACACAACGGTGGTGTCGGTCACGCGGCCCGCGAATCTGGCCACCACCTTGCCGTTGCCGATGATCTCGAGATGGTCCACTGGCACGTTCGAGCGCAGCGTCACGCGCGCGCGAACCAGGTGTGTCCCGCTGAACGGAAAGGCGATGTCGCTTCCCGATTCGCGGCCGTTGAGGGTAAAGGTCAGCAGCGGGGCATTGGTCACGAACGTTCGGCCGGCCTTGATGGCGTCCAGCCAGCTGCGACCGTCGAGAGTGGCTCCCGATTTGGCGTACGTCCGCACCAGCCCCGGCGGTCCTCGCAGCGTGGCGAAGTTGGGAAATGCATCCGTGCCAGCCACGGCCGGAATCCTGAAGCCGCAATTCAGCAGCTTGTACCAGATGCTGGATGTGATGAGGTGATCGCTGTATCCCATCACCTCCAGGAAGTCCACGCGTCTGGTAGCGACATCCACTGGAAGCTCGTAGGGAATGCCGCCTGTGATCTCCGAGAATTCGGGCATGAAGTCGAACGGATGGACGTATCCCGTAATCGCGCCCTGGGCGCGCGCGAAATCGAAGACGGCAGCATTGGTGGGGAACAGACTGGCGAGCGGCGTGGCTGGATAGCCTGCGTAGTCTGGCAGCACGAGGTTTTCGCGCAGGCCCAGCAGTGAGGCGTGGCCCCACAGGCCGGTGTGGAACTCCTGCCCATTCGCGATGATCACGTCCGCACTGGCGAGCAGATTCCCTGGCCGCCAATAGGCAATGTCCGGAATGCGCTGCTCCTTGTTGACGATGAGATTCTGGACAACGCTGAGTCCCTCGGCGCGCGCCTGGCGCGCGAGATTCTCCGGTGTGTTGCGGTACGCGCCACCGTAGTTCATGTGCACGTGCGCGTCGCCGCCCCACCAGCCTTGCGAGCGCAATGACGAACGGGCGGGCAGCATGGGTGCAATCACGAAGCGATTGGAGGCGGTGGCCGCAACGCGCACATCCACGGCGCGGGACACAGTGCGCCATTCCGGCCCGCGCCAGATCTGTACCGTGTAGCGTCCCGGCGGCAGCGCGAGTGTGTCTACGCCGCGCGAGTGCCAGTAGCCGTACTCGAAGCGCTGGCCGTCGCGCTCGATGGCCTCGTCCGCATGACGCCACGCGTTGTCGGGCGCGAAGAACCGTCCGTCCGAGTGCCGCACGGAGAGCCGTGCGGGGACGGGCTGCCGCGAGACCGAGTCGACGACAGTAACGGCCAGCCGGCCGACCGGTGAGCGATAGCGGCGCGTGCGCGCCACCACCCGCTCGCGTTTCCCGCCGGGAATCGTGACGATCCACAGCGACGTGTTGCCGCCCTCGTTGGAGATGTAGGCGATGCGTGATGCGTCGGGCGACCAGCGCGGTGCGGTCGCGTCATAGTCGCCGTACGTGAGCTGCACCGGGTCGCCGCGCTCACCGCGTGCCAGCCACAGCTGATTCCACTGGCGGCCCTGGTAGCTGCTGAACACCACGCGCTTGCCGTCGCGCGCCCAATCCGGGCGCGCCTTCCACGTGGTTTCCTCATAGTGGATTTCCTGCGGCGTCGCGCCGGCGCGCGCTTCCATGCGCCACAGACCGCCCGACCCGTGGACGTGGCCGCGATTCGAGACGAAGATCAGCTCCTTGCCGTCCGGAGACCAAGTGGGCGAGAGGTAGTGGTCGAAGCGGCTGTAGTAGTAGCGCGGCAATCCGCTGTCGCGTTCTTCCGTGATGCGAACCGCGGAGTCAAGGCGCGCACT
>JANNJV010000505.1:0-3544 GCA_031395945.1 Gemmatimonadota bacterium | reverse complement strand
GAGCTCTCCTGGTTTCCGACGGACACGCTCCACTCGCTGGGCATCGAGCGCCATTCGATTCGCAAGTTCCGCCAAGCAAATGGGACGGTGCTCGAACGCTGGATCGGCCCCGCATTCGTTCACGTTGCCGGCACCCGCGCCACCGACGACGTGGTCTTTGCCGAACCGGGCGACCTCACGCTGCTGGGTGCGCGTTCGCTCGAAGGGCTGAACCTCAGGATCGATCCCGTCTCGAAGCGGCTCATCGACGCCGGCCCCGCCCCCGCAGCCATGGCGTATGCCCTTCTGATCAACTAGTCAGAATGCAGAAGCACTTACGACACAGGTGAACAGGATCAACCGATAAGACCGGATCACATCGATCAATAACAGAGCAGCTGATCGGTTTTGTCCGCCGTTATCGTTTGATCCTTGTCACCTGTGTCGTGAATGCCTGTCGTAACTGCCTGTCGCCGGCAGCCCTATCGCTCGTCCGCCGACGGTCCGTACAACGACGGAATAGGAACCTCGTTCATTCGCAAGTAGACCGTGAGCTGCCCGCGGTGGTGCACCAGATGGTTGATCGTGTTCCGCATCGCGTCCCCGCGGCTGGCAGTGCTGAGGACCTGATCGCCGGCACGCACTCTCCACGTCTTGGACCAGTCGTCGGCCTTCATGCCGCCCAGCGAAGCCCGCAACGTCTTGGCGTTCTTGTCAAACTCGGCGAGCAGCGTAGCGGTCTGCTCGAAGCTGTACCCCAGGCCGCTCTTGAGATCGAGGTCGATCCCCTTCGGGATGTTCGCCAGGATCAGCACCATCTTGCAGATCAACAGCGTCAGGTGTCCCATCGGCGCCGACCGCGGGTGCGGTTTGAACTCCCCCTTCTCGGACGGCATCCGCTCGACGCAGCGGCGCGTCACGGCCAACTCGGCGTCCAGCTCCGTCATGAATGCCTGCGCCAGCGTACCTGTCGTCGCCTTCGCCTTGCTCGCCTTCGGTTTGGCCTTGCTCGCCGGCTTCGCGGTCCTGGACCGTTTGGCCTTCGCTCGTTTCTTGGTCGCCACGGAATTCCTGGGGTTGTATGGAATGTGCTGCCAAGGAATATGGCGGACCAGCGAGTGGCAGGCCTAGAACCCGTACCCGATGGAGATGCGCGCGGTGGGGTAGTGCAGCGAGATGTTATCGAGGTTCTTCTCCTTCACCATCAGCATCTTCGCGCCTGCGCCGAGCGCCACGGAGACGTTGGAGGTGGCACCCATCAGCCACTGATATTCGAGCGACGTTCCCAACGCTGCGCCACCAGTGGTGGCCTTCACGCCATTTCTCGTTCCGGACGCACTGGTATATCCCCCGAGCACACCGATGGAGAAGCCGTGAAGGGCAGCGCCCTGGGGATAGTATCGAACCTTGAAGTCACCAGAGGTGTAGGTGACGCCGTTCACTTCGTTGCCCGGGCTCCAGTGCGTGCCGCCAAGTCCGATCGTTACTGACCGACCGGTGCGCAGCTCGTACTCCCCGGAGTAGATCGTCAGCATCGCCGTCAGCGGCTGAATCGAGATGATCTGGCTGGGACCAGACATCTCCTGGGCGGCGGCGGCTGAAAAAGGAACCGCGAACGCAGCTGCGGCGAGAACGAGGGACGGCAGACGCATATAAGGAAGGCGGAGGGAGGAGGGGCGTGCTGTGACCTTCTCCCTGAGACGACGACTAACCGGCCTCGGCAACGGTCGCGCGGAGTACAGTCGTGGCGTCTTCCTCAGGCGTGACCGCCCGAATTAACCCTTCAGAACTCAAGTCGGGCACTGGGAAATGTGACGCGCGTCGCAGTTGAACGCTCGCGCATGGCAACACATTTGCTGCGTTTAGATAGTGTTGCCGCGTCCATTCGGTTGTTCTAATGCCGCTCGAACGCTGCCTTCATTGAGAGTATGGCGGATTCACTGAGAGACCGTCGGCCGACACCTGTCGGCAGTATGCGACTCACGCCGCGCACCCTTCGGGCAGTCATCCCGCTGGAGGAAGCGCAGGCCCTCGTCGTCGCCGCCGCCGATCAGGCGCGCGAGCGGGCAGAGGACGCCAATCGCGCCAAGTTGGAATGGCTGCGCGCGATGTCGCATGAGCTGCGCACGCCCCTGAATGCCATTGGCGGTTTCGTGCAGCTGCTGAAATCCGGGGCGCGCGGCGAAGTGCCCGAGCGCATGCGCGGCGACCTGGATCGCATCGAGCGAAACCAGCGGCGCATGGCCGTGCTGATCAATGACGTGCTGCACTTCGCGCGTCTCGACGCCGGGCGCGTGCACTTCGACATCGAAGCGGTGCCGCTGGCCAGGCTGCTGCTCGATCTCCACGACTACGTCCCCATGGACGAGCGAGCCCGCGGACGCACGCTGGTCGTCCATGAATTCGCGGACGACCTGATGGTGGTGGCCGACGAAGACAAGGCTCGCCAGATCCTGCTGAACCTGGTGACGAACGCGCTGAAGCACACGCCACCGCTTGCAACAATTGAGGTGGTCGTGGAGGATCACCCGGAAGACTCGCGGGTGCATCTGCTGGTGAAGGACGATGGTCCTGGCATTCCCGAAGACCGCCTGCAGAGCGTATTCGAGCCGTTCTTCCAGGTGGGGCGTTCGCTGACTCGTCTGGCGGACGGATTGGGACTCGGCCTCACGATTGCCCGCGAGCTGGCCCGCGGCATGGGCGGTGATCTCACGGTCGAGAGTGAGCCCGGTCAGGGGGCGACGTTCATCTTGTCGCTACTGCGGGAGCGGAGAGCGGACAACGGGGAATAGAGACCTGTCCGGCCATCGCAACTTGCCACAAACATTCACGACACAGGTGACAAGGATCAATCGATAACACCGGATGAGACCGATCAATTCTTTGTTGATTGGTGTGATCCTTTGCCATCGGTTGATCCTGTCACCTTTGGTCGTGAATGCCTGCCCTAAGGGGTTGCGCCGAGTGACTCAGCGGAGACCTCGACGGGTTGCCTGATTAGAATCCATACATGATCCCAATGCCAAGAGCCCACGCTTTCATCGCGACCGTCGCGGCATTCGCGATCTCCGGTTGCGGCCCGTTCACCCAGCCCTCCGGCGGCCCGTCGCAACAACTCACGGCGCTGCCGCGCGAACTCACCGCGGACGAAGTGCGGGTATCGCGGGCCGCGAATCAGTTCGCGTTCACGCTGTTCCAGCGACTGAACGCCGCGCAGCCCAACGTCAACGTCTTCGTCTCACCGCTGAGCGTGAGCTTCTCGCTTGGCATGGCGATGAACGGCGCCGCGGGCGCGACGCTCGACGACATGCGCTCCACGCTGGGCTTCGGCGCCGCCGAGCTGGCCGAGATCAACCAGGGCTACCGCGGACTCATGGCGCTGGAGGCCGGGCTGGACCAGAGCACCACGTTCGAGATCGCCAACTCGGTTTGGTACAGGCAGGGATTCAACGTCAGCCAGAGCTTCATCGATCAGGTGAGGCAGACGTTCGACGCGGAGGTTGCCGCGACCCCGTTCGACGCCACGACGAAGACCGCGGTGAACAATTGGGTCAGCACGAAAACC
>JANNJV010000500.1:0-2018 GCA_031395945.1 Gemmatimonadota bacterium | reverse complement strand
GGTGTCCTCATTCCCCGCCCGTCTGCCGAATGGCCCACGACCTCCGCAGTCGCCTGCAAGCCAGTCTCGGCGAGCGGTATACCATCGAGCGCGAGCTAGGCGGCGGGGGGATGGCGCGCGTGTTCGTCGCGTCCGAGCACGCGCTGGGCCGCCGCGTGGTGATCAAGGTGCTGTCGCCGGCGCTTGCGGCGGAGGTTTCGACCAGGCGTTTCGAGCGGGAGATTCGGCTCGCCGCCTCGCTGCAACAGGCGAACATCGTCCCGGTGCTCTCCACGGGCGAGACGGACGGCGTGCCGCACTATACCATGCCCTTTGTCGAAGGGTTGTCCTTGCGCGATCGGCTCCAGCGTGGCGACCCTCTGTCGCTGGGAGAAACCGTGAGCATCCTGCGCGACGTCGCGCGCGCACTGGCATACGCGCACGATCGCGGCGTGGTGCATCGCGACATCAAGCCCGAGAACGTATTGCTCTCCGGCGACGCAGCGGTCGTGACTGATTTCGGAATCGCCAAAGCTATCGCGAGCGCCCGTCAGTCGTCCGGAGACGCGCCAGCCGCCGCCGGCGGCACCGTCACCCAGGTGGGCACCGCGGTCGGCACGCCCGCCTACATGGCGCCGGAGCAGATCTCTTGCGATCCCGGCATCGATCATCGCGCCGATCTGTACGCGTTCGGGTGTCTTGCCTATGAGCTGCTGGCGGGGAGGCCGCCGTTCAACTCTGCGACAACGCACGGACTCTTCGCCGCGCACATCAGTGCGCAGCCCACTCCGGTGCTCGAGAAGAACCCGGGCGCGCCGCCGGCGCTGGGCGCGATGGTCATGCGCTGCCTTGAAAAGGACCCCGCCAACCGGCCGCAGTCGGCGCGCGACATTCTGGTCGTGTTGGACGCATCGACCGTACAGACAACGGGCGTCCGACGGTTCGTGCACGGGCTCTCGCGCAAGCAGCGTCGCGTGCTCCTGGTGGCGGGCAGCATCGCTGCGCTGGCAGTGTCGGCAGTCGTGTGGCGCAGCGGGGTCATCGATCTGGGTGCAGTCCCGCCACTGAGTGTCGTCGTGGTCCCCTTTCTCAACCAGGGCGGCGACTCCGCCAACGAATACCTGGCCGATGGCATGGCCGACGGACTCGCCACCGGGCTGGGCAAAGTGCCCGGCATTACGGTGCTCTCGAGATCCCTGGGATACCGCTACAAGGGCCGCACCATCGACGCGCGCGAAATTGGCGGCGCGCTCTCGGCCAACTACGTCCTGCATGGATCCGTACGGCGAGTCGGTGATCGGCTGCGCCTGTCGGCGCAGCTGACCAGCGCGCGAGACAATGCCGAGGTCTGGTCGGAGAGCTACGACCGCAGCGCGACGGACGCGTTTGCGGTGCAGGACGAGATCACGCGCCTGGTGGTGAATGCGCTTCCGCGTCGACTGACCCCAGGCGCGTCGCCGGAACTGCCGGCATCGTCCGTTGTGGGGACGTCGGATCCCGACGCCTACGATCTGTATCTGCGCGGCCGCTTCCTCCTGCAGCGGCGCGCCGTTGCCGCGGCGGCGGAGATGTTCGAGTTGGCGATTGCGCGCGACAGCGCGTTCGCGAAGGCGCACGCGTCACTGGCGCTCGCCCTCGAGCTGCGTCCCTACTTCGAGCCAGTGAACGCGAGAGCGTTGGGAGCGCGCGCGACCAGTGCTGCGGCGCGTGCGCTGGCGCTGGACAGCACACTTGCCGAAGCCTACACGGCCCAGGCCATGGCGCACCAGCACATGTATCGGTGGCGCGACGCCGAGCGCTCGTACGGCCGCGCGCTGGCGCTCAACCCCAACGAGCCCGACGCGTTCATCCAGTGGGGACGCTTTCTCTTTTATACTGGCCGTGGATCCGAGGCGCTGGCCGCGTTCGAGCGGGCCCGCCAGCTCGACCCGCTGTCGGCAGTCGCGTCCGCGTGGACCGGCCACATGCACCGCCTGGCGGGACGGCGGCAGCAGGGCCTCACCGAAATCCAGCGGGCGATCGGTCTGGACTCGAACAAC
>JANNJV010000499.1:0-4028 GCA_031395945.1 Gemmatimonadota bacterium | reverse complement strand
GCGCGAAGCGATAGCGCGCGCTACTCCGCCAGCCCAGCGGCTTCGAGGGCGGGTGCCACCGCCGGCAGCAGCCGCACAGCCGATGAGCGGCTGAGGTATTGTCCGTTCATCCACTCGAGCTTCTTCGTATCGAAGATGGCTGCCTTCTTCGACAATCCGTCGGTGGTGAACAGACGCGCCATGTCGTCCAGCGACATCAATTCGATGTCATGGCCCGGTGACCAACCCAGCAGCGCGAGAAAGTTGAGCATCGTCTCAGGGAGGATGCCCAGGTGCTGATAATCGCCCACCGCGGTGGCGCCGTGGCGCTTGCTCAGCTTTTTCCCGTCGGTGCCGTGGATCATCGGCAGGTGCGCGAAGCGGGGAAGTGCGGCGCCCAGCGCCTTGTACAGCATGATCTGCTTCGGCGTGTTGGAGATGTGATCGTCGCCGCGCATGACCAGCGTAATGCCCATCGCGATGTCGTCGGAGACGACAGCAAGGTTATAAATCGGCGTGCCGTCCGAGCGAAGCACGACAAAATCGTCGATGTCCTTGTTCGGGAACGTGATATCGCCGTGCACGACGTCGCTCCACGTCGTGCTGCCGGACGGCACCTTGAACCGGATGACGTGCGGCTCGCCCGATGCCACACGCCGCTCCACATCGTCAGGGGCGAGCAGCGCGCACCGCCCGTCGTAACGGAACGCTTCCTTGCGGGATTCCGCCTGGTTGCGGCGCTCGTCCAACTCCGCGGGCGTGCAGAAACAGCGGTACGCGCTGCCGCGCTGGCGCATTGCATGCGCGTCGCGCTGATGGCGTTCCAGGTTGGCGCCCTGATGCACGACCTCTTCGTCCCACGAGAGGCCCAGCCACGCCATGCCCTCGAAGATCGCGCGCGTGCTCTCGTCGGTGCTGCGCGCCTTGTCCGTGTCTTCGATTCGGAGCAGAAACTGGCCGCCGTAGTGCTTCACGAACAGCCAGTTGAACAGCGCGGTGCGGGCGCCACCCACGTGAAGGTAGCCCGTCGGAGAGGGGGCGAAGCGGAGACGTTCGGTCATCAGTTGGGAAAAAAAAGACCCATCGTGACGATGAGTCTGATTGAACGGAGAGAGAGGGATTCGAACCCTCGATACGGGTTTAACCCCGTATAACGGTTTAGCAAACCGCCGCCTTCAGCCTCTCGGCCATCTCTCCAGAAGCGGGAAATGTAGTCGCATGCGCGGCGCGCGACGAGGGCCGCAGCCTGAGCGTGACGCAGGGTATCTCCCATGCCTGTGCGGCGCAGTGCAGAAGCCAAGAGAACAAGCTAAGAACCGCATGGTTCGGTATATGCGATGCCAATATGGACCCAACTGCCTAGCGATGGACTTCTAGGCTTGGACAAGGTCCATCATGTTATTGGCCACCCACGCTACGCCGCCGAATGGCTTCGCTCTGACGTCCGACGAGCGTTCGCCAGGCCGGATTCTCGTGGTGGATGACGCCGGACCGCGACGGGATGCCGTTTCGCGGGCTTTGCGGGCCGAAGGCTTCGAGGTCATGGAGTCTGTTTGTGGCCCTGCCAGCCTGGAGGCCGCGGAAGCCATGGTTCCCGACGTTGTGGTCCTCGACGCGTGTCGCGGGGACCCGCAAGGGCAGGACGACTGCCGCCGCCTCAAGGCCGCGGCGCCAGCCATGCTACCGGTGTTGCATCTCTCGTCAGCCGATACGTCCAGCGAGGAGCGCGCACGCGGCCTGGACGCCGGAGCGGACGGCTACCTGGCGCGCCCGTTCGATCCGAACGAACTCCGTGCGGCGGTGAGCGCGCTGGTCAGGCTCAAGCGTCAGGAAGCGAACGGGCGCAGCAGCGCCACGCTCACATCGTTGCTGCGCGACGCACTCGATGCGTTGGGCGATCACGCCGCCTTGCTGGCGTCGGACGGAGAGGTTGTGGCGGTCAACAAGGCATGGTCGGAGTTCGCCGCCGCCAACGGATATTCCGGCGGGGGCACCGGGCTCGGTGCGAACTACTGCCAGGTGTGCGACCGAGTCACCGGCCCAGAAGCGGCCGAGGCACATGCGGTGGCCCGGGGTGTTCGGCAGGTCCTCAGCGGTCAGCTCCAGTTCTTCGAGATCGAGTACGCGTGCCCCTCGCCTACGACCGAACGCTGGTATCGCATGGCGGTCCGACGTCTCGCTCGGCCGGGACAGGTCGCAGCCATCGTCACGCACACCGATCGAACCAGAGAGCGGCTTGCCTCACTCGCTGAGGCAGCCGCGCTGCGAGTGGCAACGGCGGACCGCCAGCGGCTCGAGGCAACGCTCGAGGCGATTCCAATCGGGGTGTGGTTGGCGGATGCCGGTGGGAAGCTCACGCATGCCAACCCGGCCGGGGCCCGCATTTGGGCCAATGGTGTTCCGAAGGTTGGGACAGACGCCAGTTTCAGGAAGCCTCGCGGCTGGTGGCCCACCACCGGCGCACCCGTCGCACCGCACGAGTGGGCCATGGCGCGCACGCTTCGCAACAGCGAAACGATCGCTGGTGAGCTCGTCGAGATCGAGCGGTTCGACGGCAGACACGCCTATGTACTCAATTATTCTGCGCCCATTGTCGACTTTGAGGGTCGCCTCTCGGGTGGGGTGGTCGTCAACGTAGACGTCACCGAACAGCAGGCTGCGACGCATGAACGTGAGCGCCTGGTCAAATCACTCGAGACCGAGCGCGCGCACCTGGCGGCCATCTTCGACGAAGCGCCCGCCTATCTGGCCGTGCTTCGTGGACCTGACTACATCTTCGAGCGGGTCAATCCGGCATACCTGCAACTCGTCGGTCATCGCAACCCGATAGGGCTGCGGCTGCTGGAGGCGCTTCCCGAACTCCGCAATCAGGGGTTCATCGAGATTCTGGATCGAGTGCGCGCGACCGGCGAGCCATTCACCGCAACGCATCTCCCCGTTCGTCTGGGACGTGTCATCGGCGCCCCGCTCGAAACCCGCTACGTCGATCAGGTTTATCAGCGATTGGTGAATCCGGGCGGTGAGGATGCCGTGCTTGCGCACGGAGTAGATGTCACCGATCAGGTGCTGGCGACCGAGTCGTTACGGCGTACCGAGCACTTGCTTCGGGACCAGTTTGCAAAGTTGCCGGTGCCGACGTTCCTCTGGGAAAGTCGAGGCGACGACTTCGTGCTGCTTGAGCGCAACGAAGCCGCGATCCATGCCACTCCAAAGCATGGGCATGCGATCATCGGCAGTACGGCGAGAAGCCTTTTTCCCGGGATGAACGAAGTCAGGGAAGATTTGCATCGATCCCTGCGTGAAAACATCGTGGGGCGGCGTACCGTGGAGTTTGACGTCGGACCGCCGCTGGGTGTGCGACGTTTCGACCTGACCTTCGGACCGCAGCAACCCGATCGCGTTCTGGTTCACGCCGTAGACACCACGGAGCGGAGTGAACTCGAGGCGCAGCTCCGACAGGCCCAGAAAATGGAAGCGGTAGGTCGTTTGGCCGGCGGCGTAGCGCACGACTTCAACAATCTGCTCACCGTCATCAGCGCACACAGCGCATTTCTGATGGAGTCGCTGGATTCGGGCGACGTGCGTCACGCGGACGCCGAAGCAATCCAGAAAGCCGGCATTCGCGCAGCCGGGCTCACTCGGCAGCTGCTGGCGTTCAGCCGCAAGCAGATTCTCAGGCCCGCTGTCATCTCGCTCAACGAGATCGTCAGGGAAACGTGCACGTTGCTGGAGCGGCTGCTTGGCGCCGACATCAGCATCGTGACGGTCCTTGCAGACCACCTTGGACACGTCATCGCCGACTCGGCGCAAATCGATCAGGTGCTCATGAACCTTGCGGTAAACGCGCGCGATGCTATGCCGGAGGGCGGACGGCTCACGATCACCACGCGCAACGCGTTCATTGCGGCGGCTGTCGCTGGAGTACCCCAGAGCATTCCGGCAGGCGCTTATGTCCTGCTGGAAGTGTCGGACACCGGAGTAGGGATGGACGCCGCTATTCAGGCGCGTTTGTTCGAGCCGTTCTTTACCACCAAGGAGCCTGGAAAGGG
>JANNJV010000438.1:0-5502 GCA_031395945.1 Gemmatimonadota bacterium | reverse complement strand
CCTAGACTTGTGGCTCGCTCCGCGATGACCAGGCAGGATGTTCGCGACAAACGCATCGCCATTCCGGGTTTGCTCACCAGTGCGTACCTGGCTCTTCGTCTGTTCGAGCCCCGCTTCGTGCCCGTGGTCACGCCCTTCGATCAAATCGAGGACGCGGTGGTAAACGGCGACGTTGACCTGGGCCTGCTGATCCATGAAGGTCAACTCACGTACGCCGATCGTGGGCTTAGGCTCGTTGCGGACATGGGCTCCTGGTGGTACGACCAGACGGGCTTGCCGTTGCCATTGGGTGGCAATGTCATCAGAAGGGATTTAGGCGACGACCTTATTGGTGATATTTCACGCCATCTTCACGACAGTATCGCGTATGCCTTAGGCCATAGAAATGCGGCGCTTGATCATTCTATGAAGTACGCTAGGGGACTCGATCGGAGTATGGCCGACACGTTCATAGGCATGTACGTGAATGACTGGACCCTCGACTATGGCCCCAAGGGACGCGAGGCCGTTCGAGTTTTCCTGGCCCGAGGCGTCGAATCCGGGATTATCCAGCGGACGGTGGACGTGCATTTCGTGGGCGACGCATAAGCTAAAGAACGGAGAGGTGATGCCGATACCAAAGGCATGAACCACTCCGCTACCGCCGCGCCTGACGGCGCCGCCCTGGAAGCGAGCCTCCTCGGCGTGCTCCTCTCCGCGGAGACGGCGCGCCAAGGTGCGACGGCGCTTCTGCAAGTTCTCGGACCCACATTCGAGGAGATGCCCGCGGCACTCGCCGTCCGCGATCGTGACGGCTTGACGCTGCATGTGCTGGCTGAAAGTGGCGACGCGCACACCTGGCCCGCGAAGCTCGAACCCCAGTTCGCACTGGGCGCGCAGCACGGCGTGGATCCCGGAACCGGCACCATGGTCGTGCCACTCCGCGCCAATGGACGAGTCGTCGGCGCGCTCGTGCTTGGCGATGCCCGTCGCGCCGCGTCGCTGCTGGCGGACGAAGGAACGCGGACGGTCATGGATACGGTGGCCGCCGTAATGAATATGCTGGTGACTCGCACGGACGCAGCGCTCACGCGGCGGTGCCTCGCGCTACGCTCCGTCGATGCCGTCATCGAAGGAATGGCCCACCAGATGGCGAATCCACTCACCGGTGCGTCAGCGATCGCGCAATTGCTTGCGGAGGAGCTGCAGGACGAAGGCCAGCGGGCGGCGGTAGGTCAGGTGCGCCAGGAGCTGACGCGGGCCTTTGGCGTGCTGCACGATATTCTCGATTTTCAGCGTGATACACGCGCACATGACGGGATTCTCGATCTCAACGCCGTGGCCGAACGGACACTTCGCTTTCGTGGATACGCCATTCGCGAGCAGGGCATCACGCTCGAGTTCGAGGCGTCCGCGGGCTTTTTGCCGGTGCGTTCGGATTCGCGCGGACTGGAGCATGCGCTGCTGGTGGCGTTACGCTTCGCGGAATTGCGGTCGCACGGAACCGTCAACCGCCGCATCGCGGTGCGTCTCGTCGAACGGCCCAGCGCCGAACTGGCCATCGAGATCACGGATTCCGGTGTCGGAACCATTCCCGATCTCTCGCCAGGGTATTTCGATCTCTCGTTTCTCGCGGAGCCCGTCGCGCGCGACGCTGTCACGGAGAGGCCCGATCTGGGTTTCGTCGACAGCATCCTTCGCGGAGGCGGCGGCCGCCTCGAGGCGCGAGGGTCAAAAACCGACGGTACCACCTTGTCGCTCGTGTTGCCACGCGCATACACCGCTGACACTGCTTCCAGAGACGCCTCGAAATGACCTCAACTGCCTTCGACCGCTCCCAGGCCATGACGACGGGCGCCACTTCTGAGAAAACGCGCATTCTGGTGGTGGACGACGAGGACACGATCCGCCTGGTCCTCGCGAAGTACCTTCGCACACGCGGGTTCGACGTCGCGACCGCTGAATCGGGCGACGCGGCACTCGAAACGCTCGCGGGAGCGAAGTTCGAGCTCATGCTGTGCGACGTTCGCATGCCTGGGCTGTCTGGCGTCGAGATCGTTCCATCCGCTCTGGAGAACGACCCCGACCTTGGCATCGTGATGCTATCGGCCGTGAACGATGCACCGACGGCCACCGAAGCCCTGTCGCAGGGCGTGCTCGATTACCTCACGAAGCCCATCGAGCTTCAACAGCTTCACGACGCCGTGCTGCGTGCGCTGCACAAGCGGACGTTGTTGAAAGAGCAACGCCGCGTCGAACGCGCCATCCGCGAGGAAGTCGCGGAGCGCACGCAACAGCTCGAGATCGAGAAATCTCATCTCCGCGACCTGACCGTCACGATTGTCGAGTCCCTCGTGAGCGCCATGGAGGTACGGCACGTCTATCAGCGTGGTCACTCCGCGCGCGTCGCCGAATTGGCGGCATCGATCGCCGAGCACATGGGCCTCGCGCCCGACGTCGTCGAGGATGTCCGCCTTGCGGGACGTCTCCACGATGTGGGAAACATCGGCATCCGGGACGACGTGCTGAACAAACCGGGATCGCTGAGCCCGGAGGAGTTCGCGCACGTGAAGGATCATGTGCGCATCGGTGTCGAGATCCTGTCGCCGTTGCGTCACGTCGAGCGCGCCGTCGTATTCGTGGGTGATCACCACGAGCACTGGGACGGTGGCGGATACCCGAATGCCCGGACTGGTGAGAACATCTCGATTGGCGGACGAATCCTGGCCGCAGCTGACGCGCTGGACGCGATGACTTCCCGGCGCCCGTATCGCGAGCCCAGGACTGTGGCTGAGGCCGTTGAAGAACTGCGACAGCAGGTGGGCTCGTTGCTCGACCCGCGCGTGTTCGAGGCCGTCCGCAACGTCGTGACGCGTCGCAAGAGCCTCGTGTTCATCGACGCCATCCACGGGTAGCCGCTTCCGAACGCGACATTTGCCGGGGGCTTTCCGAAGGTTCGAGTTCGGCGCATAATTGCGCCGTGCATACTCGTCGAAGTTTCCTCGCGACGCTGGGCGTGATGGCCGGTGCGGCTGCCTGTTCGAAGAACAGCGCCGCCCAGGCTGGCTCCGCACTGGCGAACGCCACGCGCCGGCGCCTTGATCGCGTCGGCATCCAGTTGTACACCGTGCGCGAACAGGTGCAGCGCGATCTCCCGGGAACGCTCGCGCAGCTCTCGCAAATCGGCTACCGCGAAGTGGAGTTCGCGGGATACGCGGGACGAACGCCCGCGCAAACACGCGAGCTCCTCCAGCAGAATCGGCTAACCGCGCCGTCCACGCACATCGGCTTTGACCAGCTTGGCGCAAACTGGGATCGCGCCCTCGACGATGCGGTGGCGCGTGGCCATCAATTCATCACAATCCCCTGGCTGCCGGACAGCGTGCGCGGGAGTGTCGAGAGCTGGAAGCGCGTCGCCAAGGAATTCAATGTCGCCGGCGCGCGCGCGCGCGCGCGCGGACTCGGGTTTGCGTACCACAATCACGATTTCGAGTTCGCTCGCGTGGAGGGTGCCGTTCCCTTCGACATCCTGTTGGCCGAGACGGACCCCGCCGCAGTCTCATTCGAGATGGACGTTTACTGGACGGTGAAAGCGGGCAGCGACCCGCTCGCATACCTCCGGCAGCATCCAACGCGCTTCCCGATGCTGCACATCAAGGATTCCGCGGGCCCCCCAAACCATGCGCAGGTGGACGTCGGGTCGGGCACCATCGATTTCGCCGCGATCCTGCGGCTTGACGCGGCGCAGCGTCGGACGATCAAGCATGTCTTCATCGAGCACGACCAGCCGCCGGATCCCATGGCGTTTGCGAAGAAGAGCTTCGACTACCTCAGCGCGATGGAGTACTGATGCAACAGATTCCGCGCGCCCGGAGCCAGGATCCATACGATGTCTGCATCGTGGGAAGCGGCGCCGGCGGCGGAATGGCCGCGCACGCGCTCACCAACGCAGGCGCTCGGGTCGTGATGCTCGAGGCGGGTGGCGAATGGTACGCGTCCCGGAACGGCGCCATGATGGTGCCCAATTGGTCATCGCCACGCCGCGGCGCCTCCACGAAAGCACGGCCCTTCGGCGAGTTCGACGCCTGCGACGGGGGCTGGGAAATAGAAGGAGAGCCGTACACCGTCGGCACCGGCTCACAGTTCCGTTGGTGGCGCGCGCGCATGCTTGGCGGCCGTACCAACCACTGGGGACGCATTTCGCTCCGCTTCGGCCCGGATGATTTTAAGGGCAAGTCGAAGGACGGGTTGGGTGACGATTGGCCCATCAGTTACGACGACGTCGCTCCCTACTACGATCGCGTCGACCGACTGGTGGGCATTTTCGGCAGCAACGAGGGCCTTCGAAACCACCCCGACAGTGTATTTCTGCCAGCGCCCAAGCCGCGCTGTTACGAGCTGCTGGTCAAGAAGGCGTCCGACAAACTGAACGTCACGTGTATTCCGGCGCGTCTCTCGGTGCTGACCAAGCCGATGAACGGACGAGCCGAGTGTCACTACTGCGGTCAGTGCAACCGCGGATGCAGCGTGAAGGCAAACTTTTCCAGTCCGGACGTGCTCATTGCGCCGGCACGAACAACGGGCCGCCTGACGCTCATCACGAACGCCATGGCGCGTGAGGTCACCGTCGGTTCCGATGGACTCGCCACGGGCGTGTCGTACATCGACAAGAACACCGGCCAGGATCGCCATGTGCGCGCGCGCGTCGTGGTGCTCGCCGCCAGCGCCTGCGAGTCTGCGCGCATCCTGCTCAACTCGCAATCGTCGCGGTTTCCGCAAGGACTGGCGAACTCCAGCGGGACCGTTGGCAAGTACCTCACCGACACCACGGGCACGGATGTCGGCGGATTCATTCCGGCGATGGTGGATCACGTGCCGCACAACGAGGACGGCGTGGGCGGCGCACATATCTACATGCCCTGGTGGCTGGACAACGCCAAGCTCGATTTCCCGCGCGGCTATCACATCGAGGTGTGGGGCGGGCTGGGTCAGCCGAGCGCCGGCTTCATGGGCGGAATCCACCGGTATCCCTCGGGCGGCGGGTACGGAGCGCAGCTCAAGGAGGATTACCGTCGCTACTACGGTGCGACCATCGGCTTTGCCGGGCGCGGCGAGATGATCCCGAATGAGCATTCGTATTGCGAGCTCGATCCCAATGTCGTGGACCGCTATGGCATTCCCGTGCTGCGGTTCCACTGGAAGTGGGCGGATGCCGAATACAATCAGGTGAAGCACATGCAGGAGACCTTCCGCGCGCTCATCGCTGAAATGGGCGGCCAGGTATTCTCACAGATGCCGACACGCGCGCAGGGCTATAACATCTCGGCGGGCGGCACCATCATCCACGAGTTGGGATGCACCCGGATGGGAAGCGACGCCAAGTCGTCGGTGGTAAACGCCAACTGCCAGGCGCACGACTGCAAGAACCTCTTCGTTGCCCGCGCCTTCGCCGCGGTGTCGATCCCGCTGCCCGAACTGAAGTCGCTCGGCCGTGCGCACGAGGCGACCATCAACGACATGGTG
>JANNJV010000426.1:0-43126 GCA_031395945.1 Gemmatimonadota bacterium | reverse complement strand
CGTCCAGATCGTGCTCACCAGCCAGTAAATCACCAAGCCGCTCGGGAACGACAGCGACATGAAGGTGAACATGATCGGCATGAACATCATGATCTTCTGCTGCGCCGGGTCGGCGGTGGTCGGCTGCCGGCGCCTTCCCGCCGCTCGTTGGCTGGGCAGCGGTCACCGGTAGGATAGACCTGATGGCGATCTATCTCTTCCTGATCGTGTTCTACTGGACACCCCCGCACTTCTGGGCGTTGGCGCTCAATAAGCAGCGCGACTACGGCCGCGCCGGCGTTCCCATGGCGCCGCTGGTGTGGGGTGAGTCGGAGACGAAACGTCAGATGTTGTGGTACACGATGATTCTCATCCCCCTCACGGTGCTGCCCTGGGCGATGGGATCGCTTGGCGTCGTGTATCTCGTGTGCGCCGTGGCGCTCGGCGCGCTTCTGCTGCGCGGGGTTGTTCGCGTCCTGCGCGCCGCCGACCACGTGCAGCCGGCATGGTCGGTGTACAAGTACTCGCTGCTTTACCTGGCCCTGCTGTTCGTGTCCATGGTCGTGGATCGGATACTTCTGCCTATTTGAGCGCGAGCGACAGATCCAGACGGCCTGACCCGCCAGGGCCAACGACCACGCGTTGCTCCATCGGCTTGTGCAGCCGCTCGTGCCACAACTTCACGGTATAGGTCCCCGGCGGAAGGTTGTCGATGGTGAAGTTGCCGCGATCGTCGGTTACGGCGAAATACGGGTGATCGAACACCGCGACGTACGCGCGCACCCAAGGGTGCTGGACGCTGCGGACTTCCACGATTCCCGCGCTGCGCGCGATTTTTTCGCTGGGCACCAACTGGCCGGCGTCTACCGTGTGAATCTGTTCCACCGGGTCTCCCGCGCCCTCCCGATAGAAGCGCGACGTCAGAGTCGCGCGATCTCGACTCATCACATTGATCGTCGTCCCTGCCGTCACCGCCAGTACGCGCGGCTCAAACCGACAGTTCTCGATGGTCAGTCGATCGCGCCGCACGTCGGGGAGCGGCTTGCCAGCGCCCACACCTTCGACCCAGACCAGCACGTTTGCCAGGCTCGTCCCGGTGCCCCGTGTTTCCGTGACGCTGGCGCTGTCGCCACAGACGTTCGGGTCCTTTGTCACGGCAACCATGGAGTCCGGCGCCACGCCTTGTTGGGTGACGGCGCCGGCGATGGCGGCCCCGCCGCTCACCGCGATGGACTTGTACGTCTCGTCGCCGATTCCGAGAGCGACCGTGCCGGCACTGGAATCCACAATCTTGCCGCGGCCAAGGCCCGCGGCTTCACTGCTATCGGAACAGCCAGGAAGCGAACTGAGGAGGACGAACAGCGGAAGATAGGCCTTGTTGTTCATTGGCCAAGGAAATTGGCAAGCGCTGCGCCAGCACTTACTCCGCGATGATCAAATCGCGCTGGACAGTCTCCGGTGTCACTATTGCGCGGCCGGGCACGAGGTACATGTTCACTTCGCTTCTCATGCCTATTTCGCCGCTGACGTAGATCCCGGGCTCGATGGAGAAGGCCACACCCGGAACGAGCAGCCGGTCTTCCCGTGTCTCCAGGTTGTCGATGTGCGGGCCACTCCCGTGCAGGTCGCGCGGATCGATACTGTGTCCGGTGCGGTGCGTGAAGTACTCGCCGAAGCCGCGCGACTCGATGACGCGTCTCGCCGCATCGTCCACTTCACTGCCCCGCAACGGTGTTTGCGCGGCAACACGCTCCTGTACCAGCACAATGGCAGCATCCCTGGCATCCCGCACCGCAGCCCAGATCTCCAACGCACGCTCGGACGGCGCGCCCAGCGAAGCCATCCAGGTCTGGTCAGCGTACACGCCGGTGTCGGTTTGTTCGCGCGCCCAGAGATCGATGAGCAGGATCTCGCCGCGCTGAATCTGCCGCGGCGCCGACGCCGACGGTTGGTAGTGCGGATTGGCCGCGTTCGGTCCCGCCGCGACGATGGGTCCGTGGTCGGCGAACAACTTGAGCTCCGCGAACCGGTCCATGATCAAGCGCTGCAGTTCGTGCTCCGCCACCGGGGCTCCGCCTCGTGCGCGTTTGCCCGCCACGGTGATCGCGTCCCTGGCCACCTGCGCGATGGCCGCCGCTGCCCGCCGATGGGATTCGACGTGCGCCGCATTCCACGTGGCGTAGAAGCGCGTCACCAACTCGCCTGACGACACGACCTTTGCGCCAGCGTTCTGCACCAGCTCCAGTACGCCGGCCGGCACACGGTCCAGATACGGAACGGCGTCCCCGGGGGAATACTCCATCGCGACCTTCTTGCCTTTCAGGAGGCGTCCCAGGTGCGCCTCGAGCGTGCGCCAGGAGCTGTACTGCTCTCGCGGCCACTGTGACGGCCACTTCCGCCACGGTGCTTGTTCGATGGCATGAGAGATTGCGACCGGCGTTCCTGTTCGGGGCACCAGCGCGAAGATCCTTCGCGTCAGCATGCCTTCGAGTCCCAGCACTCCGCTGGCGATAGGATTGAGGCCGTGGAAGTCGAACAGTAGCCAACCATCCAGGTGCAGCTCGTCGAGCGCCGCCTGGATTGCTGGCAACGTCTCCGGGTTAAGCACTCTGCGAGGCCTCGAACGTCTTCCAGTCGGCGCGCCATTCGCACGTGCCTTCACCGCGCGCCGCGCAGCGGACATGATCCACCGAACCGATGCCGCCGATGAGGAGACGGAGCAGCTCCCGAAGCATCGCTTCGTAGTAGGCGCAGCCAATGCTGTTGGGGGCCGTGTTCAGCGTGACCGATCGCGGCACTTCGAGCAGGACGTACCCGCCCACGCGCCGGACATTGCCGTTGGCATAGCGCGTCGCGATGGCGCGCGCGCGGCGCAGCGCCAGCGGGCGCGCGAACACCGACGGCAGCAGTCGGAGAAATCTCCGCAACGGCGCGTTGATCGTTCCGTACGATTCACGCGCCAGATACTGCCCGGCGGCCCGGAACACGGCCTCGGCATCCGGCCGCCGGCCGATCAATTTCGCCAGCGCCACCGATTCCTCCTGTGCCGTCCGCTGTCGTTTGCGGACAGCATCCGCGTACCGCTTGATCTGGAGGTACACCGTGTCGCTCAGACCCAGGCGCTTGTTACGGAGTTCATCCACGAATTCGGAATCGAGGTCGGCCGGAGTGTCCACGTCACGGACGGCCTCGAGAAGACTCAGGGGAAGCAAAGCATCCACAGTCGCGAGCATCATCGAAAGCTGGTCGGCAGCAACGCCGTTTTCCAGAGAGCTATCGTTGTTGCGTGAACCAACTGGCCGTTTGGGGAGGTGGGGTGGCGCTTGCCGCCGGCATCGCGCTGCTGGCGCAGCGCGCCCGCGCGCTGAGCCAGTCCGGTGCTGTCGCCGCGACGGTAGTGGGTGCGGCGGCGATGGCGGCAGGGTGGCGCTGGGCCGTGGTGCTCATTGCGTACTTTGTGTCGTCCTCCCTCCTTTCCCGATTCCGGGCCGCGCAGAAAGAGGCCAGGATGCAGGGACGTGTGGAAAAGCATGGACCGCGAGACGCCAGCCAGGTGTTTGCCAACGGAGGCGTCTATGCCACGCTGGCGTTGGCGTACGCGGTTCGTCCCAGTATGCTGTTCGTGGCCCTTGGCGCGGGAGCGCTGGCCGCGTCCGCGGCCGACACCTGGGCCACAGAAATCGGAGCGCTCGCGAGGACGCCGCCACGTTCCATTCTCGGACTTCAGACTGTCGCGGTGGGCACTTCGGGCGGAGTGACACTTCTCGGCCTCGCGGCGGGTCTCGCAGGCGGCGTGTTCGTCGGCCTCATGACCTGGTTTGCGGGCTGGCCTCCGCGGGCGGTGACGGCGGCGTTCGTTGGTGGCTTTGCTGGCTGTCTGCTCGACTCGTTGCTCGGCGCCTCCCTGCAGGCGCGCTACTGGTGCGCAACGTGCGCCACCGCAACGGAGCAGCGCAGGCATCATTGTGGCATGCCGACGTCGCATACCGCGGGGTTGCGCTGGCTCAACAACGATGTCGTGAACTTCATGGCGACGGCCGGGGGCGCGGTTGCCGGAGCCCTGTCCGCAACACCTCGATGATCATGCGTGATGACACCTGACGTTCTTGTCGTCGGAGGCGGTCCGGCCGGAGCCAGCACGGCCTTCAATCTGGCGCGCCGAGGCGTGCGGGTCGCTCTCGTCGAACGCGCGCGGTTTCCGCGATCCAAGCCCTGCGCGGAGTGTCTCAGCCCGCAGGCCTCGCGCATCCTGGAGGGCATGGGTGCGCTGCGCGAGCTGGAATCCGCGGGCGCCTGGTTGCGCGGGATGGTTGTGCGGGCGCCCGATGGCACATGGGCCCAGGGCGACTATGCGGCCGCGCACGGCTTCCGCGCGGCGCGCGACGCAGGTCTGGCCATCAGGCGCGACGTGCTCGACGACGTGCTGCTGCGCCGGGCGCGAGATGTCGGCGTTCAGGTGCTTGAAGGGACGCGCGTCGCCGACATCGTTCGCGACCGGACCGACGCCGTTTGCGGTGTCAGCCTACTCGGCCCATCGGGGCGCGCCGAGTTGCGCGCCGACCTCGTCATCGGCGCCGACGGATTGCGATCGGTCATCGCTCGGCGCCTCGGCCTGGCGCGGAGGGCCAGCTGGCCGCATCGCATCTCGCTCGTGGCACACTATCGCGGGGTTCGCGACGTGACTGCCTATGGCGAAATGCACGTGGAGCACGACGGATTTGTCGGCATCGCCGACGTCGGCGCCGGTATGACGACGGTGGCCGCCGTTTTCCCGGTCGCGCGGGCCTCTGCCATTTCCGGGGACCGGTCCGGATTCCTCGATGCCTGGCTGGCGTCCAAGCCGCACCTCGAGCGGCGATTCGCTGGCGCGCGACGCGAGGGGCAGGCCATGGCCGTCGGTCCCTTTGCGTCCCACGCGCGCCGCGCGTGGCATCCGGGCGCCCTGTTGGTGGGCGACGCCGCGGATTTTTTCGATCCCTTCACCGGCGAGGGCATCTACTCGGCGCTGCGCGGCGGCGAGCTGGTGGCAGACGCCGCGATGCAGGCGCTTGGCGCAACCGAAGACATGCGCGCGGTTGCGTTTCGGGCGTACGAGCACGCTCGTAAACGCGAGTTCGGAGGAAAGTGGTGGGTGGAGAAGATCATCGGCGCCAGCGTATCGTTTCCGCGCGTGGTCAATCGCGCGGCGCGCGCCCTGGCTGGACGAAAGGACCTTGCCGACTTGCTGGTGGGCGTGACCGGTGACTTTGTTCCTGCAAGCCGAGTATTGCGACCCGGCTATCTGGCGCGGCTGTTTTTGCTTCCCGTACCAACCACCCGGGCAACCGTATGGCCATAAACCCCGACGAATTTCGCGCCGCTTTGGGCCGCTTTGCCTCCGGCGTGACCGTGCTCACCGTGCGAACCAGCGACAGCAACGATCACGGCATGACTGCGAGCGCATTCTGCTCGGTGAGCCTCGTGCCGCCCCTCGTTCTGGCGTGTGTCGATCGCACGACGGACATGTATGGCCTCCTGAAAAAGGGTTCGCATTTCGGCGTCAGCGTTCTCGCGGAAGGACAGGAAGCGCTGTCCCGCCGATTCGCAGAGCTTCCATCCGGGCGCTTCGACGGTATCGGCTATTCGCGTGCGGAAAGCGGCGTCGTGTTGCTCGACGACGCCATCGTGCACCTGGAATGCTTCTGCGTCGAGCGCCACGAAGCCGGCGATCACGCGATTTATGTGGGCCAGGTGGAGTGGGCAGCCGTGCATCAGGGCCGGCCCCTGCTCTACTATCGCGGCGGGTACGCGCAAATCGAGCGTTGATGCAAGGGTGGCTGACGCCGGCGCGCCGTCGTGGCGTCGAAATACTCGATGACCCCGCGGTCTCCGCTTCGGTTCGCGAACGGTCCATGACGGATGTGGCGCGATCGAACGCGCTGTTCGGCGGCGCGCGCGCCGTCCTGCTTGCACTTGGAGACATGCTGCCGTCGCTGCCGTCGGCGGCGGTGCTCCTCGACGTCGGGACAGGAATGGCGGACATCCCCGTCCGGGCCAGGAGTGCGGCCGCTTGGGCGCATGTCTCGCTCACGGCGATTGGCGTTGACCACTCGGCCGTGTTGCTGTCGCGTGCGCGCGCGCGCCTCGATGCGGCAGTGGTCGGCGACGCACGGCACCTTCCCGTAGCGGACCGGAGTGCGGACGTGGTGTCGTGCTCCCAACTCCTGCACCACTTCGAGGCGGACGAGGCGCGCCGCGTGATTCTCGAGCTCCACCGCGTCTCGCGTCGCTGGATCGTGATCAGCGACCTGAGTCGAAGCTGGCTGGCCGCGGTCGCGTTCTGGTGCGCGAGCATCGTACTGCGATTCCATCCGATCACGCGCCACGATGGCGTGACGTCGATCTTCCGGGGCTTTACGGGCGACGAATTGGGACAGCTGGTGTTCGATGCGACGGGAACCAGGCCGCGCATCCGGCGCGGTGCCTTCTGGCGGCTCAGCGCCACCTGGGCCAGAGATTAGAGGGCTTAGACTTAAGCCCTCTCGATATGCCGCGTCGCGCCTCAAATTACCTTGGAGCAATGCCCGCCACCGCTCGAATGCGAACGGTGGATGAACGCCTGGTGCGCGCGCCGGTCGACACGATCTTTGCCATCGTCGCCGACGTTGAACGGTGGCCGCGGCATTTGCCGCACTACCGTTTCGTCCGGTTTCGCGAGCGTATGCACGGCACCGGCGTGGTGGAGATGTCGGCCAACCGGCCCTTTGGCCCAATCCAGTGGCCTACGTGGTGGGTGTCACTCATGGAAGTGCAGCATCGCAGTGCTGAGGCGCCGCCTTCCATCCGGTTCAGACACATTGAGGGAGTCACGACGGGGATGGAAGTGCAATGGTCATTTACTCCGGTGACCAATGGAACCCACGTCACGGTTCTCCACCTATGGAACGGCCCGTCGTGGCCCGTCATAGGCATCGTCGCAGCGCGCGCAGTGATCGGACCGATTTTCGTTCACGGCATTGCCGAGCGAACGCTGGCGGGACTCGCGCGTACGGCTGAGCAAGGCCAGACTTCAGAGCGCGTCATCACATCAGATCCCAGGCAGGATGCAGAACCGTCGTAGAGTGGTCATTACGGGTATTGGTGCGGTCACCCCGATCGGCATCACGGTCGGCGGCATGTGGGACGGGCTGCGGACCGAGAAATCGGCCATCACGAGCATTTCGCGATTTGACCCGACGCCATTTCGCAGCCATAACGCCGCCGAGGTGCGCGACTTCGATCCCGGGGACTTCCTGGAGCGGAAGCGCGCGAAGCGGCTGGACCGGTTCGGGCACTTCTCGGTCGCGTGCGCGAAGCTGGCGATCGAGGACGCCCGCCTGAACCTCGCCGTGGAGAACCCCGAGCGCATCGGCGCCACCATGGGATCCGCGCTCGGCGGCGTGGGCTACGCAGAGGAACAGTTCGGCATCTTCCTCAAGGAAGGCATCTCGCGAGTCGAGCCGACGCTGGCGCTCAATGTCTTCGTGGGAGCAGCCAGTTGCAACGTCGCCATCGAGTGTGGATTGCAGGGGCCGAACAGTACCAACGGGATGAGCTGCGCGTCCGGCACCATCGGCGTGGGGGACGCGTTCCGGCTCATTCGCGATGATTACGCGGATGCCATGCTAGCGGGCGGCGTGGAAGCCCCGCTGATGCCGCTATGCTTCGCGGCGTTCACGATCATCCGTGCCATGTCCACACGCAACGACGATCCGGAGCGTGCCTCTCGACCGTTCGACAAGGGGCGCGATGGGTTCGTCATGGGTGAGGGCGGCACTGTGATGGTGCTCGAGGAATACGGACGCGCCAAGGCCCGGGGCGCGCGCATATACGCTGAGGTGGTGGGCTACGGAAACTCCAATGATGCGCATCACATGACGGCGCCTCGACCGGACGCGTCCCAGGCCGCGCGGGCCATGCGTCTGGCGCTGCAGGATGGGCACGTGAACCCCTCCGAGGTTGCGTACGTCAATGCGCACGGTAGCTCTACACCGTTGAACGACCCCACGGAGACCGCCGCCATCCGGCAGGTGTTCGGCGCGCACGCCGAAAGGCTCCAGGTGAGCAGCACCAAGGGCTACTATGGGCACGCGCTCGGCGCCTCGGGCGCGTTTGAGGTTGCGATTTGCGCGCTGGCGATGGATCGCGGTTGGCTGCCTCCAACGCTCAACCTCGATGAAGCCGGCGATGGCTGCGATCTCGACTACATCCCGAACAAGGGGCGCGACCAGCGGGTCGACTACATCCTGAGCAACTCGTTCGGATTTGGAGGCATCAACGCCGCGGTGGTCTTGAAGCGGCCAGACTGATTCCCACTTCCCGCCTTCCGCTTCACACTTCCACGCTCCCTTACTCGCAACGCTATGAAAGACGCCTTACGGCATTTTATTGCGGAGTTTGTCGGTACGTTCGCCCTCGTGTTCGTCGGCAGCGCATCGATCATCGCTGCGCAGGCCGGTCAAATGAACTCCGGATTGATCGCGGTCGCCCTCGCGCACGGACTTATTCTCGCGGTCATGGTAAGCGCGCTGATGCGCATCTCCGGACACTTCAATCCCGCAGTCACGGTTGGTTTCCTCGCCACGAGACGCATCGAGCCGATGATGGCCGGCGTGTACATCGCCGCCCAGATCATCGGCGCCATCGTGGCAGCGTACGCGCTCAAGGGTCTGTTGCCTGCAGTCATCACCGAGCCGTCACGCATCGGCGGACAGTCCATCGCCACCGAGATTTCGGCGACGCAGGCCATCGGACTCGAAGCCATCGCAACGTTTTTTCTCGTTTTCGTGATCTTTGGAACGGCAGTGGATCCGAAGGCGCCTCGCATCGGCGGCCTCGCCATCGGATTCACACTGGCGGCGTGCATCTTCGCGATCGGGCCGTTCACCGGCGGCTCACTGAATCCCGCGCGCTCGCTTGGGCCGGCCGTCGCCAGCGGCGTGTTCGAAGGTCAGGCTGTGTACTGGATTGGCCCCCTGATCGGCGCGCTCGTCGCCGCGCTTCTCTACGATACGCTCTTCATCCGGCGCGACCGCGAACCTGTGGATCATGGCGCGGTCCGACCCTGACGATCCCGTCGTGTCGCTGGATCGGGAGCGGGAGCGCGTGATCGAAACGCTCTCGCAGCATTTCGCGCACGACAATCTGAGCCTGGACGAACTGGAGCGGCGCATGGAGCAGGTCTATCGGGCGCGCTCCATGCCGGCACTGCGTGAGCTGACGAAAGATCTCCCGTCGGAGTCGGTAGAGATCGCGCCCCGCCCGGCCGCGCCGGTGCCGCAGGCGTTCGCGCCAGAAGTAGGCCGGGTGGTGTCCATCATGGGCACGACCAAGCGGCGCGGTTTGTGGCAGCCACCACGGCTGCTGGAGCTCGTGAGCATCATGTCCGAAACGCTGCTGGATCTCACGGAAGCGGTGCTGTCGCCTGGCGTCACGGAGATCCGGCTCCGGGCAGTGATGACGTCGCTCAAGATCATCGTGCCGCCGAACGTCAGAGTAGTGGTTCAGCCGAGCGCGTTCATGGCGGAGGTCAACGACGAAGCTGTCGATCCACCACCCGTCGGATCGGGGGCGTCCGTAGTGCGCATCACCGGATTCGTCGTCATGGCGGAACTGAAAGTCGTGGTGCGCAGACGCGAGAATCCCGAGGACGAATAGAACTGAACGTCAGGGTCCGAAGATGCGCCCCGCGATACCAGCGATGGTGACCAGCACCGCGGGAAGGATCGTGAGCCCGACCGAGAAGACTAGTCCGTGCCTGAAGAGCGCGGGTCCCAGGCCGTACACGGGGCGTTTGAGCCAGCGTTCGGCCGCGTTCTCCACCACCCAGCCCAGCGTGAAGCACAAATTCGCTCCGATGCCGTAGGCAACGACGACCAGCCAGTGCACCGGGAACCATCCGCCGCCCATGATCAGCTCGATCGCATTCACGTATGCCAACGTGGCGAGGCCCGCAACGCCGACAATGGCGTTGTACGAGAGCCGGCGGCTCTCCCACCACTGCACCACGCGGAGTGGGGACCGGACCAGTGTGGGTTCGAACAGCAATCGGGTGAGCGTCATGGCTCCAAGATGTGGCCGATAATGCACTTCGTCAAGTACTTTGAACGGTAAAGGCGATGAGGCAGGGTCAACTGTCCGGTTGGGGCGCGGCGATGCGCGTCGTCCCCCGCAGCTCGTCGAGGATCCTGCTGGCTCCCTGGTTGCGCAGATCATTGGCGACCCGGACGCCCGTCAGTTCCGCCTGGGCGTCATCCATGGAACGGGAAGCGCGGAGCAGGTGTCGGCCCTGCAGGTCGACAATCACACCATGCAACGTTCGTCCGTCGGCCGCGTCCGTGACGAGCGCCCCAACGGGCGACTGGAGACCGCCCTCGAGTGCCGCCAGCACCGCCCGCTCGGCGGCGGTGTCGATGCTTGCCCGCGCATCGTTCAGTGGACTCACCAGCGCGCGCGTCGCCTGATCGTCGTCGCGAATCTGAATCGCAATCGCGCCCTGTGCCGCGGCCGGAAGCCAGAAGGGCGGCTCCAGGCGAATGGCCACGCGCTGGGAGATCGAGAGCCGGAGTAGAGCCGACGCGGACACGACCGTCCCGTGAACCTGGCCATCATCCACCTTGTGCAGTCGCGTGGGCAGGTCGCCACGGAGTTGCACGACTTCGATCCCGGGAAACAGGGCCATCAGCAGGGAGCGCACGTGCACATTCGACGTCCCAATGCGTGTCCCCCGAGGCAGCTCGGACATCGCGGTTGCGTGGAGCAGCTCGTTGAGCACAACCACATCGGCGGGGTCATCACGCGGCAGCACCGCGGCGACGCTCAACCCAGGCGCAGGATCGGTGGCCAGATCCGGGAGCGCGTGTACCGCGAGCTCGACCTTCCGCTTGAGCAGTGCGGTCTCGAGTTCCCGCGTAAATACAGTCCGGGCGCTCGCCAGGGGAATCACATCCTCGAAATGCTTATCGCCCGCGGTGCGAAACGTCACCAGCTCCGATTCCACATGCCGTGCCGCGAGCATCGCCTGAACCGCGCGCGCGCGTCGGAGAGCCAGCTCCGAAGCGCGCGTGGCGATGCGAAGCGGCGGGCTCACTTGCGGAGTCGACGCCCCCGCCGCCAAAGCGAGAGCACATAGGCGACGTACAATGCTCCGGCCGCGACATAAGCGGCGTGGTAGTAGAACGCGGTGTCCGGCATCAGGGTATCTCCGACTGTTCGCGCAACAAAGTCAGACGCAAACGCGCGCGAATGAGCGCGGCACAAAAGAACAGGAACGCCACCGTGGACATGACGAATGTCGTGAGCATCTCGAACGGCAGCGACGGCCGTTCCGGTTTGAGTACGATGGGCATGGGATGCACCGTGCGAAACAGATATACGCTCAGATGGATGAACGGGATGAGCAGCGCCGCCAGAATCGCCAGCACCGCCGAATACCGCGCGCGCATCCCCGCATCGTCCACCGCACCGCGCAGCACCAGATACGCGGCCGTGACGAACCACAGGAAGAGGGTCAGTGTGAGACGGGCATCCCACGCCCACCACGCGCCCCAGATGGGTTTTCCCCAGAATGGGCCGGTGACCAGCACGACAGTCGTGAAGAGCAGCGCCACCTCACTCGCGCTCTCCGCAAGTTTATCAGCGCGGTCATCACGCAACCACAGGTATACGATCGACATCAGGGCGGCCGTGCTGAGCGCCAGATACGCGCTGAGCGCGGCGGGCACATGGATATAGAAGATCTTTTGTACCGCGCCCTGCGTCGCCTCGAACGGCGTGAATGCGACGATCCGCACGAGTGCGGCGAGGACCATGGCGATGGCGATCGCAAAGAACCAGTCGAAGATGGGACCCGGTCCGCTGGTCGCGGGCGATGCAGGCGGCCTGCCGGTGCTTGTCATTCCTCGAGGGTGTATGGAAAAGCGACGGTGCACGCGGCAGCAAACACCATGTCGAAGCCAATGAGGATCTTCAACCACGGGAGTGCCTCGACGAGCGGCCGGCCAGCGAGCAGCACAGTCGACGCCTGGGCTGAGGCAAGGACAATCGGTACAAAGAAGGGGAGACTCAGCATTGGGAGCAACAACTCGGCGAGTCTCGTGTTGACCGCCATGGAACTGAACAACGTTCCTATCGAAACCAGACCGATGGCGGCGAGCAGCCCCACGAGGCCCAGCGCGCCCAGTGAGCGCCCAAAGGGAAGATTGTAGAACAGCGCGAGCGCGGGCACGGCAACCAGGAGCACCGCGCTTACGAACACGGTGTTCGCGAGCGCTTTCCCCAGGTAGATGCTCTCCCGGTGGACCGGCGCCACGAGCAGTGCATCGATGGCGCGGTCGTGCAACTCGACGCCGAACGATCGGTGGAGTCCCAGAAGTCCCGCGAATGTGAAGGTCACCCAGAGCACGCCGGGGGCGAGGTCCACGGCGGACACCGCGGTGGGATCCCACGCAAAGAAGAAGATCACGAGGCCGAGCAGCGCGAAGACAAGCACCGAAAGAAATGCGCTCCGCGTGCGCAGCTCAATGGCGAGATCTTTCCGCGCGATGATCCATGCCGCTCGGAGTATGCCTGGGGCGTCAGCCTTCACGACGCACCCCAACGGCTTCCCGGTACTCTGCCGCATATCGCGCCGCGTCCGACGCGCCTGGGATCGCGCGCTTTTCAAAGCGGATGAATGCTCCGTCCGTCATGATCGCGGCATGCGTGGCCAGCGCCAGTCCTTCAGCGACGTTGTGGGTGACGACCACCAGCGTCGCGCCGTTGGTACGAAGCCCCGCGAGCAGCGTGGTGAGCGCGACCGCGCCGGCTTCGTCGAGTCCCGAAAAAGGTTCGTCCAGGAGCACCACGCTCGGCGCATGCACCATCGCGCGCGCGATGGAGACGCGTTGCCGCAGTCCGCGGCTCAATGTGCGCACCGCGACATCGGCGCGATTCAGCACCTGCATGGTCGCGAGCACCTGTTCGGCGGCCCCGCGTGGATCATGCAGGCCGTACAGGCGCGCTGAGAATTCGACGTTCTCGCGCGCGGTGAGCGGCGCGTACAGCATGCTCTCGTGGGAGATCAGGCCGACGCGCGCTCTCGCCGAGGGCTCCCCACGAACGCTCCGATCATTCACGACCACGGACCCGGACGTGGGCGTAAGGAGTCCGGCAATGAGTCGAAGCAAGGTGGTCTTCCCTGCCCCGTTGGGCCCGAACAGCGCCAGGCAGTCACCGCCGGCAAGGACGAGGTCCACGCCACGAACGGCCACGCGCTTCCCGAAGGATTTCGACACGCCTGACGCTGCAACCGATCCCCTGGCGGGCATGGCCACGAAGATAGTGGTCTTGGCAATTGATGCGCGGCGGTCGTAGCTTCGCGGTGCAGAACACAAATAGAGGGGCGTGCGTGGCGCAGCAGAGCGAAGGCGGTATCAAGCTTCTATTGTTGGGAGGTGTCGAGCTCGAGGGCATCGAACCAAAGCTCGCGGACCGTATACTGGCGCAGCCCAAACTGACGGCTTTCCTTGCGTTTCTGGCGCTGTCACCCGAACAACGGCCACAACGGCGTGATCGCATCGTTGGATTGCTGTGGCCGGAGCTGGACCAGGCCCACGCGCGGACCGCCCTCCGGAAGGCCGTTCACGCCGTGCGATCGGTATTGGGAGCTGAGGCGGTTCGCGGCCGCGGCGACGAGGAGATCGGCCTGGCCATGCCCCCGGTCTGGTGTGACGTGGTGGACTCGCGCGATGCGGCGGAGGCCGGGCGAATGCTTCGCGTCCACGAGCTCTATAAGGGAGAGCTCATGGAAGGCTTTCACCTGCCCGATTGTGGGGAATTCCAGCACTGGCTCGACGACGAACGCAACGACGCCCGCGAGCGCGCCGCCGCGGCGTCCTGGGGGATGGCCTGCATCCTCGAGAACGAACAGCGCTTGACGGACGCGGGCATGATGGCGCGCAAGGCCGTGCGATACTCACGTGACGACGAGCGCGTGCTGCGCCGAACGCTGACCATGCTCGCGCGCATTGGTGACCACGCCGGCGCCCTCAAGTTGTACGACGACTTCGCCGCTCGCATGCGCGCTGAGCTGGACGCCAGTCCCTCGCCCGAAACCGTCGCGCTGGCCCGCTCGCTGCGACAGGCGTCGGCCTAGACTATCTATTCGCCGACTCCTCCAGCCAACCTCGCGCGATGTCCGAAATCGACGCCCTGCTTCATGAAAACAGGAAGTTTCCTCCGTCAGAGGCATTCCGACGCGCTTCGCATGTGAGCGACCGCTCTTCGTACGAGCGGGCGTCGCGTGATCCGGAAGCGTTCTGGGCTGAGCAGGCCGAGCAGCTGCACTGGTTCAAGCGGTGGAAGACCGTGTGCGAATGGAAGCCGCCACATTCAAAGTGGTTCATCGGCGGCACGCTCAACGTGTCCTACAACTGCGTGGATCGGCATATCGACGGTCCGCGACGGAACAAGGCTGCCTTGATCTTCGAAGGCGAGCCGGGCGACCGCCGCACCCTCACGTATTGGGACCTGTACGTGGAGGTGCGAAAGTTCGCCAACGTGATGAAGAAGCTCGGCGTCAGACGCGGCGATCGGGTGGCCATCTACATGCCCCTCACGCCTGAAGCGGCGATTGCCATGCTCGCGTGCACGCGCATCGGAGCTATTCACTCGGTTGTTTTCGGTGGGTTTTCGCCCGAGTCGCTGCGCGATCGCATCAACGATTCGAACTGCAAGCTGCTCATCACGACTGACGGCGGCTACCGGCGCGGCCAGGTCGTGCCGCTCAAGCGCAACGCGGACAAAGCGCTGGAGGAATGTCCGTCCATCGAGAACGTCGTCGTCGTGATGCGACGCCCGGGCGCCGGCGGCGACGAAGCGTTCGCCGAGATGACGGAAGGGCGCGATCACTGGTGGCACCGGCTGATGCAGAGCGCGGACGCCAACTGCGAGCCCGAACACATGGACGCGGAGGATGTCCTCTACATCCTCTATACGTCGGGCACGACAGGGAAACCGAAAGGAATCGTGCATACGACGGGCGGCTACCTCACGGGGGTGACTTACACCACGAAAGCGGTGTTCGACTTGAAGGAGGACGACGTCTTCTGGTGCACCGCCGACATCGGCTGGGTGACCGGTCACTCGTACGTCGTATACGGTCCGTTGGCCAATGGTGCCACGGTCATGATTTACGAGGGCGCGCCAGACTGGCCCGAAAAGGACCGTTTCTGGAGCATCTGCGAACGACATGGCGTGACCGTGTTCTACACCGCGCCCACAGCGATTCGCGCTTTCATGAAATGGGGTGACAAGTATCCCGCCAGTCACGACCTCTCGCGACTCCGTTTGCTGGGCTCCGTGGGAGAGCCCATCAACCCGGAAGCGTGGATGTGGTATCACGAAAAGATCGGGAAGGGGCGCTGTCCCATCGTCGATACCTGGTGGCAGACCGAGACGGGGGCGATCGTCATTTCCCCGCTACCTGGCGTGGTGGAAACGAAGCCCGGAAGCGCCACGATTCCGCTGCCTGGATACTCCGCGGCCCTGCTCGACGCCAAGGGGAAGGACATCGCGGTAGGCGGCGGACTGCTGGCGCTCACCCGGCCGTGGCCCGCGATGCTGCGTACGATCTGGGGCGACGACGAGCGGTACGTGCAGACGTACTTCACCAAATGGCCGGGCCGGAAGGACCTCTACTTCCCTGGCGACGGCGCGAAGAGAGACGACGACGGGTATTACTGGATTCTTGGACGAGTGGACGACGTGCTCAACGTCGCCGGCCACCGAATAGGCACCATGGAGGTGGAGTCAGCGCTCGTGGAGCACCCCGCCGTGGCCGAAGCCGCGGTCGTGGGAAAACAGCACGAGCTGAAAGGCCAGGCGATCGCCGCGTTCGTGACCCTGCGCGAAGGCATGACGCCGAGTGCGGCGTTGCGGGACGAGTTGCGGGAGTTCGTTGCAGAAAAAATCGGGGCGATCGCCCGGCCGGACGATGTGCTGTTTTCGGCCGACCTGCCAAAAACGCGCTCCGGAAAGATCATGCGACGTCTGCTACGGGACATCGCGGAAGGCCGGGCGCTGGGCGATACCACCACGCTGGCGGATCCGAATGTGGTGAATGCGCTGAAGGATCAGTACGAGGCGACGGAGTCGTAGACGGCCAGGTTTCGCCTTCAATTGGCTGGTATGCGACGTGCCGTATTGCCTGCGGCAGGCCCTCATCATCCAGGACGCAGATGTCGCTCAAATCGTGGTGGAGAAAGCTGTTCCCCGAAAAGATCTTCAATCGCAAGCTCGAGCCCGCTGCGGAACGCAGGCTCCGCCTGGCACTCGCGCGCGCCGAGGAAGGCATCGTGCGATCGCATGTCGATAACGCGCTGATGTTCGTGGACGTCCTCGCCGAAGACATGACCTTCGACCGGGCGATCGACACCTACCTGCGCGAAATGGCCGTGCCGGAGCCGCTCGCCAGCACTGTGGCGACCCGAACGCTCGTGGTGCTTGGCCAGGAGCTGGTGCCCTACCGCCGTCGCGCCCAGGCTGAAGATGAGAAGCCAAAGCTGAGGCTGAACGAGGCGTCAGACGGGCGGCAGCGCACGATCAAGCGCGCCTGACAAGAGCAACTGCGTTGGAGGTTCGACGCTTGAAGTGTGTGAGGTTTGGCTCGAACTTCAAACGTCAAGCGTCGAACGCAGTCTTCGCACACCTATCCAGTCGCTGAGAGCAAGCGCGAATAGGACAGCCGCGATGACCGCCGAAACCACGCACCATCGGCAGATGGCGTTGATCACGAATAGCTCGAGGTAGGTGAGCCACGCCGAGTAGATCACGCCCCAGCCAGTGAGCGCCAGCAGCGACAGGGCGAGGCCGCGCGATGCCGACCATCGCTCCTGGACGCCAGCAAACGCAACGCCAAACACCACCGCGTAGTAACCCACGCCCCACAGCGCCACAGGAATGCCCAGAAACGTGGCCCAGGAACTCAGCTGCACGGTTTCACAGCTTCCGGCGCCGCAGGACAGCGTCCCGATCACGCCCAGCTTGTACAACGCCAGATAGGCCGCGACGAACAAGCCAACGAGCGCCACCAGCGCCGTCAGCATCCGGCGAGTCATCAGGGCGTCTTGGCGCCGCTTTTCGTACCGGCCGGAGCTGTCGTTGTGCGCGCCTGCGAGACCGCCTCGTCCACGTAGCGCTTGAACTCGTCGTACGAAATGACTGTCGCAACCTTCTTGGTGCCGATGAAGAAGGTTGGCGTGGATCCAACGCCGCGGCGCATTCCTTCGTCATAGTTCGAACGCACTTGACCCAGATGTTTCCGCGACGACACGCAGCTGTCGTACTGCTGCCTGTTCAGACCGATTTGCTGCGCCAGGCCCGAGAGCACTCCGTCCGGCCGCGACGTAGCGTAGCCGCTCCAACGATCCTGATTCTGGAAGATGACGTCGTGCATCTCCCAGAATTTTCCCTGTTCGCTGGCGCACCATGCGGCCAAATGTGCCGACAGGGTGTTGCGATGACCGTCGAGAGGAAAGTCCATAAAGCGGTAGCGAATCCGGCCCGTGTTGACCAGGCGCGTACGGACATCCGGCTCAGTGAGGGTGGCGAAATTTCCGCAGGCGGGGCACTCGAAGTCCGCGAATTCCACCACCTCGACAGGCGCGCTATCGCTGCCGATCACGTGCCCCTGATTGGGAACGAGTACCACCGTGGAATCCATGGCGAACACCGCTTGCTTCGCGGGGCGGATGGCCAGGTACGACAATGTCGCAATGCCGGCAATCAACACGACGGCGAGAATCAGGTAGAATCCCCGCTTCCCGCCGCCGTCAGAACTGCCTGTGCCACCTTTCTTCTTCGGGCCGCCGGAATTCACCATTCCTGATGATCGTCCTCGTCCGCCTTCCACTCGCTCTTTTCCCATGTGCTTTCCTGTTCGTTCTTGGCCTCAGAAACGATGCGGCGGTTCTCCGCCACCTCGGGCGTGTCATACGTGATGCGGACTTCGTAATGGAACAGCTCGCTGCGCACGTCTCCCATGAGCTTCATTAGCTCTCCGGCTTGCTCGAGGAGGTGCCCTTCCCGATCGAGTTCCTCGATGCGGAGCGCAAGCGCCCTCAACAAGGCCTCGAGATTGCGGGCACGCCCCTCGTCATACGTCTCTTCGGACTGCGTCATGGCGGGGAATTGTGCCTCGTTGAAGGACCGCGGCGCATGCAAAAAGCTAGCGGTATCGAGGTTGCGCAAGCAATGCGCCTTACTACTGTCAGACTCAACGGGGTGTTCCCATCGACGCTGATCTCTTGCGCGTGCCTGTCGGACCGGGCTCGCTTCACGTAGAACGCTACGGTTTTGGCGGCCAGGCCGTCCTGCTGGTGCATGGTTTCGGCACCTGCAGCTTCGTGTGGCGCCACATCGGGCCTTCCATCGCGCTGGCAAACCTCACCGCATTCGCGGTGGACATGTTCGGGTATGGCGCGTCCGACCGGCCATTCGACGCCGACTATGGCATCGCGGCACAGGCCGAGTACCTGGATCGGGCGCTCACCGCGCTCCGCATGGCGCGCGCGACCGTCGTAGGGCTCGACCTTGGTGGAGCGGTTGCGCTGCGATTCGCCGCGGCGCACCCTGAGCGGGTTGAAAAACTCGTCCTCGTGAATCCTATCGCACTGGATGGCATCCCGGCCGACGACGTCAAATCGCTGCAGAAGAACACTGCCCGATTCGCCTTCCGCGTCTCGCGTGGCATGATGGGCGCCGCGCCGCTCTTACGTGATTTGTTGCGGAACAGCGTGAGCGACCCCGCCATGATGCCGGAAGCGCTGGTCGCCCGGTATTTGGCGCCTTATGTCGGGCGCGACGGCGTTGACCACCTGCTTCGGATCGCGCGGTACGTGAATAAGGAAGACATGGAGGAGGTCGACCTGCGCGCACTACCACATCCAACGTTGGTGGTGTGGGGCGATCGCGATCCCTGGCTGAGTTCCAAGACCGGCGATCAGCTGGCGAGCATCATCGGTGGGAGCAAGCTGGTGCACCTGCCGTCCACCGGCCGGCTGGTTCCGGAGGAAGCCCCCGACATGCTCAGCAGCCTTTTGCTCGACTTTATCGGCGCTCGGGGAACGGGAGGCACGATTTGAGCGAATACCTCTCAAAAACTGTGATCGAGTGCTTTAGCCCGTTACATTTCTAGGGTCTTTCTACTCCTACCAGGTACATGGCAAAACCGAAGTCCAAAAAGAGCGGCCCGGCGAATCCGACGCCTTTCGAGCAAGCGCGGGACGAGCTGTTTCAGCATATCATGACGTGTGGGGTGGTCGGTGCGGATGATGCGCACCAGCACGAGTGGTTCGACGAGACAATGAAGTACTTCTCGGAGCGTTACCCCGAGCTCGGCGAGGTCCTAATGAAGGATCTTCGCATGCTGGGCCAGCGGTTCGCTCAGCCTCCGAAAGCCCGCGCCAGCGCCTAGTCAGCGTCGACCGCGTACCGCGCGACGCAGCACGAATCCCGCCCGGATCCCACCACTGACTCCAACCTGAAGCGCGGGCAGCAGCCCGCGTGTCTCAGGCCCCTCCAGGTCGACGATGGCCGCCAGGTAGGTCGCGGAGCCTCGGTAGCTCAACCCGCCCCCAATCCCGAGGGCCCATCGTTGCTGCCGAAACGGGTCCAGGGTCACGCGTCCCATCAGGTCGCCACGCCAGCGGCGACCGGCACGTTCAGGAAGTCCACGCGCCTCGTAGCCGGCGCCCGCTGACACACGGACATATTGGCCGAACGCCGCGTTGAGCCCCACACCTGGCTCGATGGAAAGTGGCGGGGGGCCGATGACGTCCACGCGGAGCTCGGGTTGTAGCGCCTGGCCCTGCGCCGTCGATGATAACGCGAGCGCGCCAAGCGCCAGGAAATGCGAAAGCCGCATTACCGCGCGCGCGTCCTATGAAGCATCCACGTGTAGTCGATGATGGCCCACACCGACGCCGCCGCCACGACCAGAATCATGGGCCCCGCGGCCCGCGGGTTGATGAGAATGGCGATGAACGTCGCCAGCTGAAACACGGTGACCAGCTTTCCGGCAAACCGAGCCTGGAAGGCCACTGCGCGCAATGATGGCATGGCGCGCGCGACGAGAAATCCGACGGCGGTCATCAGGTCGCGCGAGATCATCACGAAGTATTCCCACGTGGTAATCGTGCCCTCGAACAGGAAAACCGAAACCCCCACGAGCGCGAATACCCGGTCCGTGAATGGATCCAGCAGCGCACCAAGGCGCGTCATGGGTCCGAATTGCCGGGCAATCCATCCGTCCAGGTAATCCGTCGCGAGCGCCACCATCACGAGCACAATGCGAACGTCGGAGCGATTGGTGATGACGAACGCCGCCGCGAGCGCGAGCCTGGAAATGGACAAAAGGTTCGGCAGGCTGCGCAGCTCTGTGGTTGCGCGCATTCGGTCAAACTAGCGGCATCTACAAACGCTTGCTACGGAATACCTTGGGGCCTAGCATAGACATATGCCTTCTGCGCCCGACCTTCTCAAGAACGTTGCAATCTTCAAGGACCTCGACGACACCGAACTCGGCGAGGTTGCGGAGAAGTGCAAGGAGGAGAAGTTCAACTCCGCCGAGTACATCTTTCGCGAGGGCGAGGCGGGTAACCGCCTTTACCTGATCGTGGAAGGAGAGGTCAGGATCAGCCGCGATGTTCCCGGGAGCGGAGAAGAAGCGCTGGCCGTGCTGAAGGTCGGCGCGCTCTTCGGCGAAATGTCGGTGTTCGATCGCAGCGAACGCTCGACGCACGCCATCTCCAACGGCGGTTGCACGTTATTGACCATCACTCGGCCGGATTTCGAGATGCTGCTCGACTTCAACCGGGAGATGGCGTACAAGGTCCTGTGGGCATGCGTGCGCCTGCTTTCGGGTCGACTTCGCCAGACGAACGATTCGCTTCGTTCGTTCCTGGCGATGAGCATGTTCTGACCGGAGTCGCCGGCCAGCGTCTCCCGAAGGAAAGGCGGTCTAGGGCCTCAGCTTCGCCCCCGCCAACTGCGCCATGGCGCTGAGCGTCGTTTGCGCTGCATTCAACCCGAGACGGAAATCCTTGTCGCTGTACGTGGCATACAGGTCGGTGGGCTGGTGCCAGTTTGGGTCCCACCCGGCGCCAATCTGCGCCCCGCGCTCGTTCTCACGCAGGGAGATCGAGGCAACGAGATCCTGGAACGGGGCAGAGTCGGTGTTGGTCATGTGCTGGCCAACGGCGGCGGGATAGTCGGTAGCGTACTTCTCATTCGAGAGCTGCAGGAACGACGCGAGCTTGTGTGATTCGGCCGCCATCTTCGAGTTCACCTGAAACTCGATGTTGATGTCGGCTTCGGGCCGCTGCTCCCTGTTGAGAGTGCCGTCGGCGTTCGGCATACCGTGGTCGAACATCATCATGTCGTGCTGAATCATGCCCAGCCATTTCGGCTCGGGGTACCGGCCGGATCCCGCGGGATCCTCCTTGCCCTGGAGCGCTTGTCGTTGCGCGACATAGGCGCGGGCGCCATTCAGCCCCGTCTCTTCATTGTTCCAGAGCACGAACCGGATGGAGCGGTCGGTCACCACGTCGGCCCCGCTGAAGATACGCGCGAGCTCCATGACGATGGCGGTGCCTGAGCCATCGTCGTTCGCCGCTTCACCCCAGCCAATGCCGTCCATGTGCGCGCCGACGATGTACATCTCGTCAGGACGCGTCGAACCGATCTTGGTGCAAAACACCTCTTCGCGCGGTCCCGGCGTCGACGGCTGCGCATTCAACGCGCGCAGCCTCGGATCGGGTTGGCGGAGCGAGTCATTGTTCACCCCTGTCCGCGCGCGCGTGCCGCGATACCGGCCGCCACCCGATGCTACGGTGGACGCTGGGCGGGGCCCCGCGGGAGCTGCGACGGGCGCACCCGCCGCCGCCGGTTGAGCGACCTGCGGTCTGGGCGCGGGCGGCTGGTAGTCATACCTCAGCCGCTCGGTATTGCTGCATCCGTAACTCTTGAGTTGCGCCTCGATCCAGTCGATCGCCGCTCGATTTCGGTCGGTGCCTTGCCGCCGGTCGCCGAAAGCAGTGAGTCCCTTGACGGTCGCCTTGTATCGCTCGAGCTCGAGCCGCGCCACCATCAGGCGAACCGGGTCGCTGAGCGTGTCGGCGGCAGCGAGGCTCTGCGCCGAAAGCGCTGTGTTTTCAAGGACCGCGGCGACGATGACAAGCTTGAGACAGGCGCGAAAACGCATTGGAAGCTCCTTCGGGTGCACGATAGCGGCGGGCGCAGCAAGCGAGCCCGGCCGAAATGACGCGGGAACCGGGAATATCGCGCCGCGGCACGTACCTTTCCACAGGAGGAGTACTCGCGCCGTCGCGCGAACGTGGCAAGACCTGAACTGAGATCAAATGAAACAGTGGCTCGCGCCGGCGCACCTGGCGTTGACGCTTGTCATCATCGTCTGGAATGTCGTGCTGTCGGGGCGCATCGCGCAGCTCCGCCAAGCCACGAAACCGTTCGCCGCGGTCACTGGCATGGCGGGGATGCTTCTGATCCCGGCCTTCATGGTCGCCATCGCCACAACGACGGTGATCACGGGCCGCGCCATTTCCTCGATCGATTGGCTGTGGCCGGCAACAGTGGTGCTCTTCGCAACCCAGTCGGTGTACGCACTCTCGCGGCGCCTCGTCAATCCGCTGTGGGGATACCCCATCGCGTTTTACAACGTGCTGCTGGCCATTGCGGCGCTCACACGCCTGTTCAGCGCGCATGGCTTTGGCATCGGCCGGCCGCTGCTCGTCGCCATGGCAGCCCAGGTGGACGCGCTGGCGCTGGTAACGACCGAGGCCGCCATCACGTCGCCGTTCTTCCTGCACGTCCCACTCATCTCCCCGGCATTTCCGGCACTGAGCAAGCTAACGGCCGGGTTTCGCATGACGATGGCGGCAATCGCTCTCGCGTGGTTTGGCCTGATCGTCGCAGAAATTCCCCGGGCCGACGTGGCACTCGGTAGTTACGACAGCCACGCAGACGACCGGTTGTCGGAGCGCCCCAGTGGGTTCGCCCTTGGCCTGAAGCTTTTTCCGGACATCGAGAAGGCGCCATCCGCGGCGTCGGTGAGGAGTGATCTCGAGACGGCCGAATTCATCGGTGTGGACGTGGTGCACGTGGTGTTCTCGCCGGGCGTCAGCCAGTTGGCCATCGATTCCGTGTCGCACGCGCTTGATCTCATGGCGCGCGATTCCCTGGTCGTCATCGCGAGTATCGGCTACGACGGCAAGTTGCTTCCCGAAATCGGACGCGTGCCTCTGGACGCCGAGCGCCGGATCGCGACCATACGACGCGTTCTCACCCGTCTCCGCCCGGATATCCTGCTGCCGGCGCAGGATCCTTATGGGATCGGCGCCCGCATCCTGGGCCGCCTGTCCCCCAACACCTGGCAACAGTACTACACGCGCGCCGCGGCAGTGGTGGATGAAGTGCGACCGCGCACGCAGGTGGGGCTCGCGGCCTCGGCGTTCGACGCGAGCGATAGCACCCTGTACGCATGGGCCGCTGCGCGCGGGTCTCCGATCGATGTGGTCGGATTCTCCTTCTATCCAACGCGATTGGGCGCCCGTTCGATGGATGCGGGGTTCCGCGCCGCTGATCGTTGGCTGCGAGCGCACCCAGCGCAGAAGCCGCAATGGGTGTTCGGCGCTGGTGGCTACCCGCTGGCGCACGGAGAGATCAGCCAGGAGCGCGCCGTCTGGGCAGCGCTGGCATGGGCAACGGGGCACGCGGAGCTGCGGGGAGTGGTGATATCGGAGGCAAACGACTACGGCCAGGCCATGGGGGTGCGGGCCCCGAATGGCCGCTACCGGGCCGCGGCCCCGGCGATCAAGGGCGCCTTCAAGTCGCTGCGAGAAAGCTTCGTTCGACCGGAACCCACGGTTCCGGCGGCGCCCGCGACGCCTCCAGCGCCCTGAACACGGGGCCCCGAATCATCAAGGCCCGGTAGCGTCTAGACGTTCTTTCCGACGCCGCGCACGATTCCCTCAACGTGGCGCCGCGGATCGAAATACTTTCGGGCGGTGTCGCGAATCGCTTCGGCCGTGACCGCCCTGACCCTGGATTCGTACTCGTCGAGCTCGCGTAGTGCCCCGAACATCCACGCATCCACCATTTCGCCCAACACCGCGCCGCCGCTCTGCTGCCGGATCTGATGCGTGCCGACGGCGTAGGTCTGCGCCCGCGCCAGTTCCTCCGGCGAGACCACCTCCTGGCGCAGCTTCTCGATCTCGATGAGCAGACCGTCGCGCGCGAGGGCTTCCTTGTCCGGTGACGTGGCGATGTAGGCGTTGAACGTGCCAGCGGCGCGGCGCTCATTGGAAAAGGCTTGCACGGTGTAGCACAACGACTGCTTGTCGCGCAGCTCTTCGAATAATCGCCCGCCCAAACCGCTTGCGATGCCGGACAGCATGGCGACGTCGAATCGGGCCTCGTCCGTTCTGTTGGGGGCCGGCCACGACAACACCAACGCCGTTTGCGCCTTCTCGCGTTGCTCCACTGCCACGACCAGCTGGTTCGGCCATGCCGGCGCGTGCAGCGGCGTGGGTGCGGCAAACTGCAGCTCGTGAAAGTATCGGGACGCAAGGTCCGCCAGATGGTCAGGATCGCCGTCGCCCACGAGCGCGATGACGCTGTGGGCGTGAAGAAACTGCGCGCCGTGCCATTTTTCCAGGTCGTCGCGGGTGTGGGAGCGCAGCGACGCCTCGGTGCCCAATGAGGGAACGCCATAGGGGTGACCGGCGAACGCGGATTGCACCGCGAGCCGCATGGGGTAGCGGTACATGTCGTCGTACAGCGCGGCGAGATCCGCGAGCGCGATGGCGCGTTCGGTTTCCAGCGCCTGAGCGTCGAAAGCGGGGTGCAACGCCACATCGGACAAGAGCTCGATCGCGGCGGCAGCGTGTACCGCCGGAACCGAGATGGTCCAACCGACGCTGTCGCCCCCGACCACCGTTCCCACGCTGCCGCCCAACATCTCTCCGCCTTCCGCGATTTGCAGCGCGTTGCGCCGAGCCGTGCCTTTTACCGCTGTGCGCGCCATCAGGAGCGTACGGCCACCGATGGGCATGGCCTCGGCGCTCGTGCCGCCGAGCGCGAACACGCCCGCGTACACCAGCGGCGAACCAACGCGGCGTTTGACTAGAACGGGGACGCCCGATGGCAGTCGGTACACATGGACGCCCGCTTCCACGCGTTCAGGGACGGCGCGCGACGTCAGCGCCGGTAGTGCAGGGATGTCGTCAACGGTCGCGCCATCCAAAGGCGCCACCGTGGCACTTTGCAGCCGCGCGCGCAGCGCCTCCGCGGTTGCCGCGACCACCGGGCCCTTCTCGGGACGATATGCAAGCAACGCGATCTGATCTTCGCGCAGATACGTGCGCGCCAGTTCGCGCAATTCATCCCCGGTCGTCGTGAGCAACCGCTCATAGTACCGTTCGCCTAGCTCCCAATTTCCCAGCGCTTCCCACTCCGCCAAATGGTTCGCCTGGCCTTCCATATCCTCGAGCCGCCGTACCCAGCGCGACTCTGTGATGCGTCTGGCGCGCTCGAGCTCGAGCCGTTCGACGCCGCTCTCCCGCACCCGGCGCAGTTGGTCCCAACAGGCGTCCAGTGCCTGGGCGGCGTGCTGCGGCGGCGCCTCAGCCTGCAGCGCGAAGACACCGGTGTCACGCGGCGTGTAGTTGAACGCGGTGATGCCCGACACGAGTTTCCGCTCGCGCGTCGCGCGGTACAGTCTCGACGCGCGCCCCGCGGCGATCACAGTCGCGAGCATATCCAGCGGAGCTGTGTCGGGATGCAACGTGCCCGGCGTGCGCCATCCAATGGCGAGCTGCGTCTGAGCGATGTCGCCCGCGAGCTCGCGATACCGGAATCCAGGTGCGTGCTCTTCATGCGGGCCCATGGTTCGCTGGGGCTCGCCCGCCGGGATATCGCCGTACAACCGTTCGATCTCATCGAAGGCGAACCCGGGCTCCACGTCGCCGACCACCGTGAGCACGGTGGACGACGGACGATAGAAGTTGCGGTAGAAGCGCACGACGTCCGCCCGCGTGAGTTTGCGCAGCCCCTCCTCGCGGCCGATGCGCCACCGGCGGATGCGGTGCCGGTCGTGCAGCACTTCGTACAGGGTCTCGATCGCGACCGACGAAGGATTGTCCGCCTTGCGCTTCGCTTCCTGGATGATGACTTCGAGTTCCTTGCGAAGCTCGTCCTCGTCGATGAGTGAGTTCCGGTACGCGTCCGCCTGGATGTCCAGTGCGGCCGCGAACCCGCTCGAGGGCACGACGGCGTAGTACAACGTGTGATCGTAGATCGTGGCGGCATTCAGGTAGCCGCCAACCGCCTTGGTCTGCCGTGCGATGTCGCCCACGCCTCGCGTCGGCGTGCCCTTGAAGAACATGTGCTCCAGCACGTGCGAGATGCCGACCACGTCGTCCGTCTCGTCGAAATAGCCCGCGTTGACATAGGTCACGATCGCGGTGACCGGCGCCGTCGCGTCGCGACGAACCAGCACCCGGAGGCCGTTGGCGAGCGTCCGACGGTTGACGCTGGCTGGATCGGTCAAGGTCATGAGTGCAACCTACGACGTGCCCAGCGGCCGCCGCCGGATGACCAGCAGCCCGAGGACAAAGCACACGAGGCCGTAACCGCCCAGCCATGCGATCGATTTCCATGGCATCGGCGCGGCGGCGCTGCGCAGGATGACCGCGTACACCTCGTTCGCGCGGTGAACGGGAGGCAGCAGATACAGCAGCCAGTGGCGCAGCCCCACGGCGTCTGCCCACCATGACCACAGCACGTTGGCCACGAGCAGAACAGTCACCAGCGAGATCCAGTCGAAGCGCCAGGCGGCCGAGAGGAGAAACCCGATGCCGCCATACGCGACATACATGATCACAACGACACCGAGTAGTTCCACGGGGAACATGGGACGGACGGTCACTGCCCACAACGCCATGAGCGCGAGAGTGACGACCAGCAACCCCACGCCGTACACCGCGAAGGTGGTGGCGTAGTACCGACCGGGACTCACGGGTTTCGCGAACAGGAACCGGTAGAAACTGAATTTGCGATCGTTGGCGATGATGCCGTTGGTGGCGAAGAAGGTTCCCAGGAACACCAACGGCGGCACCATCGCCCGAAGCATGCGCGTAGCGGCATCCAACGGCACGGTGCCCATCTCCATCCGCACGCCAGTAATACCCTGCAGCACCGGCATGATGGTCATGAAACCGAGGAGGAGCAGCACAACCGCTGTGGATGGTCCCTGGTTCGTCACGTAGTCGCGGAAAATCCACGGGACATACTGGCTCATGCGCGCGCGTGGTGTTCCAGATGCCGGTATCATCATTCGCCCACGGCCTCACGAAAATGCTGTTCCAGCACCGAATGCGCGGGACGAAGACTGCTCACCAGCACGCCGCGCTGCATTAGCGTCGCGAGCCCCGAATTGAGCGTGGCGAGATCGAGCGCCGGGACTTCGTACTCGCCGTCACCGCGCCGCACTGCTCGTGAAAATACCGAACGCACGATCTCGTCGTCGCCCACGAGTCGGATGATGTACGGTGCTATGGACGCGCCCGTCGCAGCACGGGGCTCGACCACGCGCTGCAAGGTTCCACCGTCGATGATTGCAACGCGGTCCGCCAGCCGCTGCAGCTCATCCAGGTTGTGCGACGCGATGAAGATGGCGCGGCCCGGACGGCGCAGCGCTTCCACCACGTCGCGAAACCGCTGCGTCCACACCGGATCCAGTCCATGCGTCGGCTCGTCCAGAATGATCACCCGCTCGTCGCGCAGCAGCGCCTGCGCAAGCCCTAGACGTTGCAGGTTCCCCTTCGAGAGTTGCTTGACGCGCTTCCCACGCTGATCCTCGAGGCCCATCAACTGGACGACCTCCTCGATGCGGCGCCTCAATTGGTCGGCTGGCAATCCGGCAAGGATGGCGTAGCGCTGCAGCGCTTCTTCCAGCTTCCACCGGGGCGGAATCGCGATCAGCTCGGAGAGATACCCCATGCCGTGCCGCTCCACGAAGTCGCGCGGTCGCATACCGGCAACTCGCACGCTGCCCTCCGTGGGCTCCAGATAGCCGAGCAGCAGCGAGATCAGCGTGCTCTTTCCGGCGCCGTTCGGACCGGCGAGCCCGAACACTTCGCTTTCGCCGATGGTGAGTGAGAACTTGTCGACCGCCCGGATCGTCCGTCCGAAGAGCGAGCGGTATGTGTACCCGACCCCCTCGAACGCAATCAGCGCGGGTTGACGGGTGGCGAGGTGAGCGACGGCGGCATGGTTCCCGGCATCATGCCCGGCTGTCCCATCCCCTGCGCGCATCCGCTCCAGCTGCCCTGCCCCGCCCGATTCATCCATCGCATGCCCTCGTCGTACCTTCCGAGTTTCAGCAGGGCGCATCCCAGGAATCCCTGAGCCATGCGGTCCTCTGGATTGGTCTGTAGCGCGCGTACGTAGAATCGTCGGGACAGTTCGTAGTTACCAGCCGCCAGCAGGTACGACCCCATCTCGCGGAGTGCGACCGCATTGTCGGGCTCCGCCTGAACGGCGAGCGTGGCTTCTTGTCCCGCGAGCATCATGTTGCCCGCCTCGCGAGCCATGCGCGAGAGGTACACATGGGGCAGCGCGCTTTTCGGATTGTCGCGTGCCGCTCGAGAGAACTCACCGACGGCTCGCTCCCGCTGGCCGCTCTGCCAATAAGTGACACCCTGATCGATGGCCCCGTTGCCACGATTCGCCAGGATCGCCCACGTGCCGCCGGCGATGACGACGATCGCCGAAGCCACGATCACCGGCACCAGCCAGGTCCTCCGGTTGGATGAGGGCGGCGCGACCGCTTCCGGCCCCGCGATCGGGGATGTGCGCAGCCCCTTCGTGGACATCGCGTGGCCGGGCGAAGGCGCCATCGCGTCGTCGCTCGGCGACGTCATCAACGACGCCTCGAGCTTGAGAAATCCTTCGCGAGCCGCATTGATGTCAGCATCGCTGGGATGATACGACGTGTCCTGCGACCGTTCGCGCGCCGCCTGGAACTCGGCGAGCGCATTGGCTTGGTCGAAGGTGATCATCTGGCGCTGCCGAGCCTCCCGAATCAGCTGCTGTCCGCCCAGCGGAGTACCGCCCAAGAGCGATCGCAGCGCCGTTTCAACGCCTGACCAGGCCTCGATGAGATCAGCCGCGAGTTCTTCGGCGTGACGTGAGCGATCCAGCCGGGCGATCGCGGGACGCGCGGCGTCGAGAGCCGCAATGGCTTGCCTGTTCATTTGGGCTGTGGGCTAGGGCTTGGGCTGCGCGCTGTGGACTCTGAGTCGTGGGCTGGCTTCCGAAAGAAGCTAGGCCTCAAGGGCCGGGGCCCAAAGCCCACAGCCCAAGCCCCAATCCCAAAGCCCAAAGCCTATCGCACGATCCGCAGTAGTCCGGCTCGTGCGCTGGCGCGAATGAAGCTCTCAGCGTCGTGGTTTGGCAGCTGAATGCCTGTCGCCGTGAGCACCCGTCGGGCGGTGCGCTGCATGTACTCCTCGACGGTATGGCCCATCACCTCGGCGTCCGCGTCCCGCATCCCCGTGACGATTTCGTCCCACGATCCGCGATACGCCATCCCATCTGACGCAACGATGTGGTGCGACTCGTCTTCCTTGCGTTCGACAAGATTGTTGAGCAGCGAACCGAACAGCTCCAGCTGACTGCGCGCGATTTCGGGATCGTCGCCTTTTTGGAGCGCCCCCCTGGCAGGCTCCAGCTCCATCAGCAGCTCGTCGATGTCGTCCAGCCCGTCGTTCAGCTCGGCAAGGCGCTCGTCCCACGGCTTTAGCTCGGGGTCCGTCTCCTCGAGCTTGTACACCGCGCGCTTGAGTTCGATGAGGCGCCAGATGCCAAGTTCGTCCCAGTGGTCTTCGGGCTGGGTGCGCTCGAAATGATACAACGCGCCCTCGAACTCGCCGCGATCGTACAAGAGATTCGCGAGATAGATGCGGGCTTCGCTGTGGTCGGCATCGAGCTGCAACGCTTTCCGCAGCGAGGCAATGCTGCCATCGTCGTCGCTCAAGCGGTGCTTGGCATAACCAACGCATGCCACGGCCTCGGCGGATTCTCCGGTCTGGTCGACCGCCGCCTCGAAAAAATGCAGCGCCTCGCCGAAGAGGTTCTGACTGTCGCGCAGCGACGCCTCGCGGAACAGCGAGCGACCTACCTGGAGCACCAGGTCCACGTCGTCGGTGTATCCGAGCTCGAGGATGCGATGAAAGCAGCGTAAGGCCGCGTCCTCGAGTCCGAACTTGAGCAGCGTCTCGCCCAGCCCGGCGAGACCGTCTTCATGCTCCGGCTCGAGTACCAGCGCCTCCTCGAACGACCGCCGAGCCCAGGCGTATTCTTCGCGCGCGAGGCGAGCGTACCCCACTCCAACGTGGAGCTCTACCGAACTTGGATAGAGCGTGAGTCCTTCGCGAAGTACCGTCAGCGCTTCGTCGTACTGTCCTTCATTGTACAACTGATGTGCGCGTTCGTCGTACTCCTCAGAACTCAGGAAGGGAGTGGGCATTTGACTGACGCCTCCGGCTCGTGAGGTTATGCCTATAGTACCACGATGCAGCAGCTAAGTTCAACCGCTTGACGTAGACACTTCGTTGACTCAGGTCCCCTTAGCGAGGTTTGCGGCAATCTCGCCGGCGAGTCGGGCATTCGCCTCGAGAAGCCCGAGGTTGGTTTCCAATGTGCGACCGCCGGTCTCTCGTGAAACCGCCGCCAACAGATACGGAGTCACAGAGGCGCCACGTACTCCGTCCTGCCTGGCACGATCCAGCGCCGCCTGAACAGCGCGTTCGACCAGATCACCGTCCAGGGCAAGTTTGGCGGGAGGGGGTTGAACCACCAGCACCGATTGCACGCGACCCAGCGCAAAGTGCGCGGCCGCAATACCCGCCGCTTCCAGCGCGGTGTCGACCGAAACCGTGAGAGGAATGCCGGTCCGCGCCGTGAAGAAGCCGGGGAACTCAACGGTTCCCACACCGATCACCGGAATACCGAGCGTGTCGAGTCGCTCCCACGTGGCAGGCAGGTCCAGGATGGCTTTGGCTCCGGCACATACGACAATCATCGGAGTGCGAGCCATTTCATCCAGGTCGGCGGATTCGTCTCGTGCGCTGACGTTGGGTGGAGCACCGACGAGCAAGCGATGCACCCCACCAATGCCGCCCGTTGCCAAGGTCCTGATCCCCGCGCGCGACGCGATAGCCAAAGCGCCCGCGACAGTAGTCGCGCCATTCGCGCGCTGGGCCACGGCGACGCCCAGGTCGCGTGCCGAGATCTTACGAATGCCGTCGCGCAGGAGAAACTGATCGAGCTCCCTGGGCTCGAGGCCCAGCGTCAACTGGCCGCAAACCACCGCGGTGATCGCGGCGATGGCTCCGGCCTGCTCGACGGCGGCCACCATTCGGCGCGCGGCGTCCGCATTCGCCGGAATGGGAAGCCCTTGCGCCAAAACGGAACTCTCGAGGGCGACAACTGGATCGCCTGCGTCCAGCGCTCGGCGAATGTGCGGTAAAACGCGGATGTAGGAGGGCGGCACCGCGGGCACGCCCCAAACTACGTCTTGCCGGCCATCGCGAAAGAGGGAATTTCACTCGGGCGCCGGGGCACCGGCTTCGCGGTGACCAGCAGGCGCTCGGGAGCCGTCCCGACATAGCGGATGGGCCAGCACGTCGTGAGCGTCAGCGTTGCTTCATTCGTGCGGAAGAGCGCCGGGGCATCGGCATCGATGATACGCTTTGCGATCACGACCCAGCGCTCGACTCGGGCTCCGGATTCCGTGACGACCGTGTCACCTACCCGGATCTCTCCCAGCCGCGCGAAATGCCGGTCGCGGTGCGCCGAGATGATGGAATTGCCGCGCTCCCCCGGAAAGGCGCTGCCCGGCAGATGACCCGGACCCCCGTTGAGCGCATAGTCGTCGACGCCTTCAATCACAATCTCATCGAGGGCGAGCCGCGGAATCATCAGCCGCGCCACTGGAGCGCCTGGCACGATGGGCGCACTTCCTCCGTCGCCGAGCTCCGCCGTGCGCCGCGCCAGCGCTACGATTGCCTGCGCCTCGGAATCTTCCCACGACTGCCGGGCCTCCTGCTGTTGCCACGCGCCAAGGGCGTAGCGACCGCCGGCAAAGGCTACGCTGGCTCCGCCGACACAGAACAGCGAGTAGCCCAGCAGTCCGCGAATCATCCTCAGCCGCGGGGCCGATGCGCCAGGAGCACCGCACCAAGGGCGACAAAAACGACACCGAGAACCGCCAGTGTCGGAAGAATACTCGCCGTGGCGGGCGCCACGGATCCGTCGCTGAATGTCGTTGTCACGGGGGCCCCGGGATCCACGACGGACAGGCTGTCCCCCACATGCGCGGGCACGGACACGCCGGCGGCGGAGTCGACCCAGACCTTCATGTTGGTCATCGTCACCTGCGCCACGGAGTCCCTGCGCACCGAGTCGGCCGCCGCAATGACTTGCGCGGCTGCCGCTGGACGTGGAGGAGCAACGTAGGTGGTGATCTGCGCGCTCGCTTGGGTCGCGCCAAATGCCAGGGCCACAACGGCCAGTACTGCCCGAACCATTCTCAACTCCGGTCTGACGACGGCAAGAAGAAGGGCAGATTGTAGGCCACGCATGACCGGGATTACTGGCTCGTTCCCCCTACTTGCTTCTTCGGCCACGCCGATGTGATCGCCAAACCCATCTTTCCAAGGGTTACCTGGGCCTCGTTGTCCACAACCCAACGCTGATCCTGGTTCTCCTTGGTCAGCGCGCAGGCCACCACGCGCGACTGGAGACGGAACAGCGCGCATTCCGTTCGTACGGCGTCCGTGGCACCCGTCTTTCGCGGGGCGGATACTCCCACCACATAGCGCTGCATGGACTCGCTGTCGGTGTTGTGGGCCAGGATGTCGAGCATCGCCGAGTCCGCGCGGACGCTGACCGCCGTACCAGAGGCGAGCAGCCCGAACAGCTTGGCCATTTCGTTCGGGGTGGTAACGCCGAGGCCGTACTTCACCGAGCTATCCATGGCCACGCTGGTGAATCGCTGGAAGGACTTCGAGTGGATCTTCGAACGCGGAAGCCCCAGGGCTTCCATTTTCTGCCAGACGCGACGAATCGCGACCTTGTCCAGGAGGAGGTTGGTCGCCGTGTTGTCGCTGATGGTCGTCATGAGCCACGCGGCGTCCCGTACGGTAATCTCGGCGCCGTCGTGCAGAAACTGTAACTGCCCGGAGCCCGGAACCTTGTCGATTTTCAGGACGGTGATGTGATCGTCGAGTGAGATCTCGCCCTTCTCCACGAGGTCGTAGAGCGCGACCAGGATGGTCACCTTGATGAGGCTGGCGGTGGGAAAGGTTTCGTCGCCGCGGAGCTCCAGGCGCTCGCCCGTGTCGATGTTGTGGACGGAGTAGCCCATCACGCCGTGGTGCGCGGCCGCGAGCGAGTCCAGCGTGCGGTGCAGCGCCGCGGTATCGGCGCGCACCACCGCCGCAGTAGGCGCGGTTTGCGCCGGAACGCAGGCCGGCATCAGGGCCACCAGGAGAAAAGCACCACGCGTCATTGTCCCTCCTCGAATTGCTCCGCCTTCATGACTGCGATCACCTCACGGTCCGCCGCCGCGGCGTCCCAGACCACCACCACTTTGATGGTCTCGCCCGCGAACGCGTCGAATGCCTTCCCTTCCCCCCGCTTCAGCTGAATCTCGTGGCCGTCCTCGAACCGCAACACGACGACCGGATACTGCGAGTTCGTGTACCGACGACGCAACCGGCGCGCGGATGGGGAGCGCATTTCAGGTGACCACCGCGCGCTGGCGTTCGTGGACCCGCCAGCCCTCGGTAGCCAGGGCTTCGTCGATGATCGCAATGGCGTGTTCGACTTCCGCGTCTGTCGTATAGAAATGTGGCGCGATCCGGATGCCGGCGCCCGGGCGATAGTCCACGAGCACATTGCGCGCGAGGAGAAACTGCGAGACCTCGTACGCGTGCGGAACGTCGACCGCCACGGTGCCACCGCGGCGTTCGGGATCGCGCGGCGCTTTCACGGGATACCCGCGGGCGTCCGCGAGTGCGATGAGTAGCGTCGTTTGCCGAATGCTCTTCTCGCGTATCGCCTGGATCCCGGCACGGCGCAAGATTCGAGGTCCCTCTGCGGCGGCGTAGAGTGCGGGAATCACCGGGGTTCCGCCCAGCCAGCGAAAAGAATCCGTGGCGAATTCCATCTGGGGCTCGAACGCGAAAGGCCGCGCGTGCGCCTGCCAGCCCGTGAGCGAAGGCGCCATCTGGTTACGGATTGCCGGCGACACGTAAAGGAAGCAGCCGCCCGGTCCGCCGCAGAGCCATTTGAGCACACCCCCCGTGAGAAAATCACAGCCGGATGCGCGCACGTCCACGGGAATCACGCCCACGGCATGGAACGAATCCAACGATACGAGCGCGCCTACCTCGCGCGCGCGGCGGCACACGGCGTCCACATCCACGATGTACGCCGAGCGAAACAGGACGTGCGATATCGCCACGAGCCGAGTGCGCTCGTCTATGGCGGCGAGCAGGCGATCCATGTCCACACCCAATCCGTCCGCAGCTGCCGGCACCACCACGATCTCCGCGCCCAGCCGCACCGCGAGGCTGTGGTACACGTAGCTCACGGACGGGAAGTCGAGCGCGGTCATCACGATTCTGTTGCGCGGCGCGCTGTAGCTCAGCGCGGACAACACCGATGCCTGGGCCACGGTGACATTGGGCAGCATCACCACGTCGCCGTTTCCGGCGCCGATGAGCGGGGCAATCTCGTCTCCCACCTTCACCGGCATTTCCCACCAGCCGTTGGACCAGGCGCGCACGCCAAGCTCTGCCCAGTGATCCACATACTCGGCAAGCCTGTCCGCGACCGTGCGCGGCATGGCTCCGAGTGAATTGGACACCAGGTACGTGCTGCGCTCGAGGATTGGAAATTCGGGGCGAAATGCCAGGAGTGGATCTGTGGACATGCTCGGCGCCGCGAAGGCAGTTACGACGGAGATGTGTGACGCGCCGCGGGCGAACCGGCGCGAGTGGAGCGAATGTGTGACACCCAGTACAACAGCACCCCGATGCCAGCCACGATTCCGCTGACGACCCATTCTTTCCCGGTCACCGAGGTGAGGAGCGCGATGATCACGATCGCGGCAAGCGGTGCGGCCAACATGCTGCCCGGGATCGGCTTCTCAATGCCGGCTTCCACGTCGCGGATGCCCTTGCGTCGCAGTTGCCACGCGGCCGCCGCACAACCGAGATAGAGAAACAACACCGTCACATTCGCGAGAATCACCAGCGGCTCGAATCCGCTGCTGAGCGCGAGGGCCAGCGCCACCAGTGCTTGTACCACGATCGCGATCCACGGCGTGTGGTACCGCGGATGAACGCCGGCCAGCGCCCGCGGCAGAATGCCGTCGCGCGCGAAGGCGAACAGCGCGCGCGGAATCGCCAGGATCATCCCGCACAGGTATCCAAAGGTGGACAACACCACGGCGACGCCCAGCAGCACGGCACCGAATGGTCCCATCACCACCTCGGCCACGTCCGCCAGTGGAGCGCTGCGGCCGGCGAGTGAAGCGCCAAGGACACCCTGCGCGGACACCTGCACCAGGATGTACACCGCGGTCACCACGACCAATGCCAGGAACACCGCGCGCGGCACCGTGCGGCCGGGTTCGCGAACCTCGCCGCTGGGCACCAACGCGCTCTCGATACCAGCGAAGACGAAGATCAGAAATACCGACGCGCGCGTGAGGTCTCCCGCGGGAGGGACCGTAGTCCACGCCAGGTTGGCCGGCTCCATTCGGGCGAGTCCCAGCACGATCAACAGCGCCAATGGCAGCAGCTTGGCGATGGTCGAGACCATGTTGAGTCGGGCGCCGAACTGCACGCCCAGCACATTGATGGTCGTCACCGTCACGAACACTACGACCAGGATTGCGGCACGCCCTGGAAATATCTGCAGCGGGGGAATCATGCGCTGCACGCTGTCGGCGAAGATGGTCGCTACCGCCGCGGTGGCTATGGTGCCCGTCACCCAGAGCAGCCAGCCCACCGCGAACCCAGCGAATCCGCCGAACGCCCGCTCCACATAGGCGTACGGGCCACCGGTGAGCGCGACCCGGCTGCCCGCTTCGGCGAAGCACATGACGACGAAGACCATGACGATGGCGCACAGGACATAGGCCAGCGGCGCCGCCGCACCGAGTCGTCCGCTGACCTCCATGGCCCCTGGCGCGCGAAAAATACCCCCACCGATGGTGATATTGACGATGCTCGCGGCCAGCCCCCACACGCCGAGAGCGCGGACCAGCCCCGCCTCTCCCGGCGCGCGCGTCATTCCGTGATCGGCTTGCGCGCCGAGCGGAATTCCGCGTCCGCATTCCAGGTCGGCACGGTGGTCACGTTCGCAAGCCAACGTCCAAAGCCCAGCACGATTTCAGAGAGTTGTACCGCGCCGCTCAGGTCGAAATCGGACCGGTACTCGTCGGACGGTTGGTGGTAGCGCTTGGCCGTATAGTCCTCCTGCTGCTGGGCGCCCCATGCCTTGGGTCTGCCCACGTAGTCGCTGCCCGCCGCTATGGAGACCGATGGGATGCCGGCCTTCGCGAACGAGAAATGATCCGACCGGTAGAAGTAGCCGCGCTCCGGATGCTCGTCGGCGGTGATGGTCATTCCGCGCGGGCGAACGAAGGACCGCAACGACGGCCCGAGTGAGCTCTTGGTGTCGCCGAGCACGCGCAGGTCTCGGCTGCGGCCCAGCAGGTTGCCACCATCCACATTCAAATTCGCCACGATCTTTTCGACGGGAATCGGCGAATTCTCCGCGAAGAATTTGGAACCCAGGAGTCCCGATTCTTCGGCCGTGACGAAAACGAACACCAGCGAACGTCGTGGGGCGGGTGCGGCCGCGGCCGCCCGAGCGACGGCCAGCAGATCTGCCGTGCCGGACGCGTTATCGAGAGCGCCATTGTAAATGGAATCGCCGTTCACCGCGGTCCCAATGCCAAAGTGATCCCAGTGCGCGGTAAAGGCTACGTATTGATCGCGCACCGCCGGATCGCTGCCGCGGACGACACCAATGACGTTCTCGCTGCGCATATGGCTCACCGTGTTCCTGAAGCCGATATCCATGGTGATGCCGGTGGCGACGGGCCGGAAATCCCGGTTCGCGGCGCTGGCGCGCATCTGGGCGAGGTCGAGTCCCGCCTGCCTGAGCAACGCGGCAGCGGCGCTGTCGGTGATCCAGCCGCGCGCTCCCAGAGGCGGCGGCTGATCGGCGGGGCGTGGCAGCATGCGTTGGCCGCCGGCCCATGAGCCGACGACGGTGTGCCATGGATATCCCGCGGCCTCCGTCGTATGAATGATGAGTGCGCCTGCCGCACCGCGGCGTTCGGCTTCCTCGAACTTGTAGGTCCAGCGGCCATAGTAGGTCATGGCGCGTCCACCGAAGAGGCCGGGCTCGGAGGCCGGTGCTGGCGGATCGTTCACCAGAACGAGCAATACCTTGCCGCGCACATCGACGTCCTTGAAGTCATTCCAGTTGTATTCCGGCGCGTGCGAACCGAACCCCACGAACACCAACTCGCCTTTCGCCGCGCTGCCTGGGGCCGCGCTTCCCGCCCACACCACCACGTCGTCGGGGAACCGCAGCGTGGCGGTCGCCTTGTCCGCGGCGGTGGCGCGCAACGTGGCCCGATCGGCCGTGACGACGTCGATGGGCACGGACTGCATATAGGACGTGTCCAGTCCGGGTCGCAGCCCGAAACCGCGTAGCTGGCTGGCGATGTACTCGGCCGTCAGCCGACCGCCGCGCGTCGCCGGTGCACGACCCTCCAACAGATCGGAGCTGAGAAAGCGGAGGTGGCCGTCGATTTCCGCGGCTGTGATACCGGACACACGTCCCGACTGCGCAACCAGCAGGGACGGAACGAGAAGTGCGACGAGAAGTGAACGCATCCTACAACACTAGAACGCCACATGACTGGTGACTAGTGAGTCGTTACCCATTCTAACCGTGAGTAGCGTCGACAGCCCCACATGCCAGGAGACCTCATGCCCGCACGCGTTCGACTTCTCGTTCTCGCAGTCATCTCGGCGATGGTTCCGTCCCTCGGTCACGCCCAGCAGAGCGCACAATCGCGTAGCGTTCCCTTGGCTGGTCCTCGCATCGAGGCGACAGCAACGGCGTTTCGCGTCGCCGCGCTTGGGGCGGACAGCGCGGACGTCAACACGCAACGGCGCAGCCAAAACGCCGGCAAGCCGGTGGCGCTCATGGTAGTTGGTGGCGCTGCGATTCTCATCGGCGCGGTAATCGGCGATGATGCAGGAGTGATCTTCATGATCGGCGGTGCCGTGGCGCTCCTGTACGGGCTGTATCAATACATGCAATAGCGCCTGCCACGACCGGCTGTTACCGTATCGGACCTTTCCGCGTCGCAGCATCGTATAACAGGTGAGCGGCACGGCATTTGACTCGTGCGCTCTGCGAGGCAGACTCGATGGATTATGGGTCTGCCTGGCCAAGGCGATGCATGACGTATGGGAGCGGTCCCCATGACACCATCCACGCAGGGTAAGAGCAGCGCGGGGCGAAAAATCGCCCTCGTGCTTGGTGGTGGCGGCATGAAGGGATTCGCGCATATCGGCGTACTCAAGGCGCTCCAGGAGCACGGCATCCGCCCCGCGGTGTTCGCGGGAACGAGCATCGGCGCCATGGTCGCCGCCGCCACGGTCGCGGGAATGACTCCGGATGAATTGGCGCGGCGCGCCGAGACTCTCCGCCGGCGCGACCTGTTCCGGATCAATCACTTCGGCATGCTGCTGGACCGCATGAAGTCGCGCTCCATTTATCTGGAAGAGCCGCTGCGAGACCTGTGTTCGTCCGTGATTCCCGAGGGCACGTTCGACGAATGCCCGATGCCGCTCCTCGTGAACACAGTGGACCTCGAGCGCGGTACGCAGATCGTCTGGGGACTGCCCGGGCTGCGCGACGTCAGCATCCGTGATGCGGTGTACGCCTCCTGCTCGCTGCCCGGCTTCTTCCCACCGGGCAAGGTGGACGGACGAATTTGCGTGGATGGCGGCGTGATCGACAACCTGCCCGCGGCCATCGCCTCGCTGAACATGGACATGGTGATCGCAGTGGACGTCGGCAGTTCCGACCTGGCGAAGCTTCCCGAGATCGGGCAGCAGGGGTTCGCCACGATCTACATGCGCGCGGCAACAACGATGATGCACTCGCTGCAGCAGTATCCGTTGTCGCAATGGAGCGGGCCGCCGATGCTGCTCATCCGGCCCAAGGTCGGAAGGGACTGGTTGAGCTTCACCAACAGCGTGCAGCACATCCGCGAGGGGTATCGCGCCGCGTCGCGGGCACTGGAGCACTTCGACAGTTACATCGAGCAACCCGGCGGGATCTACCCCAGGAAGCGCGTGGAACTCACGGTGTCCCGGGAGAAATGCATCGGGTGCGGCCTCTGCGCGTCACTCGCGCCGACGTACTTCGGCATGGACTCCAGCGGGAAGGCGTTTGCCAGGACGAAAGTGGTGGAATGGTCGGCGGCCGACGGCGACTTCATTCACCACTGTCCCACACTGGCCATCGAGGCCACCCGCATCGACCTCGTCACCCCGCCGCAGTCAGCTGAATTGGTGGACGCGCCGGCCGCGCCAGCAAAAACAGTCGGCGCGGCATAGTCTCGCGGCGCTCGCGCGCCGGCGCCCTCGACGTTCGCTGCGATCATGAGCGAGCCAGCGCCTGCTTCGCGATGGACACGTAGGTGTCGACGGCAGCGCGTAATTCCGCGAGCGCGATGTACTCGTCGTCGCGATGCGCGACGTGGATGGACCCGGGCCCAAACAGATATGGCGTGCCCCACCGATCGAGCTTGGGAATGTCCGTCGCGTACGCGGCGACGGACGTCGTGAACCCGGGCAGCGTCCCCAGGCGCACCAATGGCACAGTGAAGCCGATCTCCAGCTCGGCGCGATCTTTCACCCAAGCCCGCAGCAGGCGCTCGAATTCCTGCGGCGGCGTAACCAGTCTGGCCATGAGGCGCGCTTCCGCACGCGGCGCCATGACATTGTCCGCGACGCCACCGCTCACGAGTCCGATGTTGATGGTGGCTTCGCCAAGCGTCGGATCGCTGGGCAGGGCAAGTGATTCCAGTTCCGCCAGCAGCCGCACCAGTTCCGTGAGCGCCGAGCGACCCAGGTGCGGATAGGCGGAGTGCGCCGCCTGACCGGTCGTGCGCAGGGTGAACCGCATGGCGCCCTTGGTTCCCACGGCCAGCGTGCTCTCGGTCGGCTCTCCGTTGATCAACACCGTGCTTGCGGTGGGAATCAGGTTCGCGGCTTCCGCGCCATCGTGAGACACTTCCTCGCCCACGACGAACAGAAGCGCGACGGGAATGTGTTCCGACCGGAGACGCTCCGCAGCGAACACCATGGCGGCTGCGATCCCCTTGGCGTCACAGGCTCCGCGCCCCCAGAGTCGGTCGCCCTCGAGTCGCGGCGCGATGAACGGCGGCACGGTATCGAGATGCGTCGAGAAGGTGACACGCGGGTGCTCGCCGAACGTCGCCAGCAGGTAGTCGCGTCCCGGCGTCACGGGTATGCGGCGAACGTTCCAGCCGGCGCCGGCCAGATAGCTCTCGAGCCAAGCCGTCACCGCGCCTTCGCGCCCACTGGTGGAGTCGATCTCCATCAGCCGAGCCGCGAGTTCAACGACGTCCTGGTTCATCGGGCGGTCTGTCATCGGAAAATGCTAAGGGTGCGTGGCGCACGACGGAGGCTGTAGATTCGTAGTGTCTCTCAAAAGCCCTGAAATGCCGAGCCAGAATTCATTCGGCGCCCGCGCCACACTCACGGTCGACGGGCGGCCGTATACCATCTATCGTCTCGACGCGCTACGCGAGGCGTCGGCGGGCAATAGCGACCGGCTGCCATTCAGCCTCAAGATCCTCCTCGAGAATCTCCTACGCAACGAGGACGGCGCGTTCGTGAAGCGTGACGACATCGACGCGATGGCCCGGTGGGACGTGAAGGCGAGGGTCGAGCGCGAGATCGCGTTCCGCACCGCACGCGTGCTGCTCCAGGACTTCACCGGAGTTCCCGCCGTCGTGGATCTCGCCGCGATGCGCGACGCTATCGTACGGCTCGGTGGCGATCCGGAACGCATCAATCCACTGCAACCCGTCGATCTCGTCATCGATCACTCGGTCCAGGTGGATGAATACGGGACCGAAGCGGCGTTCCTGCTCAATACCAAGCTCGAGTTCGAGCGCAACAAGGAGCGCTACGTCTTTCTCCGCTGGGGACAGAGCGCCCTCAAGAACTTCCGAGCCGTGCCTCCGGGCACCGGCATCTGTCATCAAGTGAATCTCGAGTACCTCGGCAAGACGGTCTTCGCGACCGACGAGAGTGGCGAGAGCGTGGCCTATCCCGATTCGCTCGTCGGAACGGATTCGCACACCACGATGATCAACGGCCTGGGCGTGCTGGGGTGGGGCGTCGGGGGCATCGAGGCGGAGGCCGCCATGCTGGGGCAACCGGTGTCGATGCTCATTCCCGAGGTCGTGGGATTCAGGTTGTCCGGCAAACTGCCCGCGGGGTCCACGGCGACGGATCTGGTGCTCACCGTCACGCAGATGCTTCGGCAGAAGAAGGTGGTGGGCAAATTCGTGGAGTTCTACGGAATCGGATTGTCCGCACTGCCCCTGGCCGATCGTGCCACCATCGCCAACATGGCGCCCGAGTACGGCGCGACGATGGGGTTCTTCCCCGCGGACGCGGAGACGCTCAAATACCTGCGTCTGACGGGACGACCCGAGCATCACGTGAAGCTCGTGGAAGCCTATACCAAGGCGCAGGGGCTGTTCCGCACGGACGACACTCCAGATCCAGCGTTTACGGACACGTTGCATCTCGATCTTGGCACCGTGGAGCCGTCGCTTGCCGGCCCGAAACGTCCCCAGGACCGCGTGCCCCTGAAGGACTCCAAGCGCATGTACAGCGAGGCGCTGAAAGCGGACCTCGAGAAAATGGGGACGCTCGCAGGCGTGGCCGAGGTGCGCAAAGCCACCGCGGCGTCCGCCGAGCCTGAAAAAACAGCCGCCGTCATGGTGCTGGAAGACGAAAGCAATCCCGTGCACAAGGACGAAGGCGTGCACTGCGAATATCAGGGCAAGACGTTCACGCTGCGTCACGGCGCGGTGGTCATCGCGGCGAACACGAGTTGCACCAACACGTCCAACCCCAGCGTCATGCTGGGAGCCGGGCTGCTCGCGCGCAAAGCGCGGGCGAAGGGTCTTTCGACGAAGCCCTGGGTGAAGACCTCGCTGGCACCAGGCTCCAAGGTGGTGACCGACTACCTCAACGCGGCCGGCGTGCAAAAAGATCTCGACGCCCTCGGGTTCAATCTTGTGGGGTACGGGTGTACCACGTGCATCGGGAATTCCGGTCCGCTGCCCGACCCCATTGCCAAGGTGATCGAGGAGAACAAGCTCGTCGTGGCGTCCGTGCTCTCGGGGAATCGCAATTTCGAAGGACGCGTGAACCCGCTGACGCGCTTCAATTATCTCGCGTCGCCTCCGCTCGTCGTGGCGTACGCACTCGCCGGCCGGATGGACATCGACCTGACGCGCGAGCCCCTTGGCGTGGGCAACGACGGACCGGTGTTCCTGCGTGACATCTGGCCCTCGCCAGCGGAGGTGAATGAGGAGATTCTCCGCAGCGTCAAGGCCGAGCACTTCAAGACGCAGTACGCCGACGTGTTCAAAGGCGACGAGCAGTGGCAGTCGCTGGACGTGCCGAGCGGGCAGACTTATGCGTGGGACGCCGCGTCCACCTACGTGAAGAATCCGCCGTACTTCGACGGCATGACGATGTCTCCGCCGGGAGTTCGGCCGCTGACGGGCGCGCGGTGTCTCGCGCTGCTGGGCGACTCGATCACCACGGACCATATCTCGCCGGCCGGCAGCATCCCGCCGTCCACGCCGGCGGGCAAATGGCTGCTCGCCCACGGCGTGCAGCGCAAGGAC
>JANNJV010000403.1:0-3008 GCA_031395945.1 Gemmatimonadota bacterium | reverse complement strand
GTCCAGCCGGTCCGACGATAGCGGCCGACCAAAGACTACGCGCTTGAAGCGCGTGTAGGAGTTCGACATGTGGCGGCCGATCTCCGGCCGCCGTGTTATCTAGTCGCGGTCGCGTGAAGACCGCATGAAGAACCGCGGGCTGCGCGTAAGGATCGCGTGAAGACTCCTAGGGTCCCGGGATGTCGGCCACGTCCAGCGCCGGCACTCGCAGCGTGAAGGCGCTTCCTCCGCCCTCCCGCGCCGCATACATCAGCGAGCCGCCCTGCGCTTCCGCCACCGAACGCGCGATGGACAGTCCCAGCCCGCGATAGAACGGCTCGAAGACGCGGTCGTGTTCCCCCTGCGGAATTCCCTTCCCGCGATCGAGGACGGAAAAGGTCAGCCATTCGCCTTCACGCCGAACGGTTACGTCCACCGGGTGATCGCCGGGCGAGTGCTTGAGCGCATTGTCGATCAGGTTCACCAGCGCCCGCAACGTCTGTGTGAAGTCGAAGCGGCCGAAGAGCAGCGGCTCGCCGGCATCCAACGAGACGCGGATCTCCCGGCCGTTCGTCGCTCCGCTTACGCGCTGCAGGGCGGCGCCCAGGAGATCCTCGGCTTCATTCGGCTCCGGTGACAGGGTGCTGGCTCCGCTGTCCAACCGGGACATCTCGAGCATGTTCGTGACCAGGGTGCTGAGACGCTCGGCCTCCTCCTCGATCAGGAGAGCGCGCTCGTCGCCATCCGCAGCGAGGTCGTGCGCCATAGCCTTGATGGTGGTGAGGGGCGTGCGAAGGTCGTGGGACATCGTGGCCAGCACCGCGTCCTTGATGGCAATGCGCCGCGCGAGTTCCCTCTTCGCGCGCCGGCGCTCGGCCCACTGCACCACCACCACGCTCACCCCCACGAAGAATGGAAGCAGCAGCCATCCGATGGGCTGCTCGAGCGCCAGCGTTCCGCGCGGAGGGAGATAGAAGTAATTGAGCGCGAGAAAGACGGCGATTGCGGTAGCGATTCCCCACCAGATGCCGCCGGAGAGTCTCATGATTCGAAGCGGTAGCCCACGCCGGGCTCAGTCACTATCCGCGTGGGACGCACTGGATCCATCTCGATCTTGCGGCGAAGGCTGCGGATGTGCACGCGGAGATTCTGTTGCGCGTCACCGTGTGCGTTGCCCCACACTGTCGTGTACAACTGCCGGTGAGTCAGCGTACGGCCGGCGCCCCGAAGCAGCGCGCGCAGCAGGTCCCACTCGGTGCGGGTGAGGTGGATGGGAGTGTCACCCTTGAACAGCGACGGCTTGGCGAGATCGATCGTGAGTCCGTCGAGCACGATCGGGGCGTCGGCGGAAAGCGGAGTCGCGCGCGCGCGTCGCAACTGGGCGCGCACGCGCGCCTGCAGCTCGATGGTGCTGAACGGCTTCGTGATGTAGTCGTCGGCGCCCGCGTCCAGCAGCTGCACCTTCTCCTGGTCCGAGTGCGCGGCCGACAGCACGACGATGGGCGCGTTCGACCATTTGCGTATTTCGCGGCAGACGTCGATGCCCTGCACGTCGGGAAGGCCGAGATCGAGCACGATGAGACTGGGGCGCTCTGCCGCGGCGAGGTCGATGCCCCGCCGACCGCTTTCCGCCTCGATGACCTTGCCCGCTTCGCTCGCAATCGCGTTCCGGACGGCGCGCCGGATGTGCGGCTCGTCGTCGATCACGAGGATGGAGTCGGGAGGCATGGTATGTCGACGCCGTGTAAGAAAACGTGACGGTGAAGAATACCCGCTTTCGGCGACGCAGGTGGGACGGATCCGGATGGAAGTGCCCGCTGCCGCTGATTGCGCGCGCGAGCGCGGGGGGCGCCCGGCGTTTCGCTAGCCGCCAGTCACCTTGGGCGCGAAACGCACCTCTTTCTTGAAGTACGGCAGAGCTATCGTATCCGCGTACTGCGACTCGACTGTGATTTGCCCATCTTTTCGCGTTACGGTCACGACGCCAGCATCCGCGGGCAACTTTAGCGAATCGGCGATGGCCATCAGGTTGGCCTTGATCCTGTCGTCGGGAAGAAGAGAGCGGTAACGCAATTCCTCCTCCATCGCGCCCTTGAACTTGTAGTAGCGAAAGTAGACCTCACCGGCGTGAACGCCGACGTATGCAATCGCCGACACGACGAGTACGAAAATGAGGCATCCTCCTTTCGTTATTCCACGGCGCGCGACAACGTGTCCCATGCGCATACTCGCCCGGTTGGCGTACGTGAAGCAATGTTGTGCTTGTACCAAAGGTATGGGGTCAAGCCGGCGATTGGTGCGGTGATGTGAGTGGATACGGCGGCGCCACCGCACCCACTCGTCCCCGGCCGCGCGTTGACGCTGCCTGGCCGTTCGCCGACGCTGCCAAGCGACCGTCCGTTACGCGCCCGTTACATGACTGTCACGACCGCTTCTCTGGCTCTATAAAGGTTTGAGCATCGAACCCTTACGGAGCCTTTCGTGACTTTCGCGACACGATGCATCGCAGCCGCCAGCGCACTCGCGCTCGTCGCGGGCTGCACCCCCGACAAAAGCGGTACCCAGGGCGACACCTCGGCTGCTGCGAGCACCCCTTCGGGCATCGCGCTCACCGGCGCCGGCGCCTCGTTCCCGTATCCTATTTACAACAAGTGGTTCAGCGACTACGCCGCCGCGAAGGGCGTGAAGATCAACTATCAGTCTATTGGCTCAGGCGGCGGTGTTCGCCAGATCAGCGAGCAGACTGTGGACTTCGGCGCCTCCGACTCGCCGATGTCCGATGAGGAGATGAGCCGCGCCAAGGGCGGGCCGATCTTGCACATCCCCACTGTCCTCGGCGCCGATGTCATCACCTACAACGTGCCCGGCGTCCAGAAGGGACTTAAGCTGACCGGCGACGTCATCGCCGATATCTTCTTGGGCAAGATCAAGAAGTGGAACGACCCTCGGCTCGCTACGCTGAATCCCGGCGTCACCCTGCCCAACAGTGACATTCTCGTGGTGCATCGATCCGATGGAAGCGGCACCAC
>JANNJV010000373.1:0-2384 GCA_031395945.1 Gemmatimonadota bacterium | reverse complement strand
GCGCGACACCATCGCCGGCCCGCTCATCTCCGGCATGACAACGTCGCTGAGGATCAAGGAGATGGACCCCCCATGCTGCTGCGCCAGCTCCAGCGCTTTCGATGGTGCCTCGGCCTCGAGAATCCGGAACCCGCTGCGCGTGAGCACGCGCTTGGCCAGCGCACGGACCGCGTGCTCGTCCTCTACCAGCAGGATGGTTTCGTTGTTCCGACGGGCTTGCCGGACTGGCACGAGGGTGGCGCTGCTGGGAGGCTCTGTGGCGCGGGGCAAATAAACGGTGAACGTCGTGCCCTGCTTCAGGACGCTGGCCACCGTCACGAAGCCGCCACTTTGCGCGATGATCCCGCTCACCGTCGCCAGCCCCAAACCCGTGCCTTCGCCGAATGGCTTCGTCGTGAAGAAAGGTTCGAAGAGGCGGTTCTGGGTGGACACGTCCATGCCCACGCCGTTGTCCGAAACCGCCATGGTGACGTACTCACCCGGCGGCACCACCTCGTGGCGCGTCTCGATGGGATGTTCCAGCGTCACGTTGGCCGCCTTGATGGTGAGCGTCCCGCCATTCCCGGCCATGGCGTCGCGCGCGTTCACGGCGAGATTGACGATCACCTGCTCCAATTGTCCCCGGTCTGCCTTCACCCGCCAGAGACCTGTTGGCACCTGGACATCCAGGCGGATGTCTTCGACCAGCAAACGTTTGAGCATGTCCTCGAGGTCGCGAATCACCTGGTCGCTGTCCAGCACGCGCGGCTGGAGCATCTGCTTGCGGCTGAACGCCAGCAGCTGCGCGGTAAGGCCGGCGGCACGTTCGGCAGCCTTGCGAATCTCCATGGCGTCGCCGCGCTTGGGATCCCACTCAGGCATGTCCTCGATCATCAGATCGGCATAGGACCTGATGGCGGTGAGGAGATTGTTGAAGTCGTGCGCGACGCCGCCCGCAAGCCGACCTACCGCCTCCATTTTCTGCGCGTGGCGCAGCTGCATTTCCAGCGTCTGGCGCTCCGCCACGCGGCGCGCCATGCGCTCGAACGCGTATCGCAGGCGCGCGACCTCGTTTGCGGTGGAGGGCATCATCACGGTGGGATGCATGACCGAGTCGCCGCTGTCGGCTGCCACATTCTCGGCGGCCTCGGTGAGCTGAACGATGGGGCGGGTGATGCCCCGCGTCACGCGCCACATCACCGCGGCGCCAATGAGCGCGATGGCGAGACCACCCGGAATGCTGGTCCACAACAGCGTGCGGGCGGGCGCGAGGATGGCGCCGCGTTGCTGGCCCACCCAGACGCGCCAAGCGGTACCCGGTACCGTCGCCGTCGCACCGATTCCATCGTGATAACTCGCCAGCACGCCCGGCTCTGGAACGGCCGGCGGCGCGGCGGACAGACGCTCGAGATCGGTCCACACGCCAGCACCCGGCTGCCCGATGAGCAATTGAACGTCACGTCCGATCATTTCGCGAAAACGAGCGGCACCGCGTCCCGAGATCACGCGGGATTCCACGACGTACCCGATGAGAGGCGACGAGGGCGCGCTGGTCTGGCGCAGCGCGCGCACCAGAGAGTAGGTCGGCATGCCGCCAAGATTCTCGAGAGGACTCAGCGACATGGTGTCGCTGATCTCACCGCGGGCGATTGCCAGCATGGGCCAGCGCGGCATGAGCGGCCCGTGGTTTCGGCGGTGATAGGCGAGCACGGGGCGCCCCGATGAGTCCAGGAGCGCGGCGTAGACCTTTTGTGTGTCCTGGGCGGACGGCGGGCGCGACAGAGCCGCCACGGCAGAGTCGACCGGAGCGTCGCCGCGCACGTACGCGCGCAGGGCGGCGTCCGTGGCGCGCGTCAGCGAATCCGGCAGGCGCGGACGTGTGACCATCTGCGCAACCACGCCGGCGCTGGTCATCAGGCGTCTGCCGGCCGAATCCAGCAGGGTCCGCTCGACCAGCAGGTGGGCCGTCGTCGCCAGGATCAGCGCCGTCACCACGACGAGCCCGGAAGTGAGGAGGGGGAGCTTCAGGTCGATGGATTGCCACTTTCTGCGAATTGCCAACATGGGCAAGAGTATCGGCAACCCCTCGTCAAAGTTGAGCGCCGAGCGTTGCCGGGAAGAACCTCACAAACCTTTTGCCAACTGAACCGATACTGCGTGGATGGGCCCCACTGTATCCATCGACAAAACGCCGGTACTGGAGCACGACCTGGAGCGCGAGCTGCGCGCCTTTTTCGCCCGGCGGCTTGCGGAGGAGAGCACGCTCTCGGAGTTGATCCACGTGGTGTTGGTGGTGGTGGTGGCATTCATAGCGTGGCCCTGGGTGGCGCACCTGCAAGTACTGCTGGTGGTGAATGCCGTGTGGGTGTCGGCCTTTGGGCGAGCATTCTACCGCCGGCGAGCGA
>JANNJV010000309.1:0-1751 GCA_031395945.1 Gemmatimonadota bacterium | reverse complement strand
GTCGATGTCCTCGTTGCCCTCCTCCCCAGAGATCGTCGGCGGACGTTACGCCATCATCCGCACCTTGGGCCAGGGCGCCTTCGGCCACACGCTGCTGGCGCGCGACCGACAACTCGATCGCAACGTGGCCATCAAGGTGCTGGACACCAAAGGGCGGGACGATGCCAAGGCGTACGAACTGTTCCGCCGCGAGGCCGACGTCCTGCGCCAGGTGCGGCACCATGGCATCCCGGAAGTCTACGATACGCTTCAGGAAAACTGGCGTGGCATGCCCGCGACCCTTCTCGTCATGGAGTACGTGGAGGGGACGTCGCTGGAGCAGGTGATCAGCGAAAAGCGGTCGCTCGATCCTGGCGAGGCGGTGCATCTCTTTTTGGAGTTGCTGGGTATCCTGGACTACCTGCACAGCCGGGTGCCGCCCATCCTGCACCGCGATATCAAGCCGTCGAACATCATCCTGCGGCCAACGGGATTTCCGGCGCTGGTGGACTTCGGTTCGGTACGGCGCGTCTATCTGACGCCCGAAGAAAGCGGTTCGACCATCGCGGGGACGTATGGCTACATGCCGTACGAGCAGTACATGGGACAGGCGTCGCCGGCGAGTGATCTCTACGCCGCAGCGGCGACCTTTCTTCATTTGCTCACGGGACGCGCGCCGCGCGATTTCATGAACGACGAAGGGCGCATCCAGGTGCCCGCGACCCTTCCCGGCGAACCCCGGCTGAGCGCCGTCATCGCCCGCCTGCTCAGGCCATCGCCCGCCGAGCGTTATGCCAGCGCGCGCGAAGTCAGGAACGCACTCGTCGGCGACCCGTCCGGCGGCGCGCTCGTCCGATCCAGCGGCCGGACCGGCCTCGCCATCGTGAAGACCACCGAGTACGTGCTGGCGCTCCCGCCCGCGCCGCGCCCTCTCAAGGGCGCCACCAAGGATCTGATGGACTCAGCCACGCCCGGCGCGCTCCGGCTGATGACCGCGTCGGAAAAGGTCACCGAATCCTGGTCGGTGACGGGGGTGTTGAGTCTCGTCTTCTTCTCGGTCATCACCGCCGGGATCCTGCCCATCGTCTTCATGAACATCGCGGACAGCCGCCGCAAGCGCATGCGTCGCTTCTTCAAGAATGGCATTCCCGGTGTGGCGAGGATTCTGAAGATCGAGTTGCAGGAGACCGCGTTCGACGAAAAGCTGGCCCGCGTGAACTACGAGTTCGAGGCGGACGGCGAGAACCATCGCGACTCGGACGTCATCCTGCCGGTGATCGCCGATCGCTGGCAGCCCGGTGAGGATGTCCCGATCCTGTACATGCCGGATCGCGCGTATGACAGTGTCATCGTCGCAGTCGAGTAGCGCGGTGGAGATCGATTGCGGCGCATGCGTCCTGCGCCCGTTCGTGCCCGACGACGCAGCGTCGCTTGCGGAGCTGGCGAACGAGCGCGACATCTGGCTCATGGTGCGTGACCGATTCCCGCATCCGTACACGCTGCGCCACGCTCAGGAGTTCATTGCGGACGCCGGCACGCGCGTGCCGCCGACCAATCTTGCCATCACGGTGGATGGCCGCGCCGTGGGGAGTATCAGTCTCTTTTTGCAGACCGACATCGAGCGCGTGTCTGGCGAGCTGGGCTACTGGCTGGGCAAGCCCTACTGGGGGCGCGGTATCATGGCGCCGGCGGTGCAGGCCATGACCGCCTACGCCATCCGCATGTTCAGCCTGACGCGCGTCTTTGCGATCCTCGCGTCGCACAACATTGGG